>JBGVIW010000115.1:0-12784 GCA_045128995.1 Ruminococcus sp.
CTGGCGGAACTGTTCAAATGTACCATTATCCAGCGCATCTCTTATGCGTTCAGCGAGTGTATTATAGAAATAAAGATTATGCATAACAGCAAGCCGTCCCGCAAGCTGTTCCTTAGCCTTGAACAGGTGACGCAGATAAGCACGTGAAAAGTCACGGCAAACAGGACAGTCACACTCTTCATCAATAGGTCTGGGATCAGTTTCATAGCATTTATTGGCGAGATGCATGATTCCGCTCCAAGTAAATACAGTAGCATGGCGTGCATTTCTGCTTGGCATAACGCAGTCGAACATATCGATTCCTCTCGCAACAGCCTCAATGATATTAGAAGGCGTACCCACACCCATCAGATATCTCGGCTTATTTTCAGGCATAAACGGCTCAACAACGTCGATAACACGATACATTTCCTCAGTAGCCTCACCAACAGCAAGTCCGCCTATAGCATATCCATCCAAATCGAGCTTAGCAATATCCTCCATGTGCTTTATCCTGAGATCATCGTACGTAGAGCCCTGATTTATACCGAAAAGCATCTGTTTTTTATTTATAGTATCGTGAAGACTATTAAGGCGCTCCATTTCATCCTTACAGCGATATAACCAGCGAGTGGTACGCTCGATAGAATTTGCAGCGTACTCATAGGTAGAGGGATTCTCGATGCATTCATCGAATGCCATAGCGATAGTTGAAGCGAGATTCGACTGGATCTGCATACTTTCCTCAGGTCCCATAAAAATACGTCTGCCGTCTATGTGCGACGCAAAATAAACGCCTTCCTCCTTAATTTTACGTAGCTGAGCGAGTGAAAACACCTGAAAACCGCCGCTGTCAGTAAGGATAGGCTTGTCCCAGTTCATGAACTTATGAAGACCGCCCATTTCTTTAATTATCTTATCTCCGGGACGAAGATGGAGATGGTATGTATTGCAAAGCTCCACCTGAGTTTTAAGCCCCTTGAGATCGATAGACGAGATGCCGCCCTTGATTGCAGCAGCAGTACCGACATTCATAAAACAAGGAGTCTGGAACGTACCGTGTACTGTTTCAAACTGACCTCTTCTGGCTTTATTTTCTTTTTTTAATAATGTATACATAAATTCTCCTTTATAATTCAAAATACTTATCTGAATTCAGTCTGCATCAAAGAATACACATTGAATCACCGAAACTGAAGAAGCGATATTTTTCCTCGACAGCAGTTTTATAGGCATTCATCGTGTTATCATAGCCCATAAAAGCAGAAACGAGCATAATAAGAGTACTCTCGGGA
This sequence comes from Ruminococcus sp., assembly GCA_045128995.1. GTDB lineage: Bacteria > Bacillota > Clostridia > Oscillospirales > Ruminococcaceae > Ruminococcus. The sequence goes on from JBGVIW010000115.1 coordinate 1,275, forward strand.
AGATGGAAATTAGTGATCAGACCATCAATGCACTTGAATTCATATCCAGGGTAGATGAAGATATCAGTATATCCCTCACGTTCAGATATCTCATTATAGAAACTTGCAACGCTCTCGAGGGTACGGCAGCTTGTAGTTCCGACTGCAATAACACGTCCGCCGTTTTTCTTTGTTTCGTTAATGAGATCAGCAGTTTCCTTTGGGAGATAGTAATGCTCACTGTGCATCTTGTGGTTAAGTACATTATCCTCCTTGACCGGACGGAAAGTTCCGAGTCCGACATGGAGCGTCACAAAAGCAGTTTTCACACCTTTGCTGCGAAGCTCACCGAGCATCTCTGGAGTAAAATGAAGTCCGGCAGTAGGAGCAGCAGCTGATCCTAGTTCTCGTGAATATACAGTCTGATAGCGCTCTTTATTTTCAAGCTTAGCAGTGATATACGGAGGCAGAGGCATCTGACCGACATCCTCAAGCGCAGTAAAGAAGTTGCCATCACATTCAAACTGAACGATCCTATTACCGTCGTCTTTTACTTCAATGACCTCAGCGACAAGTCTTCCGTCACCGAACGAAAACCTTGCGCCAACCTTGGCCTTTTTTCCCGGACGGCAAATGATCTCCCAGAGCTTATCGCCCTTCTGTTCAAGAAGGAGAAACTCGATAAAGGTTTTATTATCAATTTTTTCGCCATAAAGCCTTGCCGGAATAACTCTGGAGTCGTTCATGACGAGCAAGTCACCTTCTCTGAGCATATCGCATAAATTATAGAAATGAGCGTGCGAAATATCACCGTTTTCACGGCTGACGCACATCATTCTTGAGGAGCTTCTCGGTTCAACCGGCGTCTGAGCAATAAGCTCCTCTGGCAGATCATAATAAAATTCTGATTTTAAAAGTTCCACTAAAATTCCTCCTGGAGATAGTATTTTTGCTGCTTTTGAAGAAAAAACTCTAAAAAGCTGAAAAAAATTTATAAAAGTATTGACACGCAAAAATAAAAATGATATTATAGAAACTAAGGTAGAGGTGCGGCTGAGATCAGTACCTGCGATCGGGAAAACCATTCCTATGGGTCACAGCGAAAGGCAATGCCGCCGAAGAACAGTTTCTGGTAAATTCTGTTCTGGTCATCGGGTTTAAGAGATCCCTGACTGTCATCATACATTGATGGAGAGCTATCGGCATACGGCTTATCGTGTATGTCAATATTTCTATTATAACGTATGATGAGCCGGTTTGCAACCGGTTTTCTTATTTTTTATATAATTTTTTTATTAAGGAGTATTTACTTATGAAACAGTACAATGTAGGAATTATTGGCGCTACGGGAATGGTTGGCCAGAGATTTGCCACTCTTCTCGAGAATCATCCATGGTTCAACGTAAAGGTACTTGCAGCATCACCTCGTTCTGCCGGACAGACTTATGAAGAAGCTGCCGGAAGCCGCTGGAAGATGGCTGTCCCCATGCCCGAGGCAATGAAGGGTATGAAGCTCTATGACGCAACTTCTGATATTGAAAAGATCGCTGAGCAGGTTGACTTCTGCTTCTGCGCTGTAGATATGAAAAAAGACGAGATCAAGGCTCTTGAAGAAGCATATGCAAAGGCAGAGTGCCCGATCGTTTCAAATAACTCAGCTCACAGATTTACTCCCGACGTACCTATGGTAGTTCCGGAGATCAACCCTGAGCACATCGAGATCATCGAGTCTCAGCGAAAGAGACTTGGCACAAAGAGAGGTTTTATTGCAGTTAAGTCAAACTGCTCGATCCAGAGCTATGTTCCTGCACTTCACCCGCTCAGAGACTTCGGTATCACAAAGGTTCTCGCTTGCACATATCAGGCAATCTCAGGCGCAGGAAAGAACTTCGAGACATGGCCTGAGATGGTTGATAACCTTATCCCGTTCATCGGCGGCGAGGAAGAAAAGTCCGAGCAGGAGCCGCTCAAGGTATGGGGAACTATCGAAAACGGCGAGATCGTAAAGGCATCTTCACCTCAGATCACAACACAGTGCCTGAGAGTTCCTGTTTCTGATGGTCATACAGCAGCAGTATTCGTATCCTTCGACAAGAAGCCCACTAAGGATGAGATCCTCAAGCTCTGGGCTGATTTCAAGGGTGCACCTCAGGAGCTTGAGCTTCCTTCAGCTCCGAAGCAGTTCATCCACTATTTTGAAGAGGATAACCGTCCGCAGGCTAAGCTTGACAGAAATCTCGAAGGCGGTATGGCTGTTTCAGCAGGTCGTCTCCGTGAGGACACACAGTATGATTATAAGTTCGTATGCCTCTCGCATAACACATTAAGAGGTGCAGCAGGCGGCGCAGTTCTTCTCGCAGAGCTTCTCGCTGCTAAGGGATACTTTGATTAATAATGACTTTAAGCATTAAAAAAGCTGAACCAGAGGATTACATGGCAGTCTTTACACTGACCAAGGAGCTTATTGAGTATCACAACGCAATGGATATCTTTGAGCTTACGCCGGAACGTATGCTTGAGCTGCTGTCATCCGGAGCACTGCAAAGCTATATAGCACTTGCAGACGGCAGGGAAGCTGGTGTAATGAACTATTTCTGGAAGTATACCACCTTTACAGGACGTAAGATCCTCTATATCGAAGACCTGTATGCACGTCAGGAATTCCGAGGCTGCGGCATAGGCAAAGCGCTTATTGCTGCGGCAAAGGCTGACGCACACAAAAATGACTGCGAGCATATTGAACTGAAATGTATAAAGTGGAATACAGGCTCAGCGCAATTCTATGAATCAATCGGAATGACTCCCGATGATCAATGGATAACATATACTCTTGAAAAATCACTTTTCTAAACTCTGAAAGGAGAAATAGTAATGAAAAATACAATTTTCACAGGCGCAGGAATCGCAATCATCACTCCCTTCAATGAAGATGGAACAATAAATTTTGATTGCCTCGGCGCAATGATCGATAATCAGATCGAAAACGGTACAGACGCAATCATCATATGCGGAACAACAGGTGAGGCTTCTACAATGTCTGATGAGGAACATCTTTCCTGCATCAAGTTTGCTGTTAAGCATACAGCAGGCAGAGTGCCCGTGATCGCTGGTACAGGAAGCAATGACACAAAGTATGCTGTAGAGCTTTCAAAGGAAGCAGAGGCAGCAGGTGCTGATGGACTTCTTGTGGTTACACCTTATTACAACAAGGCAACTCAGAAGGGACTTCTTCTCCACTTCACAGCAATTGCCGATGCAGTAAATATCCCGATCATTCTCTACAATATTCCCGGAAGAACAGGAATGGCGATCGAGATACCTACACTCAAGGAACTTGCAAAACATAAGAATATCGTAGGTCTCAAAGAGGCAAGCGGAAATATCAGCTATGCAGCTAAGGTTCTTGCAGAGTGCGGTGATGTTATTGATGTCTACAGCGGAAACGATGATATTATCGTACCTATGATGTCACTTGGCGCAAAGGGCGTAATTTCAGTTCTTTCCCATGTAATTCCTAAGGAAACTCATATGATGACACAGTACTGCCTCGACAACAACTTTGCTGAAGCTACAAAGCTCCAGCTCGAGTACATGGATCTCATCAATAGCCTCTTCATCGAGGTAAACCCGATTCCTGTAAAGGAAGCAATGAACATGATGGGTGTTCCGGCAGGATCATGCCGTATGCCTCTCTGCGATATGACTGATGCAAATAGAGAGAAGCTCAGAGCTTCACTCGTAAAGCATGGTCTTGTATAAGCTGTTCAAAAATATAGAAAGGAATGCCCCCTTCGGGCGTGAAATAATATGACAAGAATTGCAATATGCGGCGCTAACGGAAAAATGGGTCATACGATCTATAACTGCGTCAAGGAAAGAGAAAATTGCTGCGTGATCGCAGGAATCGATATCTTCACTAAGCAGTATGCAGATTTTCCGATCGTTGAAAAGCCTGATATGCTCCCCGAGAAGCCTGATGTAATCATCGATTACTCCAATCCCGCTTCTCTCGATGGACTTCTTGAATACTGCCTATCTACGGGAACTCCGGTTGTATTTGCAACAACTGGTTACAGCGATGAACAGATCCAGAAGATCCGTGAGGCTGCAAATCAGATTCCTGTATTCTTTACATTCAATATGTCGCTCGGCATCAATCTTCTCGTTCAGCTTGCAAAGAAGGCTGCCTCAATTCTCGGAGATCAGTTCGACATTGAGATCGTCGAGAAGCATCATAACCTGAAGATCGATGCGCCCAGCGGTACTGCTATCATGCTTGCGAATGCGATCAATGAGACGCTTGATAATACAAAGCATTATGTATACGACCGTCATTCTCAGCGCAAGAGACGTGAGAAGAGCGAGATCGGTATGCACGCAATCAGAGGCGGTACTATTGTAGGCGAGCATGACGTAATATTTGCCGGCCACGACGAGGTCATCTCACTCTCTCACTCAGCAGCATCAAAATCAGTCTTTGCTGAAGGCTCAATCAATGCGGCAGTTTACATCAAGGATAAGCAGCCCGGACTTTATGATATGTCCGAGCTTGTGCTTGGGTAAAAATTAAATATTTATAAAAACTACGCTCTTAATTAAATTAAGAGCGTAGTTTATCTTAAGGAGTTTAACATGAATAAAGAAAAAGGTGTATCATACATACTTGTTTCTGTATTATCATTTATAGTTTTATGCATCGAATTTATTTTAGCGTACTTGATCGAACCTATCGTCTATAATAAAACGATGCATGAATGGAGCGATTCACAATATATTACACATTGGACTCTCACTTGCATAATTTGGGGAATAGGCATAAGTTTGATTTACTCATATTCAAAGAATAAACTGGATTTTAACTTCCTAAAAAGAGGTCCAAGAATGAATAGAAAGGGATATATACTCATAATTATAGCAGTAATTGTATCGTTTTGTGTTTCTTACTATGAATGGAATGGAATCAAGATAATAATAGAGTATACTAATCTTGGATTCATAAAGTTTATTTATCAATATATCTACTATGCGTGTGAAGTAATGCTCTTTATGCTCATTCTGATTTTCGGACAAAAAGCATGTGAAATATGGTTTAAAAAAAAAGAAATACCCTATGGTGGCGTAATCGTTGCTGTAAGCTGGGGAGCTAGCCACTTTTTGTCCAAGGATATTATTACAGGTATCTTCTCAATGCTTGCCGGATTTATATTTGGGTCGGTGTATCTGCTTACAAATAGGGATGGTCGCAAAACTTATAACATTTTATTTTTGATATTTATACTATAAAATAACGGCGAGGAGAACCACTCGCCGTTATTTTTTATAATCATCGTTTTCCGAGCTGCCAGAAAGCAACAGCGCTAGCCGCAGCGACATTAAGTGAATCGACGCCGTGAGCCATCGGGATTTTCACGGTGTAGTCAGCAGCATTGATAGTAGAGTCTTTAAGTCCCTCGCCCTCAGTACCAAGAATGACAGCCAGTCTATCTTCAGCCATAACATCATGATCATCGATACCCACAGAATCATCCGTGAGTGCCATTGCAGCAGATGCGAATCCTAATTTTTTAAGCTGCGTTACATATTCTGGAGAAGGGGAGTTGATGTAAGTCCACGGAACCTGGAAAACCGTACCCATGCTGACTCTTACGGATCGACGATACAGCGGATCGCTGCTGGCTGAGGTAAGAATGACAGCATCAAAATTCAGTGCGGCAGCAGATCTGAATACAGCCCCCACATTAGTCTGATTCATCACATCTTCAAGAACAGCTATGCGTGAAGCACCTCCGCAAACCTCTTCAACAGAAGGAAGCCTTTTTCTCCTCATGGCACAGAGAACACCCAGCGTGAGCTTGAAACCAGTTATCTGAGTAAGTGTCTGGGAATCTGCTGTATAAACAGGAACATCTGCGCAGCGCTTCAAAATATCCGCAGCCTGTCCGGTGATATATTTCTTCTCTATGAGCAGCGAGATTGGCTCATAGCCTGCATCAAGCGCTCTTCGAATAACTTTAGGGCTTTCAGCGATAAAGATGCCGGTTTCCGGTTCATTCCAGCGCAGAAGCTGTATCTCTGACGTACAGGTATAGGGCTTAAGCTCAGGTAGTTCGAGATTATTGATTTCGATGATATTCAAAATTTACCTCCGTTATTTCAAATAGATATAAAGCTCGGCGCATCTGATGTTAATATAAGTGCAGTCGTGCCGTGTTATCGTTAAGTTAATTATATTCTAATTACGTTAAAAATGCAATAGGTTTCGTGGAATTTTGAAAGTAAAAAACAATCAAAAAAATAAACCCTGCGCAAGCACAGGGTTCATGTTGTATGGAATTAGCAAAGCTCGAAGTTACCGAACTTTTCGCCATCGATAACATAGTAAACCATGTTGATCTCAGGTCTTACATAAACATCGATCTTAGCAGGAGCATCAACGCCTGCATCAGCCTTAGCCTTAGCGATAATCTCAGCAGCAGTTACCTCGTTGCCATTCTGCTGGATAACAACGTTCTCAACTGTCTCAGTCTTCTTAACAGCAGTTTTCTTAGCAGCAGGCTTCTTAGCAGGAGCCTTTTTAGCGGGAGCCTTCTTAACAGGAGTTTCAGTCTTTACCTCCTCAACAACAGCAGCAGTCTCCTTAACAGCCTCAACAGCTTCAGCCTTCTTAGTTTTAGCCATGATATAAACCTCCAGATAATAACTAGTTTACAGCATTCCAAAGCGCCTGAAAAGAAAAAACAGGAACAATAGAAGCAGATATAACTATAGATTTTGTGCGGGGATCGACGATCTGTTTTACAGAGCGCTAGGCTCAGTACAGAGCCGATGAATTCAGCATAGGTAATTTACTATCCACCGCAAAACTTAATACAATTGAATTATAAACCTAAATTATTGATTTGTCAAGAATTATTCAAAAAAATGACAATTCAACTGATAATAACCGCAGAGCCAGAGATTTTTTATTGAATTTCTCTAATAAAAACGAACTAAAAAGCCGATAATACGCCGTTTTCCATGTCGATGAAGATACTGTCACCGGATGAAAGATCATCGCTGATAAGCTTTCTAGCAACAAGAGTCTCGACACTGCGCTGGATGAACCTTCTTAGAGGTCGAGCGCCGAAGTTAGGGTCATAACCGCAATCAATGATATAATTTTTAGCCTCATCAGAAACAGTTAGGGAAATATGCTTCTCATCGAGGCGATTTCTGAGGTCATCGAGCATAAGATCGACGATTTTAACGATCTCAGTTTTCGCAAGCGGCTTAAAGAAAATAATCTCATCAAGCCTGTTCAGGAATTCTGGACGGAACTGCTGCTTGAGGAGCGAATCGACATTAGATCGAGCAGAGTCGCTGATTTCTCCGTCCTGATTAATGCCGTCGAGGATAAAATGCGATCCGAGGTTTGACGTGAGGATAATTATTGTATTCTTGAAGTCGACAGTACGCCCCTGAGAGTCAGTGATCCTTCCGTCATCAAGAACCTGAAGAAGTGTATTGAAAACATCTGGGTGAGCCTTTTCAATCTCGTCAAAAAGCACAACGGAGTAAGGCTTTCTGCGGACAGCCTCAGTAAGCTGACCGCCCTCATCATAACCGACATATCCGGGAGGCGCACCGATCAGGCGGCTTACGCTGAATTTCTCCATATACTCACTCATATCAATACGGATAATATTTCTCTCGTCATCGAAGAGCAGCTCTGAAAGTGCTTTTGCGAGTTCTGTTTTACCTACGCCAGTAGGGCCGAGGAATAGGAATGATCCGATAGGTCTGTCGGGGGACTGGATGCCTGCACGAGATCTCAGAATAGCTTCGCTCACTTTTGTGACTGCTTCATTCTGTCCAATAACACGCTTATGAAGAAGCTCTTCAAGACCGAGGATCTTTTCCTTTTCGCCCTCCATCAGCTTTGAAACAGGAATACCAGTCCAGCGGCAGACTATCTGAGCGATTTCATCGTCAGTAACCTTGTCACGCAGAAGTTTTACGGAAGGGGAGTCGATCTCAGCCTTATTTTCGAGAGCTTCAAGCTCTTTCTGAAGCTGAGGGAGTCTGCCATATTTCAGCTCAGCTGCCTTATTGAGATCATAATCACGTTCAGCGCTTTCGATCTGTGCACCAACAGCCTCGATCTCTTCTCTTAGTTTCTGAACGGCAGTGATACCGGACTTTTCATTTTCCCATCTTGCGTTCATCTCATTGAACTCAGCACGTAGTTCAGAAAGCTCCTTCTGTATCTCAGCAAGATGCTCTCTGGAGATGTTGTCATTTTCCTTTTTTAGAGCAGCCTCCTCTATCTCAAGCTGAACGATCTTGCGGGAGATAACATCCAGCTCAGTAGGCATGGAATCCATTTCAGTGCGTATCGTAGCGCACGCCTCATCAATCAGATCAATTGCCTTGTCGGGCAGGAATCTGTCAGTAATATAACGGTGTGAGAGGACTGCCGCAGAAATAAGAGCACTGTCATGTATCTTAACACCGTGAAAGACCTCATAGCGTTCCTTAAGACCTCGGAGGATAGATATCGTATCCTCCACCGTAGGTTCATCGACCATGACTGGCTGAAAGCGTCGTTCAAGAGCAGCATCCTTCTCAATATACTGCCTGTACTCGTTAAGGGTCGTAGCACCGATACAGTGGAGTTCACCTCTGGCGAGCATGGGCTTAAGGAGATTTCCTGCATCCATTGCACCGTCGGATTTACCAGCACCAACGATCGTATGAAGCTCATCGATAAAAAGGATGATATTTCCGTTACTGTTTTTGATCTCATTTAGAACAGCCTTGAGTCTCTCCTCAAATTCACCACGGTACTTAGCTCCAGCAACCAACGCTCCCATATCAAGAGAGAATACCTTTCTGTCTTTAAGGCTGTCGGGAACGTCTCCGGCAACGATTCTGAGTGCAAGTCCCTCGGCAATAGCAGTTTTTCCGACGCCAGGCTCACCGATCAGAACAGGATTATTCTTAGTTTTACGTGAAAGTATGCGGATGACATTGCGGATCTCGCTGTCACGGCCGATAACGGGATCGAGCTTATTTTTTCGGGCGAGACCGACAAGCTCCTGACCGTATTTTGCGAGTACATCGTAAGTCTCCTCAGGATTTTCAGATGTAACACGGGTATTGCCTCTTACGGACATAAGAGCGTTCAGGAATTTATCTCTGTCGATACCAAAAGCAGAGAAGAGGCGGCTCACATCCTTATCTTTCGAGTCGATCAGAGCGAGCATAATATGCTCAACCGAGATATACTCGTCCTTCATATTAGAAGCAATGCCTTCAGCGGCAGTGAGGATCCTGTCGGACTCGGCTGAAATACCGATATTACTGCTTCTGCCGGATCCTGTTACCTTAGGAAGAGCGGAGATCGACTTGTTTATTTCAGAATCAAATATACCGGCATCCAAGCCCATTTTTGTAATAAGCTGATAGATCAGACCATTTTCCTGTCTGAGCAGTCCGGCGAGCAGATGTATAGGCTCGATGACATTATTAGACTGCATAACAGCAATACTCTGGGCTTTTCTCACAGCGTCAGCTGATTTCTGAGTAAATCTTTCAGCGTTCATAATAATACCTCCTGACAATGATTCAGATTATTGTGTGTGTAAGGATTGATCTATATTCATGCTCTATCTCAGGCGCAGCCGAAGCGAACGCATTAGGAGCAGAAATATAAAGCTTGATAGCCTTATCAAGGAGCTGAATATAACCAGCGATAGCGCTGCTGATAATTTCTGCAGAGCCTGAGCCGGAGTTGATCAGCTCACGTGAAAAGGAGTTTGGAGAAAGGGAGTACGAATAATAAAAGCAGCCAGCATTTGATAATAGAACTTGCTCTAGCTTTGTCCAAAAGGAAAAGAAGCTGTCAAAAAGAGCAGTGAGCGAAGGATTCTGAGTCCTGATCTGAACCCGCAGCACACCGATGTAATTTTCAGGCGAGCGTGACAGCTCAACCTTATAATTAAGAACGGGACGATATCTGTAATTCAGGGCAGTCCGCAAAGTCAAAAGCGAATCAGAGCGCTGCTGCTGAATCTGAAAATGAGAATTCATCGCATCATTAATAGCAGCAAAAATAGTTCGCATTTTCATCTCAGGAGTAGTACAGTTAAGATGCTCAGCAAGTATCTGATTGATCAGATTTGAGCGGCTTGTACCGAGCCGATATGCCTCTTCATCAACAGCATCAATGACCCTATCCATCAGGACGATGCTATAGACGCTTTTTTTCATGTAGATTCCTCCTTTGCTGACTATATTGTAACACGAATTTTATAATTTGTCAAGCAGATTATATAATTTCGTTTGCAAATTTTGAAGAATAAAAAAAGCATCCCATCAGGGATGCGGTGTCGGTCTGAAACGGCATAAGCCGCACTAGCACTGTAGACCGAGCCATAGAAAGTTAAAAATGATACGTATAAAAAACTTAACCGTTAAAAAAGTGGTGGATTACAAAAATTAATATATTATACAATATTTCTACGGCAAGCAAAGGATTCAATAACAGTATCAAGCATATGAGAGGGAGGATACTTGATACTGTTTATTGAAGTTTTCCATTTACTAAGGATATTATATTGCAAATCGGCGAATAATGCAATATAATTTCGCACACAAACTCCATTTTAGCACACAAATTTCAGTAGTTTTTTGCAATTATCAAGTTAATTCTTTTTGTATTATTTTAATACGATAACAATGTAACAAAACCTTTATTTAAGATATCGTAAAAACATTCTGACCGTCAGCCACACTCCATTCGCCGACTATGCCGCCGTCAACTGCAAGTCCAAATGTATCGCCGGCAACTATTTCCGGAGCAAGCATCATAACACATTTGTAGTTGTTGTGAGGAACAAGCGAAGCCATTTCGGTATTATTGAGAAGAAGTGAAAGTGTACTTCCAGCAGGCTGTGCAGCCGAGTATCCTGCTATTACAAAAGGATTTACTGATGAAGTCGGAGGAGTGACAACATTTCCCGCTGCAAACAGGTAGCCCCCAGTGTAATTGAAAGGACCTGCAGCATATATTGAGCTTTTCTCCTCCTTTGAACCGCCGGAAATCACGGTGCAGCCACCATTTATATTGAGTGTACCCTTTGATTTTATACCATTTGTACCGCTGTTAATGGTTATATCGCCTCTGTTGATAGTTACATCGTCATTAGCCATAATACCGGTTTTTCTTGAAGTAATATTGATCGTTCCGTTTTCGATAACAACATCGTCATCACTTGAAATACCATGACGATTACCAGCGATGATATCAACCGAACCATTTCCCTTTATCTCTACAGTATCATTTGAGCAGATAACGCCGTCCAGAGCAGTGTTCTCGCTGACATCCTGAAGTACGGAATGAGTGTCTTCCATAAGAACAATAATGAATCTTTTTGCGTCTGTGACCTGAATTGCAGGCCCTGTAGTATTCGTGATGCTTACGCCGTTGAGGAAGAGTTTTACCTTTTCAGTAGTAGCGACCTCGATCTGACCATCATCAACTGTTCCTG
>JBGVIW010000116.1:0-5635 GCA_045128995.1 Ruminococcus sp.
CAATATATTTAGTCAGATCTGATCAGCGGTTCCTGAATTTTTAAAAATGTAACATGAGCCAGAACGCAAAAGCGGTCAGAGAATTCTGACCGCTTTTGCTGTTATGTTGTTTTATTACGCTGGATTTTATATGCTTTGCACGGCATGTACAGGCATAAGGCTTATCTGATATGCATATCTTTGTATTGAAATCTTTGCTTAGGAGTACTGCCATGAATAAGATCAACCGCAAAATTATATTCGGTACTGCACTTACTGGTGCTGCCGCTATCGCTCTCGGAGTCTTTGCCGCCACTGAAAACAGCAGCCAGTCAGCTGTACCTGTATCCGCTACTTACGAAGCACAGAAGCCTGTGATCATTCTTGATGCCGGACACGGCGGAATGGACGGCGGATGCTCGACTGCGGACGGGATTCCGGAGAAGGGCATTAACCTGAACATCATGCTCACGCTTCGAGATCTGCTCCGCCTTAACGGCTACGAGGTGATCACTACACGAGACACTGACACCTCAATTCACGACAAAGGGATCGAGGGGATCGCCAATCAGAAAAGCTCTGACATGGATAATCGGCTCGAGATCTTCAACAGCCGTCAGAATGCTATCTGCCTGTCGATACACCAGAATCAGTTCACTGATCCGAAATACAGCGGTGCGCAGATGTTCTATTCCGACAGCAACAGCAGCAGTGAGGCGCTTGCCCAGACGCTTCAGAGCAAGTTTTCCTCGGAGCTTCAGCCGGAGAATTCCCGTGAGATAAAGCTGTGTGGAAAGGAGCTTTTCCTGTGTTATTTCAGCGAGAATCCGACTGTTATGGTCGAGTGCGGATTCCTCTCGAATCCCGAGGAGGCTGAGCTGCTAAAGACGGAGGAATATCAGGCAAAGGTTGCCTTCACTATTTTCTCCGCCGTAAGCGAATACGTAAGCAAAAACTGCTGATGAGTTACATATCTCCCCTGCTTATTCCGGATCTATCCTCAGCTCACGGTGAGGTACGGGTGTAGAAAATACTATCTGAGTCGAGGTCTTGCCGAAATGCTGGAGCTGTCCGATGAAGCCGTCAAGCTCCTGTGTTGTTGGGAACGCTACCTTTATCAGCATCGAGTAGCTTCCTGTGACGCAGCAGCACTCAAGCACGTTAGGAAACTTTTCGATGAAGGGATAAAACTGTGGCTTCTGGCTTGCGGTTATCTCAAGACTCACGAATGCAGTAATATTATATCCCAGCTTCTGCTTGTCGACTGACGCAGTGTAGCCGAGGATAACTCCCTGTCGCTCGAGCTTCTCGATCCTCGACGCTACTGCTGGTGAGGATAGCCCTACCTCCGGTGCTATTTCTTTAAGTGACATCCTTGCATTTTTCTGGAGGAGGGATATTATTTTCACATCGATACTGTCCATATTTTCTCCTATCCAAAACAAGCGGGCACAGCTACTTTTTTCAGCTGCACCCGCCTTATTTTTCATTACTTATTTGCGTTTGCGTTATTAACACTGCTGCCGAGCTTTGCCTTTACAGCCTTGACCTCCTGGAGGTTCTTAGCGTAATAATTCTCTGTATCATTGAACAGCTTCGCAACAGATGCCTGCGCATTCTGCTGGAGAGTCTTAGCAGCCGCCTGTGCTCTTGTGAGCATATCGATTGCCTTCTTCTTAGCCTCGACAACGATAGCCTCCTTGGCAACTATCTGAGCTGCTCTTTCCTCTGCCTTTCTGATGATAGCGTCCGCATTGATCTTTGCCTCGTTAAGGATGCGCTGGCAGTCGTACTCGATCTTCTTAGCTTCCTTCAGCTCGTGAGGCATATTAAGGCGCACATCGTTTATAAGCTCTCTCAGGCGCTCGCCGTCAACAAGCTTCTTGTGTGACATGAACGGAACGGATGACGCCTTATCAAGAAGCTCATCCATCTCTTCAAGAATTTCATCAATACTCATTATTATCTACCTTTCTTTTATCAGTCGTTGTTTTATATCGTCAAGAATTGCCTCGGGAACAAAATGGCTTATATCGCCGCCGAAATATGCGATCTGCTTTACCACGCTGGAGCTGAGGTACATATTCTCCGCAGTTGTTGTCAGAAACACTGTTTCTGCGCCTGCATAGAGCTTTTTATTTGCAAGCGCCATCTGAAACTCGTACTCAAAATCACTCACCGCACGCAGTCCCTTTACGATAGCGATCGCACCTACTCTTTCAACATAGTCAGCAAGGAGTCCGTCGAGTATGTCGATAACTACATTTCCGATATCCTTTGTGACAGTCTGTATCATCATCATACGCTCCGCCGCAGTAAAGCTTGGTGTACTTTTTCCGGCATTGCGTGAGATCAGGACGATCACCTCATCGAAGAGCTTTGATGCACGGGTGATTATATCGAGATGACCGAGCGTCACCGGATCAAAACTTCCGGGACAGACAGCTACTCTTCTCATTACTCTTCATCCTCCTCGCAGCTGCGGAATATCGTAACATTGATCTTTCCGTATCTGTAGTTTTTTTTAAGCTCAAGTCCCTCGGGAGCCTGCGGCTCATCCATCTCGGATTCATACTCACAGATTATGCTTCCGCCCTTGTTGAGCTTTTTTGCTGCAAGCGGCAGCACCTCTGCAATATGTCCCTTCCGGTATGGCGGATCGAGGATTATTATGTCGAAGGTCTCCGCAGTAAGTCTGATATAATCGAAGCTGTCACGGCTCAGGATCTGGGCAGATCTTTCAAACTTTGCCGCACGGATATTTTCTCCCACGCATTTGACAGCCTTAGGTGAATTATCCACGAAAACGGCTTTTGAAGCACCTCTGCTCAGCGCCTCTATGCCCATCTGTCCGCTTCCGGCAAAAAGATCCAGAACAGCAGCTCCTGCAAGCTCAAACTGTATCGCAGAAAAGACTGCCTCCTTAACCTTATCTGTCGTAGGGCGCACATCGAGTCCCTCAGGCGCAGTGAGCCTGCGGCCTCTTGCAGTACCTGTAATAACTCTCATTTCAAACTCCGCAGCGCAAAAAAATCCTGCGCTGTTTCCGCATTTCCGGCATACGGACGCCGTATTTCTTAATAACGATAGCTTTGTTCCCCTCAGCCGGGGATAACTTAATTCTCTTTATCTTTAATTATACCCTATTTTTCGCTGTTTGTCTATAATTTTTCTGAAATATAGGTAAAACCTTACAATTTTTCCTTCCTAAAAACCGTCTCTTTTATCCAGAGTGCGTTGCAAAAAACCAAGCAGCTGGGTTTTCACATCGTTATATTCGGTTTTTCTGCGAAAAAACGATGCGCTGCACGATATCTTTCCGGTGATTATTTTGCCTCGAGAGTACCGTGGGAGAGAGACTTGAGGTAAGCGTTGATGAATCCGTCAAGGTCGCCGTCCATTACAGCATTGATGTTGCCGTTTTCAAAACCGGTACGGTGATCCTTTGCGAGAGTATAGGGCATGAACACGTACGAACGGATCTGTGAACCCCATGCGATCTCTCTCTGAACGCCCTTGATATCCTCGATCTTCTCGAGATGCTCACGCTCCTTGATCTCAACAAGCTTTGCTCGGAGCATTTTCATAGCGTAGTCTCTGTTCTGATGCTGGCTTCGCTGAGTCTGACAGGACACAACGATTCCCGTCGGGAGATGGGTGATACGGATAGCGGATGAGGTTTTGTTGATGTGCTGACCGCCTGCACCGCTCGCACGGAATGCGTCGACCTGAAGATCCTCGGGACGGATATCGACCTCGATCGAATCGTCGATCTCAGGCATTACCTCGAGTGCGGCAAATGAAGTATGGCGTCTGCCGGAGGAATCAAACGGTGAGATTCTTACAAGACGGTGAACTCCCGATTCTGACTTGAGGTAGCCATAGGCATTATCTCCCTCGATAAGGATAGAAGCCGATTTCATTCCTGCATCGTCACCATCAAGATAATCGAGGAGTGTTACCTTATAGTCATGGCGCTCTGCCCAGCGGTTATACATACGATAGAGCATCTCAGCCCAATCCTGCGCCTCAGTACCGCCTGCGCCGGCATGGAATGTGAGGATGGCATTTGCGCCGTCATATTCACCAGTAAGCAGCGTGGAGAGTTTTTCCTCCTCGAGCTTTGACTTGAACGAAGCCGCCTCGGACTTTATCTCGTCAATGGAGCTTTCGTCGTCCTCCTCGATGGACAGCTCAATGAGGGTAATAAGATCCTCGAGGCTGTTATTGAGTTTGTTATATCTGTCGATTTTCTTTTCGATAGCCTTGGTCTGCTGGAGCACCTTCTGAGAGTTTTCGAGATCATCCCAGAATCCCTCCTCGGCAGCCTGTTTATTGAGTTCTTCAAGCTCAGCCTTTGCCGCCTTTATATTAAGCACATCGGCAAGCTCGGTCATTTCCTTACGATATGCGACCATTTCTACTCTGAGGTCGTCGAGTATTATCATTGATTCCATTCCTTTCGCATGAATATTTATATATTATACCACATCCCGCTGAAAACTGCAACTGTTTTTATGGATTTACCGTATTTTCTGCGGATTTTACTTCGGCAGCAGTATTTCCGTAACCCACTGGGGAAAACCTTTCTGGGGAAAGGTTATTCCCCAGTAGGATGAAGTACTATCCATCCAGCAAGTTTAACAGCAAATCCGTCAAAAGCACTAGACTTATGGTGAGTTTTATGTTATAATTTAGGTAATTCACCTACCCACCTATATACCGCCGCATTGCGGCACTGGAGGTATATTATGAAAATGACTTTTATCGGCGCAACTCATGAGGTAACGGGAAGCTGTACCTATATTGAGGCTTGCGGTAAAAAAATACTTGTTGATTTCGGCATGCAGCAGGGCGAGGATATTTTTGAAAACGTTCAGATTCCAACTGCTCCGGGAAATATCGACTACGTTCTCCTCACTCATGCCCATATCGACCACTCAGGACTTATTCCGCTGCTTGCTGCCGGCGGATTCAAGGGCGAGATCCACTCCACTAAGGCTACGGCTAATCTCTGTGATGTTATGCTCCGCGACAGCGCTCATATTCAGGAGTTCGAGGCTGAATGGCGCAGCCGCAAGGCTAAACGTAAGGGTGAGCCGCCCTATGAGCCGCTGTATACCACTGAGGATGCGATAAACGCTATTTCTATGTTCGTTCCGCACGGCTATGACGAGGAATTTGCTCTTTGCGACGGAATCAAACTCTTTTTCCGTGATGCTGGTCACCTCCTCGGCTCGTCAAGCATCGTCATCACGATCACCGAAAACGGCATCACCAAAAAGCTCACCTTTTCCGGCGACATCGGAAATATCGACCAGCCGCTTCTGCGTGATCCTCAGTTTATCGATGATTCTGACTATGTCATCATGGAGTCGACCTATGGAAATCGTGTTCACGATAAGCCTGCCGACTATGAAACTGCACTGGCAGAGATCATTCAGAAAACCTTCGACAGAGGCGGAAACCTCATCATTCCGTCATTTGCGGTCGGAAGAACTCAGGAAATGCTGTACTTTATCCGCCAGATCAAGGCTGATGGGCTCGTCAAGGGTCATGACGGATTTCCAGTTTACATGGACAGCCCGCTTGCTAATGAGGCGACTGATATTTTCATCCGCAACCGTGAGATGTGCTACGATGAGGAGGCGATATC
>JBGVIW010000117.1:0-2362 GCA_045128995.1 Ruminococcus sp.
CTTGCAATGAATCCTGAAGCCATGCAGAAATTTGCATCACTTCCAGAAATAAAAAAGCAGGAGATCATCCATGGTACGCATTCCATTTCTTCTAAAACGGAAATGAAGCGATATGTCGAAAATATAAAATCTGCCTATTGACACTCAGAGCTTGCCTTAACAGGGCAGGCTCTTTTATCGCTATATACAAAGATCAAGTAGGTTGTATCAAAGCTTGTCTGCACGGTGAAATATATGATGAAACCTAAGAGCGGCGGTCAGCGGCAGCTGCTTTCTTTGTAGATTCGAGAAAAACAGTTTTATATTTATATAGAATTTAGCATGAAGTCCTACTGCTCAAACTTTTCTAAAGAATATTTTTGTGAGTATCTGTCAATAATTAACAAGAGATCCGAATTTAATTGAGAAATAGAATTTGGATATGATAAATTTGAGATCGACGAAAGGAAATTGTTGTATGAATTATTTACAGATCGAAAAAGTAACAGGAAGAGAGATCATGGATTCCCGAGGCAATCCGACGGTTGAGGCGGAGGTTATGCTAATAGACGGAACGATTGGCAGAGGAACTGCACCAAGCGGAGCTTCAACGGGTGAGTTTGAGGCGCTTGAACTTCGTGATGGTGATATCAGCCGCTATCATGGCAAAGGTGTTTCTAAAGCAGTTGAGAATATCAATACCGAGATAAGTGATCTGCTCATAGGAATGGATGCATCTGATATTTACGCTATTGACAAAGCAATGATAGAGGCTGATGGTACAAGCGACAAGTCTAGATTCGGAGCCAATGCGATACTTGCAGTGTCGATAGCTGCATCGAGAGCAGCATCATCGGCGCTGGGTATGCCGTTATATAGATTTCTAGGCGGCATTTCCGGAAACAAACTTCCGGTTCCGATGATGAATATTCTCAATGGCGGAGCGCATGCGGCAAATACTGTTGATACACAGGAATTCATGATAATGCCGGTAGGCGCACCCTCATTCAAGGAAGCACTGCGATGGTGTGCGGAAGTATTCCATAGCCTTGCAAAAATACTGAAATCGAGAGGACTTGCGACCTCTGTTGGAGATGAAGGAGGATTTGCGCCGGATCTTTCTAGTGATGATGAAGCTATCGAAACCATACTTGATGCGGTAAGGGCGGCAGGCTATGAACCGGGAAAGGACTTTATGATTGCGATAGATGCAGCCTCTTCCGAATGGAAGGATAGGGAAAAGGGGAGAGGTCACTATAAGCAGCCAAAATCCGGAAAAACTTTTACTTCAGAAGAACTTATAGCACACTGGGAGGCTTTATGTGAAAAATACCCGATCATATCTATCGAGGATGCTCTTGATGAAGAGGATTGGGAAGGATGGAAGCTTCTGACTGAAAGACTTGGGGATAAGGTACAGCTTGTAGGCGACGATCTCTTCGTAACGAATACCGAAAGACTCTCGAAGGGAATATCCTCTGGATGTGCTAACTCAATTCTCATTAAGCTGAACCAGATCGGCTCAGTTTCTGAGACTCTTGAAGCAATCAAAATGGCGCACAAAGCAGGTTATACTGCGATCTCATCGCATCGTTCAGGTGAAACGGAGGATACGACGATCGCAGATCTGGCGGTAGCACTGAACACCTGCCAGATAAAAACCGGTGCGCCAAGCAGAAGTGAACGTGTAGCTAAGTACAATCAGCTTCTCAGAATCGAGGAAGAGCTTGGAGAAGGCGCAATGTACGCAGGAATGAGTGCCTTCAATGTAAAAAGATAAAGAAGTGCAAAAATATAAAAACGGCGGAGCAATAACTCCGCCGTAATTTTATGCGATTAATTTTTCCATACTGTTTAAGCAGTAACGATCTTGCTAGCGTCGTGGAGGTTGAGATGATCAACAGCCCACTCACGCATCTTATACTTAAGGATCTTTCCAGCCGCATTCATCGGGAAACTGTCTACGAAGGCAATGTATCTTGGAACCTTATGCTTAGCCATATGATCAAGCACGAATTTCTTCATTTCCTCTTCAGAGGACTCCTCGCCAGGCTTCAGAATGATACAAGCCATGATCTCCTCGCCGTAATCCTTATCCGGAACACCGATAACCTGAACGTCCTTGACCTTTTCGTTGGTATACAAGAACTCCTCGATCTCCTTGGGGTAGATATTCTCACCGCCTCGGATGATCATATCCTTGATACGGCCTGTGATCTTATAGTAACCCTCAGGAGTACGTCTTGCGAGATCACCGGAATGGAGCCAGCCATCGCTGTCGATAGCAGCAGCAGTTGCCTCGGGCATTTTGTAGTAGCCCTTCATAATGTTGTAACCTCTAGCGCAGAATTCACCGTCCATGTTATCGCCAAGTTCTTCGCCT
>JBGVIW010000118.1:0-10916 GCA_045128995.1 Ruminococcus sp.
CTCATGCGGAAATAGATATGACCGCAATAGAGGCGGCTGTCCTAACTGCGGAAACAAGTAATTAAATTGCCGGCGGATATTATTCTGCCGGCTTTTTGTATTTCTAAAGAAAAATCCCACTGTTTCCAGTGGGATTTTATATTGATATTGAAATTATGTAGCTTTTCTCTGACGGAACTTGCCCGAAAGTGCAAATCCGAGGATCATTGTTATGAAGAATACAACAGTCATAACGATCGGAAGTATGCTGAGCTGAGGCTCAGAGTACTCCGTAATCCAGATGACTCCGTTTAAGACAGTAGTTGCTTCACCGAGGAAAAGTGCAATAGACGAACCGCCTATCAGCTTCCAGACCGCACTGTTACGCTTGGTGCAGACTTTGACAAGACCGATGATCATAAGTATCAGGAATGCAAGTGCAACGAGTGCATTGAAGAGGATGAACATAATCATTACCTCTTCCATGTCGAGAAGATCAAAGATATTGTAAGGAACTGTCTCGCTCCAGTACTCTGTCTCGACAACTCCGAAGAAGAACATCTGAACCACTGCGAAGATTCCGAGTGCTGCAAAGATCAGGAAGGTGATGATCGTAGCAACTGAGGTCTCTCTATTGATCGGATTCATCTGCGGCGGCATCATACCGCCCATCGGAGGCTGCCACTGCTGCGGCTGAGGATACGGCTGCTGAGGGCGTACCTGCTGGGGCTGAGGATATGGCTGCTGAGGACGCACCTGCTGCGGCTGAGGATATGGCTGCTGAGGACGCACCTGCTGCGGCTGAGAATATGGCTGCTGCGGCTGAGAATATGGCTGCTGAGGACGGGGCTGCTGTGGCTGAATTGACTGAGGCTTCTGGATATTCTGGTTTACCTGATTATTCATAGCCTCCTTAACCTTGCTCACAGTCTCCTGTACGGGCGGCTTAGGAGAAGAAGTCTCTGCCGCCGGAGCTTCAATACGAGTTCCACAGTTTCCGCAGAATGTTGCATTCGGCTTTAATTCGCTGCCGCAATTTTTACATTTCATTAGAATTCCACCTTTATATAAGATTTTATCCGGCGTATCAAACCGAGATATCAGCGTGTAAACATCCGCTATATCATATTTTACATTATACACTATTTCTACAAAAAATGCAATAGTTTTCCTATTTTTTTATAAAATACAAATAAACTCCGCTATTTAGCGCACTGAAATCTGCCGGCGCAGGCTTAGAACTGAATTGACAAGGGGAGGATTTTGATGTAAAATGAAATAAATAAAACTTTGGAGGCGATATTATGCAGGATCTCGCCGGCAATCTGATATTCAGCCTTAATGCCACTCTTCCTGTTTTTCTTATGATGGTTTTCGGAGGATTGATCCGTAAGATCGATCTGATCGATGACCATACCACTAAAAAAATTAATCAGTTTGTTTTCAAGGCTCTCCTTCCGGCACTGCTTTTTAAGGATCTTTCCACTGCCGATTTCAGGGCTGTGTGGGATACTAAGTTCGTTATCTTCTGTTTTGCAGCTACTCTTTGCAGCATACTTATCGCATTTCTGATCTCACGCTTCTATCGCAGTAAATCCGAAAGAGGAGAGTTCATTCAAGCTTCCTACAGAAGCAGCGCAGCGATCCTTGGCATTGCATTCGTTAACAACATCTATGGTCACTCAACTATGGCTGCATTGATGATCATTGCAACTGTGCCTCTCTACAATATCATCGCTGTTACCGTGCTTTCTGTCACTTCACCTGATAACAGCTCCCTCTCGCTGAAAAAACTGATCATCCGCACCGGCAGGGATGTCCTCACTAACCCCATAATCATCGGAATCGCTGTCGGAACTCTATGGTCACTTCTGAAAATACCTCAGCCGGTTATCTTCTCGAAATCTGTCTCGTATCTCGCTGCTATGGCAACTCCGCTTTCTCTCATCGCTCTTGGAGCGTCATTCCGGCTGTCGGACGCACGAGAAAAGCTTCCGGCAGCTTTCGGGATCGCTGCAATTAAACTCGTCGGATTCTGCACACTTTTCCTTCCGGCAGCAGCCGCTCTCGGATTCCGTGGAGAAAAGCTCATCGCTATCCTTGTCATGCTCGGAAGCGCAACTACAGGCACTTCTTTCGTCATGGCTAAAAATATGGGTCACAGCGGTGCACTCACATCCTGTGCAGTCATGCTTACCACTCTCCTCAGCGCATTTACACTGACTACATGGCTGTTTATCCTCAGAACGCTGGCTCTTATCTGACAGGAGGTATTTATGAAACTTCAAAAGCGCATCGGCATTATCATAGGCAGAATCTATAAGGAGATCAACCGCCAGCTCCTCACGGGGATACTCAATCAGGCTTATTCACTCGGTTTCAGTGCCTATACATTCACCCTCATTGAGGAAAATCAGGACGAAAAAACCATGAACGGTGAGGATAACCTCCTTAATCTCATTAATTTTTCTCTCCTTGATGCTGTTATCTTTGTTCCCTATTCCTTCTCAACTGATGAAGCACGCCGTCATGCTGAGGAGTTTCTCGTCCAGAACTGTACCCGCCCGATCATCTGCATAAGCGGCGAGAAACATATTTTCCCGTGTATCTGGCATGATAACCGATCTGAATTCGCAGAGATCACACGTCACCTTATTGATGTTCACGGCTGCCGCCGGATATTCTGCCTTACTGGACCGGAAAATATGGCTGTTTCAAAGCTCAGGCTCAATGGCTTTCTTGACGCAATGCAGGCTGCCGGACTTTCCTGCGGCAAGGAAAATATGATCTACGGCGATTATTGGTATAATACGGCTCAGATGCTGGCTGAGGAAATCGCTTCGGGAAAACGAAAGCTGCCGGATGCTGTTGTGTGTGCTAACGATATCATGGCTATTGCCCTCTGCGACGCTCTTATGGAAAAGGGATTTTCTGTCCCTGATGACATCCGCATTATCGGTTATGACGGAACGTGGGAGACTGTTTCTCATAATCCGCCGATCACTACTTACCGCACCTCCTGGAATAAGCTCGGGCAGGATGCGATGCGCATGATCTATGAAAAAATCACCGGAGAATCTGCTCCTGCACTTGATCACGCTTCAGGAAAGCTCCTCACACGAAAAAGCTGCGGATGCGTACAGTCAGACTACGACAAACCGCCGGCTGATATTGCTTATCAGAAAATGGAGGACGGCTACCTCGACAGCAATCTCTCAAATCATCTTCTCTCTGCGGATAATCTCAGCGACTTCGCCCACTCGATCTGCAATCTCACCTATGTTTTCATGGATCATGTCTACTACGAAAAGGAGAGCTACTGTCTATGTCTCTGCGAGGACTGGGATGCTGTCAGCCCGACCGGATCTGCCGAAAGCTATCGCCGTATAGGTTATTCAGATACAATGCTGCTTGCTACCGACATCACTGACCGGACTGTCTTTAAAACTGCTGATCTCGTTCCTCCGGGTCATATTAAGGATGATTCTCCATCGGTTACTTTTTTTACCGCTGTGCATTTTAAGGATCGCTGCTTCGGATATGCTCTGCTTACGTTTGACGGCGTAGCTGATGGATTTAATCTGCACTACCTCAGATTCTGCCGTGAAGTAAATAATGGACTTGAATTCCTGCGTGTGCAGAATCAGCTAAAGAGCCTCGCCTACAGAAACTACCTCTCGAATATACGTGATCCGCTTACCGGAATGTATAACTCAAACAGCTTCGCTCGCTTCTGGGATGATTCCATGAAAAGGGCGAAGAGATATAATGAGGATATTTTTATCCTTGCTGTTTCCGTAACAGGAATGCAGCAGATCAATGAAAATTACGGAACTGTCGAAGGTGACCGCCTTCTGATGGCGCTTTCTGAGATCCTCAGTGGATGCTGCGATGTCGGTGAGATATGTATGTATTTCGGCGGCACAAGCTTTATTATCATCGGCAGCGAAGGCTCCTCAACTCAGCGTCATAAGCTCCTTCAGACACGAATCACTCAGAGTCTCGAGCAGTACAACAATACTTCCGACAAGCCATACAGGATAAAGCTTCATATTTCGTCAGAAATCATCAGCGTAAGCAAACTTTCTGATGCTGTTAAGGCACTTGATAAGGCTAACGAAATGCTTAGCCATTCTTCAGAAACATCTGGAAATTACTCTGAAAAGCTCTATTTTTCAGCACTTTCCTCGCTGCGAACAGAAATATATCAGCATCCTGAAAAGAAATGGACTCTTGAGCTTTGCCGACAGCACATCGGTGTGAGCCTGTCTCATTTTCAGAGAATCTATAACGCTGCCTTTGGCGTCAGCTGTATGCGTGATGTGCAGAACAGCAAGCTCTCACTTGCAAAAAAGCTTCTGCTTAACACCTCCGATACGCTTGACAGCATTGCTGCAAAATGCGGCTATGACTACTCGCATTTCATGCGCATCTTCCGGCGTGAATTCGGCATGACCCCAACTGACTACCGCAACGGTGTTACCGGTAAAAAAACCTCGATGTAATTAATATATACAAAATAATAACAGCTGTATCGCCTCCCCCTAATCGGGCGATACAGCTGTTTTTGTCATTTGTCCCTTTTACAGTTATATTTCAGAATTATCCCTTCAGGATCCTTCTGAGGAATATTACATCGAATGAATTGAGGATCCCATCCTCACATACGTCAGCCTCAGCCTGTTCCTGAGCTGTAAGCTCCAGCGCTCTGAGAAGATGATTCTGAAGCTTTACTGCGTCAGCTACGTCGACCTTGCCGTCGAGGTTTACATCGCCTTTAAGCTCCTCCTGTGCAGTTCGGAGTACAGCCATTGCAGTATAATTCACGCAGGTCGTTGAGTCACCGTTTGTTCCGAGTGTTACGATCTCGCCGGAATCGAAATCCTTCCGGTAAAGATTGAACACGACATTATTTGTATTGCTGAACGTAAGCTCAGTAAGCTCCCATTCAGTCAGCCATGCCGGCGGAATTTCAACTCTTGCGTCAAGTCCGACATAAACCGTGATATCATCGCCTGCTGTGAATGTTGCTAAATCATCCGCCCAGTATTTTGAGTCGCAGGCTGTACGCAGATATTCTGCTCCCCTGATTTGCTCAGGAACGTTTGTATAGGTCACATCACGATCACCAAACTGCAATGCATCCTCTGCAAGCTCAGTCTGTATCGACCAGCTGCTCATGTAATCATTGTCATGAATCAAAAGATTCTTTATGAGTGTTCCATTCACTGGGATCGCATTCCTGCCAAACACAAAGTTATTGAGATTAAGCAGATAACCTTCGCCGCCTGTGAATTTCAGATAAAGCGTATGCTTTCCGCTTATTGCTGGAATATTGCATACCGCATCAGTCCATTCCTGCCAGCTTCCGGTTCCGCTTACGCTGCATTTTGCCGCTGGCGAATTATTCAGACTGTCGAGATAAAGCTCGATCGTTCCGCCGGAAAGCGAGCTTGCAATGCGTGCAGTAAAACTCTTTGCTCCGTCCTCAAAATCAACATTGCGGAACATAATGTAGTCGCCGTTTTCAATGAATCCTACATTCAATCCGCCCTCGGTACAATCCTCTGTCTGGATGCCTGACTGAAGCGTAAAGCTTTCTGCCTCGATAGTCTCAAATGCTGAGATAGTCGGGATCTCGGCTGTTTCCGGAGAAAGTGTAACCACTCCCTCAGGGAAAGAATCGACTGTAAGGTCATTGATGTAGTATTCGATATTTGTATATCCCTGACCACAGTAATCTCCGTTTGTATCTGATGCGTCATTAGGATCAAGTCCTCTTGCAAGCTCCCAATCATCGTCCATTCCATCGTTATCAACATCAGTGATGGTCTTTTCAAGAACTGCTGAAGGATATGTATATGTCACGCCGCAGTCGATGCTATAGCCGTCAAGCTTTGACTTTTCATCATCAGTAGCCTCTTCATATGTAGCAGTTCCGCTGAGACTTCCTGTACCTGTGCGGCACTCATTTGCCGACTGCTGATCTATTGCAGTACGAAGCCCAGGCGCAATACCATTTCCGGCATAGGTAAGTACATTATCATAAGATTTTTCCGCACTTTCACAGGTAAGAGCTGTTGAGACATTCTCGCCGTTCACGATTGTCTGGAATGCAGATGCGCTGTAGACATCGTCGATAGTTATGCTAAGGCTTGACTTTACTGAGATTCCATTCCAGTTATCAGTAGTAACTGCGTCGTAAACTGAATCATCTCGGTTCAGCATACGGTTTCCGGTACAATAAATTGAGAAGTTCTCAGGTGAAGTACCACTGTCGACATAGACATAGTGCTTTCCGCTTACGGTACCCTCGCCCATTTTAAGAGTATTGTTTACATAATTGAGATGCCCGATAGTACCATACGCAGTCTGGTATGCCCAGTTATAGATAACATTATTAGTGAAATCCGCAGTCGATGTTCCTACGACCTTTCCACGAAAATTTCGTGAGACGTTATGTACGATAAGATTGTGATCAAATGTACTATAGCCCTTTCCCATCATCATTCCAAATCCATGGATTCCTTTGCTGTGGCCACCCCACGAATCGGCAGGACCGATAACGGAGTACTGAACTGTATAATATTCATTGTTGGAGTAGAGTCCCCACTGCTCATCGGTAGTCCATCCCATTGAGCAATGATCGATGATCGAATTAGAACCGGCTGCTCCTCCCCATGCATCGTTTCCACTGCTGGTAGACGCATACGGTCCCGGACGTGAGCTTATATAGCGGCAGATAATGTTGTCTCCGCCCATTCCGAATTTATAATTCTTAAGCGTGATTCCCGAACCTCCGGGAGCTGTCTGTCCGGCAATAGTGATATTACTCTGACAGACGATGTTGCTTTTAAGCTCGATCGTACCGCTCACGTCAAATACGACTATTCGGTTGGACTTGCTTACAGCGTCACGAAGTGAGCCTGCACCGCTGTCGTTGAGGTTAGTTACGTGATATACCTCTCCGCCTCTTCCTCCTGTTGCATATTTTCCTCCGCCGACTGCACCCGGAAAAGCGACAACTGCTGATGAAGCTGCTGATGCGCTGACTGATGGCTGAGGAAGCTCTGCTGCAGATGTTGTGAGAAGTGCAGCCATGCTTGCTGCAAAGGCAGCAAATCTTTTTATTTTACCTGACATAAGTATTCCCCCCATATTTCTGCTAGGAGAGCATCGCTCTTCTCAGCAGGATCATATCAAATGAATTAAGTACACTATCCTTGTTCATATCGCCCTCGGACTGTTCCTCCGCCGAAAGCTCAAGCTTTCTGAGGAGATGCTCCTGAAGCTTTACAAGATCGGCAACGTTTACCTCACCATCGAGATTAACATCTCCCTCAAGCTTTTCCTCAGCCTGCGGAACTGCCATTGCAACATAATTGACACACGTTGTAGAGTCACCGTTTGTTCCGAGAATGCCGTTTTCTCCTGCACTGAAATTCTTTTTATAGAGGTTGAAAACGACATCATTGGAGTTGAGTGCTGTAAGCTCAGTAAGCTCCCATTCAGTCAGCCATGCCGGCGGTACTTCTACTCGAGCGTCAAGTCCGACGTAAACCGTGATATCATCGCCTGCCGTGAATGTTGCTAAGTCATCCGCCCAGTATTTTGAGTCGCATGAAGTTATGATATATTCTGCACTCTTCAGCACATCTGGGACAGAAGTATAAGTTGCAGGTCTGTCACCGTACAGCAGTGAGCCTTCTGCAAGCCCCTGAGCGATATTCCAGTAAGTGTGGCGTTCGATATCTTTTACAATGAGATTTTTTATAAGCTCTCCATTTATGGGATCAACCTTTATCTCGAGCACCCATTTCTGGTCATCGGAATCATTGCACGTCCACTGTACGACATCTGCGCCTTCTTCTGTTGATGCGCTTACGACTCCGATACCGCTCGTATCGGCAGTGGATTTTGTCACGATAGCGTAGGTTCCGTCTCCGTTATCGACAAATTTGAATTTTCTTGCGTCAGACTGATCGTTCGACCAGATTCCGAGACTTGTGCCATTGTCCGTACTTCCGTAGGGAAGATCAAGACAGTATGTCTCTCCGTCGCCAACCTCTGAATAGAGATAATAATATCCCTCGCCTGCATCGACAAGCTTCCAGCCGAGTGCACCTGATATACCCTGCTGTACATTTGTACCTGCCGCAGCAGCTCCGTCAGCAACCTCGAGATAAAGTCCGCTGTTGACATTTTTGATCTTGTATTTATAATTTGTATCAATAACTGCGCCCTGCTTTACAGTTGTGCCATTGTAGTCAACATCGTCGCCTGCAAGCTCATTGAGGTACATCTCGACGTTTGTATAGTCATCGCCTGAGAGGGAGACGATGGTTCCGTCGGCTGCATTGTTGGGATTAAGACCATGCTCTGTTTCCCATGCATCGGGCATACCGTCGTGATCTGAGTCTGCCGGAGCTGCTGTGCTGTGTTCAAAATTCGAGGTGCTGGGATATCCTCCGACATCATTCTGACTGTCGATGATACCCTTGAGTCCGTCCTTGCTTCCTGTATAGGTATATGATCCGTTTTTAGCTTCCTTGATATAGCGGCTGTCGATATAATCCCAGCCTGTTGCAGATGAGCCGCCTGCGCCTGCTGAAGCAAGAACGCTGTTATAGGCTGCCTCGGCAGTTTCAGTGTTCACGTACGCTTCAAAAAATGGAGATGAACTCTTTACATCTGATTCGCTGCAGCCGATGCTGGGATTAGCCTTAGCCTTGCCTTTTGACCATGCATCGTCGCTTGATTTGAGTATGTATGAACCATCAGCCGCAGTCATTACGTTGCCTGATACGTACATTTTCTGCATATCTCCCCAGCCAAGCTCATCGCCGTCGATCTGGACTACATGGAGACTTGTATCGCTTACGGCGCCAGCTTTGTAGTAGTTATTTACGAAGTTGAGGCGTCTTACTCCGCCGTCGGTAGTTCTGTCCTTCCAGTTATATACGACGTTGTTTCTGATGTCGACCTGACCGCCATAGGTCTTGCCGTCCTGTTCGAGAGCGCCTGCAAGCGACCAGTTTCGTCCGGTATTATTAATAAGAAGATTGTGATGGAAGCTTCCGGTATATCCGCTGATGGAAGCTGCAAAAGAGTGACGTTCAGTTTGTGTACGGTCTGAATCGAGATAGTGTACTGAGTTGTTGAGAGTCTCACCAATGATATTCCACTGGAAGGTGATGTTCTGGGCACTTCTCGAGCTGAAGCCCTCATCCGTTGCCCATGAGATCGAGCAGTGGTCTACTATGGAATTATTGCAGCTTCCGAGTCCCATACCACCAGTAGAGGTACCGTTTACATCGCCGACACGTACTCTGACATCACGGATAACTACATCTGATGCGCCTAATGCACCAAAATCATAATTTATGAGAGTTATTCCGTCGCCGGGAGCTGTTTGTCCTGCAACATAAACATCGCCGCCGTCCTCGGGAATGCAGAGAACGCTCTTGAGCGGAATAACTCCGCCGACCTTGAATACTACGATTCTTGAGCCTTTTACCTCTTCAAGTGCCCAGCGGAGACTTCCCTCGCCGCTGTCATTGAGGTTAGTTACCTCGACTATCTGACCTCCTCTTCCGCCTCGTGCATAGCGTCCATAGCCCTCAGCTGTCGGGAATGCAAGACGGTTGATGCAGAATGAATTAACTGAGCCTTTTGTTACAGTACCATCACTTGCGACCTCATCAACTCGCCAGTAGTAGGTGGGGATCGATGAATATGAATCATCAAGCGCATAGCTCGTACTGGTCTGAGTGCCCTTGTATTCAGGAGAACTTTTATCGGCGCTGTATACGCTGTCACGGTCTGTGCCTATGTAGATATCGTGACTTGCGGCACCGCTTCCGGCAGTCCACGATAGACCGTTCTCAGCATCATGATGCAGAGTTCCATCCTCGGGAGTGATTCGTGAGATTCCCTTGAAGGGATCTCCGCCGTCTATCTCAAAAGCGTTCAGCCATGCATTTCCGCTTCCTTCAGGAGAAATAAGAACGGTAACAGTCTGACCTGCACTGACACTGAAGGTCGAATATGACATACCTGCGTCATCCTCGTCAGTTACTCGTGTAGGACATTTTACTCCAGTGGCGGCAGTTGTACCGTTGATAGTGATCTTCATCGTTCCAACGGATGCGTTATCCACACAGCTGTGCCACGTTTTCAGAGAGTGTGTTCCGGCGGAAAGTCCGGATATTTCCAGTTTTATCACTCCGCCGCTTGTTGTATCGTTGATAGTCACTCCGTCCATAGTCATATACGGATAAATTCCGCTCTGAAGCTGGAGAACCTTGTAATTCACTGTACGGAGAGAGCTGCCTGCACTGCCTCCGTTGCTGAGCTTAAAGGTAAGCCCTCCGATCGTTGTTGAAGCCGTATTATCTCCGGGAACTATCCAGTTTTCAGCTACCTTTGAATACGAAGCCTTTCTGCCGTCATTAGCATTGATATCAACACATATTCTCGGATCTGAGACTGATGCTGCCTGCGCAGTGAGTGACGTGTCGTAGATCATAATGCCATCCGAAAACTCCGATGCAGCCGGAACTGCACAGACTGCCAATGCTGCGGCAGCTGCGGCGGCTCTGCGCAAAGCTGAACCTAAACCCATATTAACTCCTCCTGAAAATTCATTTGACTTTATTCTATCTTTCATTGGTGATTACGCCTAATTAATCACCCTGTAGTTAAATATTATCATATTTTTCGTCAATCCACAATTGCATATATTACCATTTTTATTGCATATCATGCTATGAACAGCACAAAAAATCATCAGGTCAAACCCCACAAATCAACGTATTAAAGGCGAAATACTTAGCGAATTCTAAGTTTTCGTTATTTTTCTGTGGTAAAATTCAGCATAATATGACCCTTGACAAAAATAATTCCCTGTTGTAAAATGTACCCAACAAATACAGGAT
>JBGVIW010000119.1:0-4568 GCA_045128995.1 Ruminococcus sp.
ATTTAAACAGGTTTATTCCAGTCAATCAAGAAATTTCTCCTATTGGATATCTTTGGAAACACGTCGATGAAAGATTATATAACTAATTTGACACCTTTTGATTCTGTTTGAAGCCCTTATTTCTCAGGTGAATGCTACAGATAAAACAAAAAAACTCGCAAGTGACGTATTATAGCCATTTGCAAGGTTTAGAATTTGGTGGAGCATAGGGGATTCGAACCCCTGACCCCCACACTGCCAGTGTGATGCGCTCCCAACTGCGCTAATGCCCCTAGAAAGGAATAAAAAACGGGAGACAGGATCTCCCGATAAGAAATGGCGGAGATGGTGGGATTCGAACCCACGGAGCGTTTTACCGCTCAAACGATTTCGAGTCGTTCTCGTTATGACCACTTCGATACATCTCCACAAGACTGAATAATTATAACACACAAGCGAAAAAAAATCAATAGTCTGGAGAAATTAAAATAATATAACAAAATTTGAAGAGGCATGAAATTACATTTTTCCTATTGACTAAAGGGAGAAATAGGACTATAATTAAAGTATAAAGTACAGGAATAAAGCCTGTAGTTTTGTTATAATAACAAGGAGTTGAAGTTATGAAAAATATTTTATTTGCAGCTTCGGAATGTGTTCCGTTTATAAAAACCGGAGGACTTGCCGACGTATGCGGCGCACTTCCTCAGTATCTTGATAAAAATGAATTTGATGTAAGGGTAATTATGCCTTATTATACGTGCATTCCCGAAAAATACCGCAGCCAGTTCAGATACTGCGGTCACTTCTACATGGACTATGGTATGCGACCTGTTGGAGTTCATGTTGGAATCATGGAATATGAATACAATGGAGTAAAGTTTTATTTTGTAGATAACGATTATTATTTCAAGTGTGACCAGCCGTACTCTTCAGATCTTAAATGGGACATCGAGAGATTCACGTTCTTCTCGAAGGCAGTGCTTGCAATGATGCCTGTGATCGGCTTCAGACCTGACATCATTCACTGTCACGACTGGCAGGCTGCCCTTATTCCGGTATTTCTGCGCTCTACTTTTGCAACGCACGATTTCTACAGATCCACAAAAACAGTAATGACCATCCACAACCTTAAGTTCCAGGGCGTGTGGGATATAGAGACATTCCAGTTCAACACTGCACTGCCGGATTATATGTTCACTCCTGACAAGCTTGAATTCAAGAAGGATGCAAATATGCTCAAGGGTGGACTTGTATATGCGGACTACATAACAACAGTCAGCGAGACATATGCCGAGGAGATAAAGTATCCCTTCTACGGTGAGGGACTCGATGGACTTCTCCGTGCACGCTCAGGATCTCTCAGAGGTATTGTAAACGGAATTGACTATAACGTATTCAATCCCGAAACAGATGAGATAATATTTGATAAATTCACTTCAAAGAACTGCAAGTCCAAAAAGGCAGCAAACAAGACAAAGCTCCAGGCTGAGCTTGGGCTGCCTGTTGATAAGAATAAATTCATGATCGCTATCATTTCACGACTCACAGATCAGAAGGGACTTGATCTAGTAAATCATGTAATTGAGCAGATCTGTGATGAGCATACACAGTTTGTCGTGATCGGAACAGGCGATCCCAGATATGAGAATACGTTCAGACACTATCAGTGGAAGTATCCCGAGAGAGTTTCTGCAAATATTTTATATTCTGATGCCCTTGCACATAAGCTCTATGCAGCAGCTGATGCAATGCTTATGCCGTCACTCTTTGAGCCTTGCGGACTCACTCAGCTTATCTCTCTCAGATATGGAACTATCCCGATCGTTCGTGAAACAGGCGGACTCAAGGATACTGTACAGCCGTTTAATGAATTCGAGGGAACAGGTACAGGCTTCTCATTTGCAAACTACAATGCAGACGAGATGCTCGGCGTGATCAATTATGCGAAGAAAGTATATTTTGAGCAGAGAAGCGAATGGGATAAAATGGTAAAGCGAGGCATGGATACTGATTTCTCATGGAATAGTTCTGCAAGACAGTACGAAGGAATGTACAGCTGGCTGATCGGAAGATAACGTATATTTCGCAGTCAGTAGGGAATAGTAAATAACAGTATATCCCGATAGGAGGCGGAATTTTGAAAAAAGTCGCATTTTTTGATACAAAACAGTATGACAGAGAATGGTTTGATAAGCTTGATAAAAGCTTTGAGATACGATATTTCGAGGAGAAACTGAATCCCGAGAATGCTGCACTTGCAGCAGGTTTTGACGGAGCAGTAGCTTTTGTGAACGACAAGATAAACAGCAAAACTATCCGTACACTCACTGAAAACGGTGTGAAGGTACTTGCGATGCGATGTGCCGGATACAATAATATCAACTTCAAGGCGGCGCATGAAAATGATCTCACCGTTCTGCGAGTACCAGTGTATTCGCCCTACGCAGTTGCGGAGCATACTATGGCACTCTTTCTCACATTGAACCGAAAGATCCACAAGGCTTACAACCGTACACGAGATTTTAATTTTTCGCTTACCGGACTTACAGGGTTTGATCTTCATGGAAGAACGATGGGAGTCATCGGAACAGGAAAAATCGGACAGATCTTCATAAAGATCTGTCAGGGATTTGGAATGAAGGTCATAGCATACGATCCGTACCCGATGAAGGAACCGTTCTTTGAGTATGCTTCGCTCGAGAGGATCTATGCCGAAAGCGACGCAATATCGCTGCATTGTCCGCTTACGGAGGAGAATCATCACCTTCTTGATAAGGCGGCATTTGAGCGGATGCGTGACGGTGTGTTTATTCTCAATACGTCACGAGGCGGACTTATCGATAGTGAAGCTCTGCTTGATGCACTTAAGAGTCGAAAGATTGCCGGTGCAGGACTTGATGTTTATGAAGAGGAGGCGCTGCTTTTCTTCGAGGACAGATCCGATACGATAATCAGCGATGATATTCTTGCGAGACTCGTATCGCTCCCGAACGTGATCCTCACATCGCATCAGGCATTTCTGACTGAGGATGCATTGAAGAATATCGCAGAAATTACGATAGGAAACCTCGAGGATTATTTTGCCGGCAGACCGCTTGTGAACGAAGTGTGCTACAGCCCTGACGACGGATGTGACGGAACTGACCGCAATAATAAATAGGAACCGGGCGGAGCGATCCGCCCTTTTCCAGATCGGAGAACCAAATGATAAAAGGCGCAGTATTTGATATGGACGGACTGATGCTTGATACAGAAAAGCTTCTGGTGAAATTCTGGCGGCAGGCGGCGGCTGAATATGGCTATGAAATGACATTTGAGCATGTGCTCGGGATAAGAAGTCTCTCGAGAAAGTATTCTGTACCGAAGCTGAAGGCGATATTCGGTGAGCAGTTTGAGTTCGAGCAGATACGTTCCCGCCGGATCGAGCTTATGAATTCATACATAGATGAGAATGGTTTTGAAATCAAAAAAGGACTGTTCGAGCTGCTTGATTATCTCAGGGATAATGGGTATAAAATTGCCGTAGCAACAGCTACAGACCGCATCAGGGCAGGTATCTATCTCGAGCGTGCAGGTGCAATTGATTACTTCGACGAGATAATCTGCGGAGATATGGTAAAAAATGGCAAGCCCGAGCCGGATATATACCTTACAGCAGTTGAAAAACTTGGGCTGGGTCCCAATGAATGTGCTGCATTTGAGGATTCCCCGAATGGTATCATCTCTGCATACCGTGCTGGCTGTCGGGTTATAATGATCCCCGACCTTTCGCAGCCTGATGATGAAATAAAGCCGATGCTCAGTGCCGTATACGAGAGCCTTGATAAGGCAGTGGATTTTTTTGAAAAGGAGAGTAAAGCATGAGTGTCTCAGAGATATTTGATATCCCGAAGTTCTATTATTTCGAGAGCGGAAATGACTACTCCAGAAGCAAAAACGACCTGTCTTACAAGATCCTGAACGGAGATATGCTCAAGTGCATGACATGGCACGGCAGGCTCTGTTCGATGAAAGCGAAGATCGAGAATGAAGCTGAGTTTGAGAAATCTCAGGATGGTTTTGATGCTATGATAAAATGGCTCGAGGACAAGTATAATGAATAACAGAGAAGCCTGAGATTGTTATCTCAGGCTTCTAATATTATAAATTCATATTCTTTTTGAATTCAATAAACTCCTCATAAGTACCCTGACGGTCGATGCAGCCGTTGGGAGTGATCTCAATGATTCTGTTTGCTGTAGTCTGGAGGATCTCGTGGTCATGGGAAGCGAGGAGAACAACTCCCTTGAAGTTGACGAGACTGTTATTAACCGCAGTAATGCTCTCGAGGTCGAGATGGTTAGTAGGACGGTCGAGCAGGAGTACATTTGAGCCGAAAAGCATCATTCTCGAGAACATACAGCGAACCTTTTCGCCGCCGGAGAGTACATTTACAGGCTTGTACACATCGTCACCGGAGAAGAGCATTCTTCCGAGGAAACCACGAAGATAAGTCTCAGTCTCGTCCTTGACAGAGTACTGACGGATCCACTCGAGGATAGAAAGCTCACAGTCGTTGAAGTAATCGGAGTTATCGACCGGCATAT
>JBGVIW010000120.1:0-47594 GCA_045128995.1 Ruminococcus sp.
CCAGCACGTAAAGGAGGAAATTTATGAAAACATCAAAAATTCTTGTAAATCTGATGTGTATTGGTTCGATTGTGGCTAAGGTAGCCTCCCTTCCAGCCTTCGCCGGAGGTATCGGCTATGAGACTGAGTATCCACTTGAAATCCTCTCCTCTGATTACTACGATCAGGAGGTCGATTGGAACCTGTGGGATAAGTTTCTGAAATACGACCTCTGCATCACGGATTATGATGCCCTGACAGCTGAAGAACAGGAGCTTTGCAAATTTATCTTTGAGACAGAGCGTTCGGCAACTGGTACGATTCGCTGTGAGCGTGCGAGGAGAACCTTAGCAGGAGACGAAAATATTGGAGAGAGACTCACCCTTGAACAGCTTGAAAATGCTTATGGAATATGGGACAATTATTCTGTAAATAAAGTAGGTAATCAGGGCTATATTCATTGCGTTCCCGATATTAAGTGCCTTGACGGCTGGGATGCATACAACGAGTACTGGATTGACGATAACGGAACGACCCGTGTGCGTTTTACAGGTGAAAACCTTGCAGTTATGTCTGAAATTGAAGTTTTAGGAGAAGGAAATTATACGATCGATCCATTGAAAATGCCTGAGTTTGAGAATGATGGAACATATTATATGTCTGACGAATATCTTGAGCATAATGGAGATTATTATTATATAAAATCTGACAACACCGTCGTATTTGCGAAAAGCCAGTATGCCAAAACATCTATGTCAGATGAAGATGAACCAATAACAGAAACTGTTGTTGTTCCTGATGAAATCAATGGATATCCAGTAACTGCAATAGAACGAGAAGCTTTTATGTACGCTTCAGTAACAGAGGTAGTTCTTCCTGATTCTATAGAGTTTATCGACGAAAATGCTTTTGGCAACTGTCAGTATCTTGAAAAAATTAATCTTCCTGAAAATCTGAAATATATGGGAATGTACGCATTTGCAGGAAGCGGAATTTCTGAAATAGAAATTAACTGTCCACATATTACAGTTCCTATGTTTGCTTTTACATGGTGCAATAATTTGACTGACGTAACGCTCAATGTAAAAGCTGTCGGCGAAAAAGCTTTCAGAGGATGTGCAAATCTGAAAAACGTAGAGTTTGGTAATATGATGAACAAGATCAGTGCTGACGCATTTTATAATTGCGGAGCAATTGAAAACATTCAGTTACCTGCCAATTTGAAAATCATAGGCACGGCAGCTTTTGCAGGTGCAACAGAATTTGGCGGCAGCGGAATTAAGTCCATCACAATTCCTCCTACAGTCGAACTGCTGGGAGCGTTGCCAAGGGCTACTGGTGAAGCTCCAACAAGCGTAATTTACGTTCCCTCCACCGATCCCCTCACTGACGAACCAGTCTGCGTGTTTGATACCGACTGCGTAATCAACGGCTGGTACAACACCGAAGCCCACCGCTACGCTCTTGAATGGGGACTGAAGTTCAATCCGATGGACGAGGACGTTGCCTACGGAGATACTAACCTCGACGGCGAGATAAGCATGGCAGATATGGTACTCCTCCAGTCGTACCTCAAGGGAAACATCTCCGAAATCGGCTACGAGGCTGACCTCATGGAGGATGGTATTATCGATGCGTTTGATATGATAAGAATGAGAAAGATGATGAAAAACTGAATTATACTTTACAGTTAGTCTGATTTAGCTGATGCAATCTTATTGTGGAGTGTAATCTAAATTTAACTAATAACTTGCGATCGGGTGCATATATTAGTCTCCTAAATCTGGAATTCATTGCAAAAATGGTGCGGATAGGAAAATTTTATGTCATTTAGGAAAATCGCTTGCATTTTATTCGAGATTTTGCTATCATTTCTAACAGGGATCGCTGGCAGGTTCATAAAACCAGAATGTTTTCCTTGTGAGACATCCTTCTGATTGAGGCGGTCAGCTGCTGATTTCAATATATTTAGTCAGATCTGTTCAGCGGTTCCCGAATTTTAAAAATGTAACATGAGCCAGAATGGGAAGCGGTCAGAGAATTCTGACCGCTTTTGCGTTTCAGTAAGATATATTACAATGCCGTTGCAGAGCTATTGACAATCGTTGTGAAGAACGTTATACTATTGTAAATGAGGTGATTCCATGCAATCTTTGTGTGGGGTTACTGTAAAGAAAATTTTCAGGAGGAAAATATGAGAGGGAATATAAAGAAAACAGCAGGAATGCTCCTTTCGTGCGCAGGCTTTGCAGTCTCAGCTGGAGCGCCGGCGGTTTATGCAGCTGCACCGGCAGTAGATTATGAGCTTGTGGGGCTGTGGCGTTCGGCTGATACTAATGAATACGCTGAATTTTGTGCCGACGGAATGGTATACGGCATGACTGAGACGACGATGAATGGCGGCGGACCTGAGGTGTATTATCAGTACAAGAACAGTCCAGAGGGGACGGAAATCATTTTCGAGTACACTGCCAATGGAGAAGTTATAGAGATCCTCGGCTTGCAGGCAAGCTATAAGATAACAGGAGACACGATGTTTGTACAGATGGATGAGCATCAGGGAACGCTTGAGAAGGTGTTTGATTTCGGCGACGTAGACAATGACGGCGAGATAAACGCCCTTGACGCATCAGCAGTCCTCACGGAGTATGCTGCATCTGCAACAGGCGGAGCACTGGAGCTGGATTTCATCCAGACAAAGGCGGCAGACGTGAACTGCGACGGCGCAGTGGATGCCCTCGATGCATCAGAGATCCTCGGTTACTACGCATATAAGGCAACCGGCGGCTCGGGATGCTTTGCAGAGTACTATTACGGATAAAATAGGAGGTTCACTATGAAAAAGTATATTTGCGCAATATTATCAGCAGGAGTATTGACATCAGCAGTGCCGTTTACAGCGACTGCGGCAGAGAAGATGGATTACGAGATCATCGGATTGTGGTGCGATTCAGGAATCAATGAGTATGATGAATTTACTGCTGATGGAGAGCACTATTGCTGTTTAACAGATAATATTGAAGAATATTATTCTTTCAAGTACGGTGAGGAGGATCTTGAAAACTCTAGTGATCAGATGTCGCTGTATACCTATACCGCAAAGGATGGTATACTGACAAATGAGGGCATTGATTTCAGTTATACTATAAACGGCAAAATAATGACGGTGACTTATATGTATGATGGTGAGCTGATGGACGGCGGATTTACGCTTGAAAAGGTGTTTGACTTCGGCGATGTAGACGATGACGGCGAGATAAACGCCCTTGACGCATCGGAAGTCCTCACAGAGTATGCCGCATCTGCAACAGGCGGAGCGCTGGAGCTGGATTTCATCCAGACAAAGGCGGCAGACGTGAACTGCGACGGCGCAGTGGATGCCCTCGATGCATCAGAGATCCTCGGCTACTACGCATATAAGGCAACCGGCGGCTCGGGATGCTTTGCGGAGTACTATTACGGATAACGAAAACACTGCCCCCGGGTATGGAAAAATCGCCGATATTTGGAGAAAACTTATAAAAACGCTCTGAGAGAACTGGCGGTAATGGTGAAATCGATAAATTTGAGAAAAATGCAATAAAATTGCAGAAAATCGCTTGACAAACTCAAGGTTTGAGTATATAATATTAGGGTATGCTGCATAATAGCAGTATGTCAATTTTGAGAAAAGGAGGAAGAATATGCCTACATTTAACCAGTTGGTTCGTAAGGGAAGAAAAGTTCAGGAGGACAAGTCTACAGCTCCGGCTCTCCAGAAGGGCTACAACGCTAAGAAGAAGACTCAGATCAATCAGAGCTCACCTCAGAAGAGAGGCGTTTGTACAGCTGTAAGAACTGCTACACCTAAGAAGCCTAACTCAGCTATGAGAAAGATTGCCAGAGTTAAGCTCACAAACGGATATGAAGTAACTTCATACATTCCGGGTATCGGTCACAATCTCCAGGAACATAGCGTTGTTCTCATCAGAGGCGGACGTGTAAAGGATCTCCCTGGTGTACGTTACCACATCATCAGAGGTACACTCGATGCTCAGGGTGTTGCCGGCAGACTTCAGGCTCGTTCCAAGTACGGTGCTAAGAGACCTAAGGCTAAGTAAGAGCAAAACATTAACACAATAGGATAACTACTGCCACAGGATAAATGTGGAGATTTATATATATAAATCCTCTGCATTGGTCTTGACGGGTTGAACGGGTGAAGAAAGTCGCTCGTGCGACAGT
Organism: Ruminococcus sp.; assembly: GCA_045128995.1. Classification (GTDB taxonomy): domain Bacteria; phylum Bacillota; class Clostridia; order Oscillospirales; family Ruminococcaceae; genus Ruminococcus. The sequence continues at coordinate 4,204 of JBGVIW010000120.1, forward strand.
AATCCGTTCGGTACGAGTACCTATGAATTCATGAATTTATGTGAAGGAGGGAAGCGAAATGCCAAGAAGAGGTAATATCGCAAAGCGTGATGTACTGCAGGATCCTGTTTACAATTCCAAGCTCGTTACACGTCTTATCAATAACATAATGCTTGATGGTAAAAAGGGTGTTGCACAGAAGATTGTTTACGATGCATTCGACATCGTAGCTGAAAAGACAGGCAAGGATGCTCTCGAGGTGTTCCAGGAAGCAATGGAGAATATTATGCCGGAGCTCGAGGTAAAGGCTCGCCGTTTAGGTGGTGCTACTTACCAGGTACCTATGGAGGTAAGACCTGAGAGACGTCAGACACTCGGTCTCAGATGGATCACAAAGTATTCCAGAGAGAGAAACGAAAAAACAATGAAGGAAAGACTTGCCGGAGAAATCCTCGACGCACTTAACGGCACAGGCGGTGCTTGCAAGAAGCGTGACGATACTCACAAGATGGCAGAAGCAAACAAGGCGTTTGCTCACTACCGCTGGTAAGATTCTTGTTCACTTAGGAGGATTATTATGGCAAGAGATTGTTCGCTTCAGCAGACAAGAAATATCGGCATAATGGCCCACATTGACGCAGGTAAGACAACCACAACTGAGCGTATCCTTTACTATACTGGTGTAAACCACAAGATCGGTGAAACTCATGAGGGTTCTGCAACAATGGACTGGATGGAGCAGGAGCAGGAGAGAGGTATCACAATTACTTCCGCTGCAACTACTGCATACTGGGCAGGCCACAGACTCAATATCATCGATACTCCCGGACACGTTGACTTTACAGTAGAGGTTGAGCGTTCACTTCGTGTACTCGACGGTTCTGTAACAGTTCTCTGTGCAAAGGGCGGTGTTGAGCCTCAGTCTGAGACAGTTTGGAGACAGGCTGATAACTATAAGGTACCCAGAATGGCTTATGTAAATAAGATGGATATCATGGGTGCAAACTTCTATCGTGTTGTTGACATGATGAAGGACAGACTTAAGTGTAATGCTGTTCCGATTCAGCTTCCTATCGGCGCTGAAGATGATTTCAAGGGTATCGTCGACCTCGTTGAAATGAAGGCTTACGTTTATTACGATGACCTCGGAAAGGATATCCGTGTAGAGGAAATTCCCGAGGATATGATGGATAAGGCACAGGAATACCATGAGGCAATGGTAGAAGCTGCTGCTGAGCAGGATGAGGCTCTCATGGAGAAGTACTTCGAAGAAGGCGAACTCTCTATCGAGGAGATCAAGGGCTGTATCAGAAAGGCTTGCATCGCTAACGAGATGGTGCCTGTATGCTGCGGTACATCATACAAGAACAAGGGCGTTCAGAAGCTCCTCGATGCTATCATCGACTACATGCCTTCACCGCTCGATGTTCCCGCTATCAAGGGTGTAAACCCTGATACAGATGAAGAGTGCGAAAGACCTTCATCAGACGAAGAGCCGTTCTCAGCTCTCGCATTCAAGATCGCTACAGACCCGTTCGTTGGAAAGCTCTGCTTCTTCAGAGTTTATTCAGGTGTTATCAACCAGGGTGACACTGTTCTCAACGCAACTAAGGACAACAGAGAGAGATTCGGACGTATCGTTCAGATGCACGCTAACCAGCGTAAGGATCTTACTACTGTATACGCAGGTGATATCGCTGCTGCTGTAGGTCTTAAGAATACAACAACAGGTGACACTCTCTGTGATGAGAAGCACCCTGTAATTCTCGAATCCATGGAATTCCCTGAGCCTGTAATCCAGCTCGCTATCGAGCCTAAGACAAAGGCTGGTCAGGAGAAGATGGGTATCGCTCTCGCAAAGCTTGCTGAAGAGGATCCTACATTCAAGACATGGACAGACGAGGAAACAGGTCAGACAATCATCGCTGGTATGGGTGAGCTTCACCTTGATATCATCGTTGACAGACTTCTCCGTGAGTTCAAGGTAGAGGCTAATGTCGGCGCACCTCAGGTAGCATACAAGGAAACAATTAAGGGTAATGCTGATGTTGATAAGAAGTATGCTAGACAGTCTGGTGGTAAGGGTCAGTACGGTCACGTTAAGATCCGTGTAACACCTAACGAGTCCGGTAAGGGCTACGAGTTCAAGAATGTCGTTGTCGGCGGTTCTATTCCGAAGGAATACATTCCTGCTGTTGACAAGGGTATTCAGGGCGCAATGAAGGCTGGTATCCTCGCTGGATACGAAGTAGTTGACGTTTGCGTTGAGCTTTATGATGGTTCATACCACGAGGTCGACTCTTCAGAAATGGCATTCCAGATCGCTGGTTCAATGGCGTTCAAGGAGGCTATGGAGAAGGCAACTCCTGTAATCATGGAGCCTATCATGAAGGTATCCGTAATTGTTCCGGACGATTACACAGGTACTGTAATCGGTGACCTCAGCTCACGCCGTGGTCAGATCCAGGGACAGGAGTCCAGAAACGGTACAGTACAGGTAGATGCACTCGTTCCGCTTTCCGAGATGTTCGGATATACAAGCGATCTTCGTTCAAACACACAGGGACGTGGTCAGTACACAATGGAACCCCACAGCTACCTCGAAGTTCCGAAGAATATCGCTGAGAAGATTATGACTTCCAGAAACAAGAGCAAGGAATAATCAATATAAATTTAGTGCTTTGAGGAATAAAATTCCTCAAAACACTTGATTTTACCAAGTGAATCTGATATAATATATTTATCAGATTTCTGAACGCTAATTATAAGGAGGAATTTTCCAATGGCTAAGGCTAAATTTGAAAGAACAAAACCCCATGTAAACATTGGTACAATCGGACACGTTGACCACGGTAAGACAACTCTTACAGCTGCTATCACAAAGACTCTCGCTATGAAGGGTCAGGCTAAGTTCGAGGCTTACGATATGATCGATAAGGCTCCCGAGGAGAGAGAGCGTGGTATCACAATCAACACAGCTCACGTTGAGTACGAGACAGACGCTCGTCACTATGCTCACGTTGACTGCCCTGGACACGCTGACTACGTTAAGAACATGATCACAGGTGCTGCTCAGATGGACGGTGCTATCCTCGTTTGTGCTGCTTCTGACGGTCCTATGGCTCAGACAAGAGAGCACATCCTTCTCGCTCGTCAGGTAGGCGTTCCTGCAATCGTTGTATTCATGAACAAGGCTGACCAGGTTGACGACGAAGAGCTCCTCGAGCTCGTAGAGATGGACATCCGTGACCTTCTCTCTTCTTACGATTTCCCTGGCGACGATACACCTATCATCAAGGGTTCAGCTCTCGCAGCTCTCAACGCTCCTGATGATATCAACGATCCCGCTTACGCTCCTATCATCGAGCTTATGAACGCTGTAGATGAGTACATCCCCAGCCCTGAGCGTGACGATGCTAAGCCTTTCCTTATGCCTGTTGAGGATACTATGACAATTTCTGGTCGTGGTACTGTTGTTACAGGTAGAGTAGAGAGAGGTAGACTCAACGTTAACGAGCAGATCGAAATCGTTGGTCTTTCTGATGAAAAGCTTACAACTGTATGTACAGGTCTTGAGATGTTCCGTAAGACTCTTGATTTCTGCGAAGCTGGTGACAACGTAGGTGCACTTCTCCGTGGTATCACAAGAGATCAGGTTGAGCGTGGACAGGTTCTTTGTAAGCCCGGCTCAATCCAGCCCCACACAAAGTTCTCTGGTCAGGTATACGTTCTTAAGAAGGAAGAGGGCGGCCGTCATACTCCGTTCTTCAACAACTACAGACCTCAGTTCTACTTCAGAACAACTGACGTTACTGGCGTAGTTACACTTCCTGCTGATAAGGAAATGTGTATGCCTGGTGATAACGTAACAATGAACGTTGAGCTTATCACTCCTATCGCTATCGAAGAGGGACTTCGTTTCGCTATCCGTGAGGGTGGTAGAACAGTAGGTTCAGGCGTTGTTACAGCTATCAACGAATAATTGAATCTTCAATTATAATTAAGGGTACGCTTTATGCGTACCCTTTTTTGTATATCATGAATACTTAAATTTAAACAGAAAAGAAAAAGCTGCGCTTTTAAAAGCGCAGCTTTTGTAAATCAGAAGAATTACTTGATAACTCTAACCTTGATGATACCGTCGATAGCAGCAATATCGTTGACAACAGCATCAGTAACCTCGCCCATTACATCCATCATAGTGTATGCAAAGTCCTTTTTGCTTGCATTAACCATGTTCTCAATATTAAGACCGTTGTTGCCGACAACTGTAGTCATAGCAGCAATGAGAGTAGGAACATTCTTGTGAATAACGCAAACCTTAGTGCCAGCAGCATTCATTGAAGCATTAGGAAGGTTAACGCTGTTCTTGATGTTACCGTTCTCGATATAATCGATAAGCTCGTGAGCAGCCATGATAGCACAGTTATCCTCGCTCTCAGGAGTAGAAGCTCCGAGGTGGGGGAGAACGATGATATTCTCAACGCCGAGAACAACATCATCAGCAAAGTCAGTAACATACTTAGCAACCTTGCCGTCAGCAATAGCCTTTACAACAGCCTCGCTGTTGATAAGCTCGCCACGAGCGAGATTGATAAGGCGAACGCCATCCTTCATCATAGCGATCTGCTCAGCATCGATAGTATTCTTAGTGCTGGGGAGGTAAGGAACGTGGATAGTGATATAATCGCTCTCCTTGTAGATATCGTTTACGTCCTTAACAACCTGAACGTGGGGATCGAGGTGAAGAGCAGCGTCGAGTGAGAGGTAGGGATCGTAGCCGATAACCTTCATACCGAGCTTGATAGCAGTATTAGCGATCTTTCCGCCGATAGCGCCGAGACCGATTACGCCGAGTTTCTTACCGAGAAGCTCAGGGCCAGCGAACATAGCCTTTCCGCCCTCAACAGTCTTAGGAGCGTCGGGAGTTCCCTTAAGTGAAGCAGCCCATGAAGCAGCCTCAACGATTTTTCTTGAAGCGAGGAGGAGTGCGCAGATAGCAAGCTCCTTAACAGCATTTGAGTTAGCACCGGGAGTGTTGAATACACAGATACCCTCTTCAGCGCAGCGCTCAACAGGGATATTATTTACACCAGCGCCAGCACGAGCGATAGCGAGAAGGTTGCTGCCGAATTCCATATCGTGCATCTTAGCGCTTCTTACCATGATCGCATCAGGATTTTCCGGAGCGTCAGAAATAGCGTACTTAGTCTTATCGAAGATATCAGTACCGATGCTTGAGATCTTATTAAGTGTCTGAATATTGTACATTTCAGTTACCTCTTTCAATTTATATTAGGGGCGGATATTATCCGCCCTCAGGTATAGTTTTCTGCTAATGAGATCAGTCCGCAGATCAAGCGTTCTCTGCCTCGAACTTCTTCATGAAGTCAACGAGAGCCTGAACGCCCTCGATAGGCATAGCGTTATAGATAGAAGCTCTCATACCGCCAACAGATCTGTGACCCTTGAGGTTCTCAAGACCAGCTTCCTTAGCTTCCTTAACGAACTTAGCGTCAAGCTCGTCATTGCCAGTGATGAAAGGAACGTTCATGAGTGAGCGATCCTCCTTAGCAACAGTGCCCTTAAAGAGCTTGCTGCTGTCGAGGAAATCATAGAGGATAGCAGCCTTCTTCTCGTTATAAGCCTTCATAGCCTCGAGACCGCCCATCTTCTTGAGCCACTTGAATACCTTGCCGCAGATATAGATGCCGTATGTAGGAGGAGTATTGTAGAGAGAATCGTTATCAGCCTGAGTTTTCCATTTAAGCATTGTAGGAGTTCCCTCGAGAACGTCGTCACGGATAAGATCCTCACGGATGATAGCGATTACAACGCCGGCAGGGCCGATATTCTTCTGAACACCGCCGTAGATAACACCGTACTTAGTAACGTCTACAGGCTCAGAAAGGAAGCATGAAGAAACGTCAGAAACGAGATCCTTGCCCTTTGTATTAGGGAGAGTCTTGAACTTAGTACCGTAGATAGTATTGTTCTCGCAGATGTAAACGTAGTCAGCATCCTCAGGGATATCGAGGTCTGAACAATCCGGAATATATGAGAATGTCTTATCAGCAGAAGAAGCAACAGCAACAGCCTCGCCATACATCTGAGCCTCCTGATAAGCCTTCTTAGCCCACTGACCAGTAACGATATAAGCAGCCTTCTTGTTCTTCATGAGGTTCATCGGAACAGCAGCAAACTGCTGTGAAGCACCGCCCTGAAGGAAGAGTACCTTATAGTTGTCAGGAATATTCATAAGATCACGGAGATCCTGCTCAGCTTCCTTGATAATAGTATCATAAGCCTTTGAGCGGTGGGACATCTCCATAACGGACATACCAGTGCCCTTGTAATCCATCATTTCGTCAGCAGCTTCTCTGAGTACTTCCTCCGGAAGAACAGCAGGACCTGCACTGAAGTTGTAAACTCTGCTCATAATTAAAATACCTCCAAAAAAATTGATATATGGAAAGCAGACAGCGTCTGCTTATAACAACACATTATTAATTATACTATTTTCCGAGAAATAAGTCAATATTAACCGGAAATTTTTTTGATTTTTATTAAAATCTGTAAGTCTCGGGTAACAATTTTCTCCCGAATAGGATGTTTTCTGCATTACTGGGGCAAACCTTTTTCAAAAGGGTCTCACTCAATAACGTGGAAACATCCCATTCGGGAGAGATAATAGTTATCAGGAATTAGCGCCGTTCATGATGCCCTGAAGGATAGCGCTGTCCCAAGTAAGGGAAGCTCTGTCGAATACGCCGAAAGCAGAATCTTCGCTGGCGTCGGCGAGGTTATTATCCCAGATAAAGCACTTTATTCCGCATTTTTTAGCAGCGGCGATATAGTACTCATAGAAAGGCGCACGAGCATCGCTTGAATTTTTAGCGACAGCTCCGAACTCGGTCATAAGGACGGGAGTACCCTTATCGGCGAATTTGGATTTCAGCTTACTGAAGAGAGCGTCAAGCTCGGACTGATTCCAGCTTGAGGAATCTCCATTAGCGAAGCTCCAAGGAGCGTATGCATGGAGTGAGATTCCGATATTTCCGCCGTTTGGAACGACAACGTCATTGATCGCAGCGTCCTCAACAGAAGCGGCATAGGAGGTGATAAGAAGAGTTCTGTGGGCATTATTACCGCCGGAGGCTCTTACTGTATCAACGAAATCCTGCTCATACTTATTGATGACAGCACGCTCCTCAGGCGTACCGCCCATCCATTCCATAGAGCTGCCGACGGTTCTAGGCTCATTCATACCCTCAAAGATAAGGCGGTCGCCATAGTCCTTGAAGCGCTCGGAAACCTGAGTCCAGATCGCCTTCATTTTTGCGCTGTCGGAGGAGTATTCGCTCTCAGAGGGATTGAACCATACGTAGTCATCGTGGTGCATATTAAGGATCACGAACATATTATTATCATAAGCGTAATCAACAACCTCCTGAACACGGTTCATCCATGCAGCGTCGATAGTATCGCCGTTCATATGCTCGCCCCACGTTACAGGAATTCGTACTGCATTGAAGCCTGCATTTTTAACAGAGTCGATCATAGTCTTAGTTGTAGTCGGGTTGCCCCATGCAGTTTCGGCGTTGTTGGAGTAGTCGGAGTAGTTATAGGATTCCAGCGAGTTGCCGAGATTCCAGCCGACCTTAATTGCGGAGACTATCTCAGCTGCACTGCGGAAATCACCGCTGTCGGATTCAGCCTCAGCGGAAGAATCTCCAGCCGGAGCAGTAACCTCAACTCTTTCAGCGTTTCCGGAGGAAACAGCCTTATCAGAGCCGTCATCGAAGCTGTATTTAACATTGATGGAATCGAGTGAGATTGAAGCCTGATCGCTCCACCAGTAGCCAAGGAGGAAATCTCCGTCCTCACGGGCATAGGCACGTGCAGTCTCAGGAACGAACCATGTAAGCGAAAGCGACGAGCCGTTAGTGAAAACAGCCGTATCGCCGGACATATAATGTCCCTCGGAGGATTCAAATCCGAATGCGCCGGTAAACTTTCCGAGAGCGCCGGAGGAGCTGATGTTGAAGGTAACAGCCTGAGGGATGTTTCCGTCGGGAACGAGGTCTGATGAGGGAACTCTGATAACATTATCAGCGTCATTATAGCCGACGGATTTTTTTACATCAGCGCTTGACGAGCCATCAACAGGGAGCTGAGCAGTACGGGTGTAGGTACATACGACTTCAGCGACACGGATGCTCTCAGCGCCTCCCCACCAGTATCCGAAGAGAACTTCTCCGCCGGCGCTTATATAGCTGCTGATCTCGCTTGGAACATTCCAGACGATCTCGCCGTAAGCGCCCTCAGTCTGTGCAGTGAAGTCGGCTGACTGATACCAGCCCTCATCAGTAGCGGCAGCGCAGTCAGCGTTTACGGAAATACCGCATCCGCCCTTGAAGGTACCGATATTAGCACCGCTGTCGGAGTATATCACAAAGGTAAATGAGTTTACGACATCGCCGTCCTGTATGAAGTCGCTCAGCGGAATGGAAAGAGTGTTGCTTCCCTCAGTACGCTGGATGGTCTTATCGAGAGTTACCTGTGCTCCGACAGACGCAGAGACAGTCTCAACAGGACTTACATGAACGGTAGTAGGCTCCGGAGTCGGAGCTTCAGTTTCAGGTTCGGTTTCCTCAGCCTTTGTTTCTTCAGCAGAGTTTTCCTCATCGGCAGACTCAGTTGTCTCAGAAGCTGAGCTTTCTGAATCCGTCTTACTGCTCTTTGAATCGTCGCTGTCGCTGCATCCTGCAAAGGAGAGCGCCATAGCAGCTGCGATCAGCAGAGCTGAAATTTTCTTTTTCATATTATTCTAACCTTTCCTTCCAAAATAAGTATATAAAGATAGTATAACATCATTCATCAAGGATTTCAAGCATATTTTACCTGATTCTTATCAATATGCCGGACTGAATAAAAAATTCGCTTCGGTGATAGACAAATTCTGCTAATTGTGATAGAATAAATAGGATAAAACAAGTGCAGGAGGCGGGAAATGAAGAAAATAACTGATAAGATAATCCTAACGCTGTGCTGTCTGATGTTGTTTTCGGGTGCGGACAGCGAGGTTATTCCTGTGGCGGCATTTCTGGGAGTAATGGCGGTTTCGTCCTTATCACAGGTATGCTCCGGACGTATCATTCCATTTGCGGCGCAGCTTCTGTATATGATCGGCTGCATCATAGAACCGCAGTTTTTCGGCTTTGCACCTGTAGTTCTATATGATACTTTGTACAGCCGTAGCTGGTGGATGTGTGCGGCAGCAGGACTGGTCATCGTGCCGGAGCTGAAAACACTGGAGCTGTGGAGGCTTTTCATGCTGGGGACGTTTATCGTACTGGCGGTCATACTCCAGAGACGGACGTCTGCGCTGACAGATGCCGAGCGAAGGCTTGTGGAGGTGAGGGATTCCTCGGCGGAGGTAAATATGCTCCTTTCACTGAAAAATAAAACGCTGCGTGAGAATCAGGATAACGAGGTTCGCCTTGCGACGCTGAGCGAGCGAAATCGTATCGCAAGAGAGATCCATGATAACGTGGGACATCTTCTTTCACGTTCACTTTTACAGGTAGGCGCACTTCAGGTAATAACGGATGAAAAGCTCCGGAGTGACGGGCTTGTGGGGCTGAGCGTCACGCTGAATAACGCCATGACCTCGATAAGACAGAGCGTTCACGACCTGCATGACGATTCGATCGACCTGAGACAGTCAGCAGCTGACGCTCTGAAGCCGCTGAAAGAAAAGGGAATCACGGTGAACTGCGAGCTGGACGCTTCAGCTGGGATCCCTGTAAATATACGGCTTTGCATTATCAGCATAATAAAGGAATGCGTCTCGAATATTATAAAGCACAGCTCCGCCGACAGAGTATCTGTCATTCTCCGTGAGCATCCGGCATTCTATCAGCTCATGGTCGAGGATAACGGCTGCTGCGATGGAACTATAGCCGAAAACGGGATCGGACTGATAAATATGCGTGAAAGAGCAGAAAGCCTCGGAGGTATCTTCAAGGCAAGCTCAGGAAAAAACGGATTCAAGGTATTTGTTACATTAAAAAAGGAAAATGAGGATCACCATGAGAATAGTAATAGTTGATGATGATATGATCGTAGCAATGTCGCTGAGGACGATAATCGAGGCGGCTGGAAAGGTTACGGTCGAGGCGGTAGGTTCAAGCGGCGAGGAGGCGATAGAGCTTTATGAAAAGCATAAGCCGGACGTTCTGCTTATGGATATCCGCATGAACGGCATGACCGGACTCGAGGCAGGTGAAGTCATCCTTAAGCGTGACAGCGGAGCAAGGATACTCTACCTTACGACCTTCGCCGACGATGAGTACATAGTTAAAGCCCTCAGCATAGGCGCAAAGGGCTATATCCTCAAGCAGGATTTCCAGAGTATATCAGCTGCACTTGAGACGGTGATGAATGGACAGAGCGTGTTTGGAAGCAGTATCATAGGCAGACTGCCTGAGCTTATGCATCGCACAGCCTCCGGAGGTTTTGACTACGAGAAATATGACATCAGCGAGAGAGAACAGGATGTTATTACGCTTGTGGCAAGAGGACTGAACAATAAGGAAATTGCAGCGGAGCTTTACCTTAGCGAGGGAACAGTCCGCAACTATCTGAGTGGAATACTCGAGAAGCTGGAGCTTAGAGATAGAACTCAGCTTGCGGTATTTTATTATAAAAATATACAATAACAGGAGGATCAGATGAAAAAATTCAGAGTGCTGCCGCTTTTTATTGCCGGAGTTATTTCCGCAGCGGCATTGACAGGCTGTGCTGAGGGCGAAGAAAAAGGAAAAATGCGTGACATCAGCACGATGGAGCTTGTCAGGGATATGGGAATAGGCATCAATCTCGGAAATACCTTTGAATCCTGCGGAAGCTGGATCGACAGCTCGGCTGTGCAGAATTATGAAACAGGCTGGGGAAGTCCGGTGATCACTAAGGAGATGATAAAGGGCTATGCCGACGAAGGTTTCGGAGTCCTCAGAATTCCGGTAGCGTGGTCAAACATGATGGCTGAGGACTATACGATAAATCCCGATTACCTCAAGCGTGTTCGTGAAGTAGTTGACATGGCGATCGGGAACGATATGTATGTCATCATGAATATCCACTGGGATGGCGGCTGGTGGGAGAAATTCCCGACCGAAAAGGAAGAGTGCATGAAAAAATACACCCGCATCTGGGAACAGCTCAGCGAGGAGTTCAAAAGCTGCAGCGATTACCTCATGTTCGAGTCACTTAATGAGGAGGGCTGCTGGAATGATGTGTGGAACCGCTGGAACGGCGACGCCGGAAAGGATGAGGCTTTTGGACTGCTGAACGAGATAAACCAGAAGTTCGTGGATATCGTCCGCAGCTCGGGAGGAAATAATAAGAAGCGACACCTTCTCATCGCAGGCTATGCGACCGATGTTGAGCTTACGTGCGATGACGCATTTGATATGCCCGAGGACGATGCTGGACGCTGTGCGGTTTCGGTTCATTATTACACCCCCTCTACCTTCTGCATTCTCGAGGAGGATGCTGACTGGGGAAAGGCTCAGGCGTACTGGGGCTCACCGACTGACCGTGCCGAGCTTGAGAAGTACATGAATATGCTCGAGGAGACCTTCATCAGCAACGACATTCCGGTAATTATAGGCGAATACGGCGTTGCAACAGGCAATAAGACTGACGAGGTCGTGAGGGATTATATCTCCTCTGTCTGTGATGAGGCGTATTCCCGCCAGATCTGTCCGGTGCTGTGGGATGTTACTGATGCTCACTACAGCCGCACTGAGTGCAAAATGAAGGATCAGCAGCTGCTTGAGATGATGATGGCAGTGAAGGACGCTGAGGAATAAGATCAGGAAAAAAATAAGCCGTCTCTGATAATGAGGAGACGGCTTTTTCAGCGGTATTCGTTGATGAAATAGAGCGTGACAACAGCTGCGGGAAGAAGGAAGAAGCAGTCCAGAATGGCAGACGCCGCAAGGCAGCCTGCCGGAGGTATCAGGCGAAGAGCATTAAGTATTACGGCACTGTATTTCCTGCATCCGAGAAGCTCCTCAAGTATAGCGCCGCCGTCGAGCGAGCTGTAGGGAAGAAGATTGAAAAGTCCAGCGCAGAGGCTTAGCATAGCAAAGCTTCCGGAGCAGGATGTTGTGCAGTAATCAAGAAAAAAGACGGCGAGATTGACTGCCGGCCCTGCGAGAAGTATAAGTACGGATCTTCCGGAAGAGAGAATCTGGTTTCGCACAGGTATCATTCTTATGCCGAAGCCGCTGAGGATCACCTCCGAAAGACTGCCGCCGGAAAGATACAGTGCTGCCGTATGACCGGCTTCATGCACGGCACATACAGCGCCGATACGCCATAATTCCACGCTGTCGGTCGGCAGAAGCATGAGAGTCAGCACCAGCAGGAAGGTGAATTCTACATGTATTTTTACTCCGAAGAGCCGAAAATTTATGCTCACAGCTTCTCCAATATTGCATCTATGAGGTTCGGCATGATCTGGTTTTCGTCAGAGATCAGCCGCCTTAGCTTTTCATAAACAGGCTCTGCAAGCTCGGGATAAAGAAGATTTCCAGCAAAGATCAGAACTGCGAGAAGCACGCATAAAAGTGCCTGAAAAGCCGGAATATCGTCCATTTTCCGTCGGCGGCGGTTATCATAGCGCATCAGAAGCTCCTCCGTACTGTCCTCGCACAGTTCATCATTTTCTTCATGGATAAGGGTTTCCTCGGTCATAATTACTCTCAGCTCCGTCTCTGATGTAGGTTTTCAAGAAAAGTATATGCACGTCTTGACAGGATTATAATTATGTGTTAAAATATGAAATTGAAAATCATTTTCATTTTGCTGGGGGATCTTATGAATATTTCTACAGGCTATAAAACAAGACAGCGAGAGAATCTTCTTGCGTTTCTTATTAAAAATAAAGAGAAGCACATAAACGTGCGTGAAATAAGCTCCTTTCTTGATCAGGAGGGTACGCCGATGGGTACGGCGACGATCTACCGCCAGCTCGAGAAGCTCATGGAGCAGGGACTCGTCAGGAAGTATGTCCTCGACGGAAACTCCGGAGCGTGCTTTCAGTATATCGAAAGCTCCGGAAACTGCCATGAGCATTTTCACCTGAAGTGTGTGACCTGCGGCAGGCTTATCCATATCGACTGTTCATTCCTTTCAGAGGCAAGCAGCCATATTTTCCAGCATCACGGTTTTACTGTCGATTCGTCCCAGACGGTGTTCTACGGAAAATGTGCTGAGTGCGCTGATTCTACCAATCCGGAGGCTGTATGATAAAAAGAAGAATAATATGTCTGATATCCACTATGGCACTTGTATTTTCGGGGCTTTTTACCGGATGCAATGAATATCAGGAAAAATCCGGCGACAGACTGACGATCGTCACGACCTGTTTTCCGCCGTATGATTTTGCAAGAGCAGTCACCGGAGGTGACGCAGAGATAAAAATGCTCCTTTGTCCGGGAGCTGAGGCGCATTCCTATGAGCCGACGCCGCTTGATATAGCTGCGATCCAGCAGTGCGATGTGTTCATCTACCTTGGCGGCGAGGGTGAAGTCTGGGCGGATAAGATACTCAGCTCGTTTGATTCCTCGGACAAGACTATAATCAGGCTTTCTGACTATGCAGAGCTTCTCTGCGAAGTCGATATTCCCGGAGCTTCGCCGAATGGGCATAACCATTCTCACGCTCACTCCCATGAAGAGGAGGAAGCGGACGGTGACGCTGACGTTCACGACCACGATCATGACCACGACCATTCCGCTGGAGAAAGCTATGATGAGCATATCTGGACTTCGCCGCAGAATGCGATACGATGCGTAAACGGCATCGCTGAGACTATGAGCACAGCTTTTCCGGAGAGTGCTGATGAATACGCAGAAAATGCAGCGGATTACACCGATCAGCTTGAAGAGCTTGACCGGGAGTTTGCTGAGATGGCAGAAAATGCACCGGAGAATGTTATCGTGATCGGGGATAAGTTTCCGTTCAGATACCTGACGAATGACTATGGACTGGAGTATTTTGCTGCCTTCAGCGGATGCAGCTCCGAATCTGAGCCGGGAGTCTATACAATGGCATTTCTGATCGATGAGATACTAAGCCATGAGCTGGACACTGTGTTTTATCTTGAATTTTCGACAAAAAAGCTTGCAGAAAAGCTCTGCGATGCAACCGGAGCGAATATGCTTCCGCTTCAGTCCTGCCATAACGTTACTGAGGAGGGCTTTGAAGGCGGCGTGACTTATATTGAGCTTATGCGGCAGAATCTGAATAATCTGAGGGAGGCGCTATATTAATGGAAATTCTGAAATGTGACGGACTTACCGCCAGCTACGACGGAAATAAGGTTCTCGACACGCTTTCGTTTTCGATAAATGAGGGAGATTACCTCTGTATACTCGGCGAAAACGGCTCGGGAAAGAGTACGCTTGTAAAGTGCCTTCTGGGCATAAAAAAAGCCGACGGAGGTAAAATAACCTTCGGCAGCGGTCTTGATTTTACGGATATAGGCTATCTCCCTCAGCATACCGAAATGCAGAAGGGCTTTCCTGCAACAGTTAGGGAGGTCGTGATATCGGGCTGTCTCGGCAGGCGAGGCTGGAGACCGTTTTACTCGGCACAGGAAAAGAAAACGGCTCAGGAGGCTATGGAACGTCTTGGGATAGCTGAGCTTGCCGGAAAAAGCTGCCGTGAGCTTTCGGGCGGACAGCAGCAGCGAATGCTCCTTGCAAGGGCACTCTGCGCAGCAAAGAAGCTTCTGCTTCTCGACGAGCCTGTTACCGGACTCGATCCGGCAGCGTCCGCAGAGATGTATGGCATTATTGCCGAGCTTAACAAAAAGGATAACATGACCATAATCATGGTCTCACACGATGTCGAAAGAGCTGTTCGCAATTCGAGCCGGATACTATGCCTTTGCAGCTGCAGCCAGAGCTTCTTTGGTACGCCGGAGGAGTATTCCACTTCACATCTCAGCCAGAATCTGATCGGAGAGTAGTATATCATGACAGAAAATTTCAGATTAATGTTTTCGCCGGAATTTTTCAATGCGATCCTCCTTCCGGCACTCATCGGAGGAATTGCAGTAACAATATGTGCGTCGCTTCTTGGAGTAACGCTCGTGCTGAAGAAATACTCGATGATAGGCGACGGACTTTCGCATATAGGCTATGGTGCGCTGTCAGTAGCGGCAGTAATGAACCTTGCACCGCTAAAGGTCGCACTTCCGGTAGTCATCATCGCAGCGTTCATCCTTCTTCGCCTTAACCAGAACAGCAAGCTCAACGGAGACTCAGCCATAGCGCTCTTTTCCACGTCAGCACTGGCGATAGGTATTCTCGTATCCTCAAAGGCAGGACTTACAAATGACGTAAGCCACTATATGTTCGGCAGTATCCTTGCCATGAGCCGTGAGGATGTTATCCTCAGCGTAGTGCTTTCTGTGATAGTGATCCTCGTGTTCATACTGCTATACAACCGGATCTTTTCGGTGACCTTTGACGAGAACTTTGCCCGTGCGACCGGTGTGAACGCCGGAGTGTACAACATGATCTTCGCAGTGCTTACTGCCATAACAGTAGTTCTCGGCATGATGATGATGGGTTCACTTCTCATATCCAGTCTGATAGTTATCCCCACGCTCACAGCGATGAGAGTCTGCCGGAGCTTCAGAGGAGTCGTTCTGACAGCAGGAGCTGTATCGGTCATAAGCTTCCTCGGAGGAATGTTCATAGCGCTCATGTTCAACACAGCTCCCGGTGCGAGTATCGTAATAGTAAACGTATTCTTTTTCCTTGTATTTTCAGTCATCGGAAAGCTTAGCAGACGTGCCTGAGCATAGGATCAGTGCGTATGCTTTTCGCTGCGGTTATAGATCCTGACGTCATCCTTTTCCTCCGGCATCGGCTTTTTTTGAATACCAGAGCAAGCCGCTGAAAGACTGCCGGGGATATAGATCTTCACCGCTTCGTCAGGTGTATTTCTGAAATCTCTACCGTTCATCCAATCACTCCGTTCCGCAGTTATTATAACTCAGCAGGCGGATTATATGTACAAAATCGAAAGGAAAATATTTATGAAATTTTTAAAAGCATTCGGCTTCGTAATAGCTGCTGATATACTCTGCCTTTTCATCGGAGTAACGCTTGCGTCGTCGTCGAGCAGCTTCATGAGGCTTATCTGCGCCGTATGCACGGTGGGAATACTGATTTGTCTGCTGGCGAGTCTGGCGATGAAAACTGCCCGTGAGGATCTTCGTCAGGAGCGCATTACAGGGAATAAGACCAATCCCGTCACAGCGGTGCTCTGCGGAGTGACAGCTTCACTTCCGGCAGCGGTGAACTGGATGATACTCTACATAGCTCACTCCTCGGGAAGCTTTGACTATTACAAATGGCACAAGCTGCTGAGTGCATATTTCATGCCGGTCTGCAATCTTATCAACGATGATGCGTCCACATCCGCACTTTCAGGCTCAGAGGTAATGCTTATGCTTCCGCTGGTGATTATACCGTTTTTTGCATATACTGTCTCGTATTTCCTTGCCTACAAGGGGATAATCTCAGAGACAAAGGAATAGATATCATAAAACCGTCCGGATTAGCAGTGGTATTCTTGTAGGAGTTTTATATGTAGTTATCGGGGGAAACCTTTCTGAGGAAAGGTTCTCCCCCGAACCCCCTTCCAAAGACTTTTATACAAATTTCTGCCTGACAGGGCACACTCAATATAGTAAATGAGAGATTTTGCTTTTTTACAGTGTGCCCTGTCAGGCAGAAATTTAATACGAAAGTTTTAGGAAAGGAGTTTGAGGAAGAACCCTTTTTCAAAAGGGTTTTCCTCAATAATATACGTAAAAGTTCCCATAAGAATACCACCATTATAAAGCGGGACTTTTTAAACATAAGCAAAAAGGCTGTTGGAGAATTTCCAACAGCCTTTGTTTGTTTTATTAATAATTTTTAGCCTTGATCTGGAAATAAGCCTGCGGATGAGCGCACACAGGACATACCTCCGGAGCTTTCTTGCCGACAACGATGTGTCCGCAGTTTCTGCACTCCCAGATACAGTCTCCGTCACGAGAGAATACAACCTCTCCCTCAATATTTGCAAGGAGCTTTCTGAAGCGCTCTTCATGCTCCTTTTCGATAGCACCTACCTGCTCAAAGAGATATGCGATCTCAGTGAAGCCTTCCTCACGTGCAGTCTTAGCGAACTCAGCGTACATATCTGTCCACTCGTAGTTCTCGCCGTCAGCAGCATCGTTGAGATTCTCGATAGTAGAAGGCACTGCACCGCCGTAAAGCAGCTTGAACCAGATCTTAGCGTGCTCCTTTTCATTGTTTGCAGTCTCCTCGAAGAGAGCAGCTATCTGCTGATAGCCATCCTTCTTAGCCTTACTTGCGTAATAAGTATATTTGTTTCTAGCCTGTGACTCACCAGCAAAAGCAGCCATCAGGTTAGCTTCAGTTTTTGTTCCCTTGATATCAGCCATTTTCAGCACATCCTTTGTGAAGTTTTATTGATCAGATATTTATTGATCAGATACCGCATTCGTCATAATCTGCCCATTTTTCGGCATAAGCCTTGTTGCTCCAGCTCTTGTACATGATGTACACAACAGAAGCGATCGCCATAAATACAGCGCAGAGCAGCGGAAGAGTTCCTCCGAGCATACGATTTTTTTCAGTATCTTTTTCCTTTGTTCTCATAGTTAATTATCCTTTGCATTTATTCAGCAGCAGGAGCACTTCCTGCGCCGTTCATTTCAGCCATAAGTCTCTGAAGCTCAGCATCTACCTTAGCGTCCTGCTCGAGCTTTTCAAAAGATTCTACAGTCTCATTATTACCGCCTGCGATCTCAGAAAATGCAGCAGCCTCAGCCTCCTTGCGGACGATCTTCTCCTCCATGCGGTCGAACTTCTCGATAGAGCTTGAGGGATCAAATCCTCCCATACTCTTAGCAAGATCCTTCTGAGTCTCAGCCATCTGTGAGCGGGCGATGAGCATAGCCTGACGGCTCTTAGCCTCCTCGAGCTTAGCCTTGAGAACCTCCACCTGATCGCCGATAGCGTCAGTCTGAGTAGAGATAGCCTCATACATTTCCTTGTAGTTAGCCACATCCTCGTCAGCCTTCACCTTATAGGAGAGAGCCTTCTTAGCAAGCTCCTGATCGCCGGCAGCGAGAGCAGCCTTAGCCTTAGTCTCCCAGTCAGCGGAGATCTTGAGGGCGTTATTATACTGCTTTTCAGCAAGGCGTTCGCTTGCCTTAGCCTTACCGTAAGCCTGAGTAGACTTACTAAGCTCCTTCTGCATATCAATGATGATCTGCTTAACCATCTTCTCGGGATCCTCAGCACGGTCGATGAGGTCGTTGATATTGGATTTAAGCAGGTCGCTTAATCTCTGAAAAATACCCATTTTAATAATCCTCCTGTTCATAATGTGGATCGTACATCAAACGGAAGTATGATTCCGTTGATATAATTATAAACAAATCCGTCACAAAAGTCAAGAGTATTTAATATTTTCACCAATTTTTCACCATGTTATTCGCTGAAATATGTGCATCTGGGTCACCATCAGTAATACAGCGCATACCCCTGAGCTGAGGAAGTCATAACAAGCTCTATCTGCTGCTGGAGGAGATCAGGGTTTTCGATCCACTCATTTTCTCCGGCAGCCCCAGCCCATTCATCGTGTGCATTTTGCTTATACGCCGCAAGCCCGATGATCAGCCTGATATTTTTATTCGTCACCATAGCCTCCCACGCATCGAGAGTTTCGCTGAAAGGGCACGTCTCGTTCAGAAATCCATAATATATCTGCGGAATAATATAATCGCAGTACCCGGGATTCGCTGCCCACTCACGAACATCTGCATACTGGGTATTATAGTTGGCATTAATATTCCCCTGCGGACTGATTCCAAACTGAACGTCGCAGTTAACACGCTTTACACTCTCGTACATTGCATGAACAAGTCGGTTGCAGTTATTAAGCCTCCACTCACTCAGATCAGCGTGACCGCTTGCCTCGAAAGATATTTTATCGAAATCCGGCGAAGTCGTGGGGTAAAAATAATCATCAATATGTACCCCGTCTACATCATAGTTCCGGACGATCTCATCCACCGTCCGGCATAACAGATCTACTACCTCCTCGCAGGCTGGATTCAGATACCATCGCCCGTTTACAGTATTTACAAGAGTACCGACGCTTGCCTCAGTCCATTTTTTTACGATATAATCCTCCGGCAGCTTTTCCATCTGTTCTACTGTCTGACAGCGAAGCGGATTCAGCCATGCATGAACCGAAAGTCCCAGCTTATGCGCCTCATCAAGCATTATCTCAAGCGGATCATAGTCACCGTCCAGATATGTACCGGAAGGGTAAATATCAGATGAATAATATGCGTCACCGCATGGGTGGATGTGCAGATACACTGTATTTACCAATTCTCCTGCTGCGGCAGTAAATTTCTCCTGTACAAGTCTGCGGAACTCCTCCTCGCTTTTTCCCGACATATACTCAGCATAATCCATGTACGGAAACCACATACCGATCGTTTCAGCATAGTTCAGCGGCTCATATCCGCCAGATATAGCCTCTGCCGACGGAAGCTCCGGAGGGAGCGATTCATTTCGCCTTGAAAACTCAAACTCAGGCTCAACAGGATTTTCAGCCCTACCGCCGCATGAAATCAGCATCACTCCTATCATCACCGCTGCGATCAGCTTCAGCTTCTTCACTAAAATCACCTCTCTGAATTCTATGCCGGCTTGTACAAAAATAGAAGCACCCGTCCTCAAAATTATTCTTTCCCACTCTGTGCATAATGTCCAAAAACTGAAAAATCATAGAAAATCTATTGACAGGGTAGTGAAAAAAGTGTATAATATTTATGTTGTATTAATTTGCAAATATTACTTTGGCAGTAATGCAGCTTTGTTTTTTATCATTATTCAGGCAGAAGCTTAAATCATCGTAGCTTCATGCCTTTTTACACATTCCGTCCGTACCGCTGGATAGTATGTGTCTTAAATATAGTCGCATAACACGCTTCCGGACTTGGGTTAATGTCCGGTTCGCCGGTTTTCCGGCATATTATATAAAATTTAATAATGATTAAATAATGCGGCATTTACCGCCTTTTAAGTAGTAATTAAGTTTATGATACAAACTTTTTATTAATTTTTGAAAAGGAGGTAATGCACTGTATGGATCCGATTTTAGCAGTTGTTTTAATTATCGCCGCCCTCATCATCGGCGCTGTCGCTGCCGGCTTTATCGCCTATAAAAAAGGCGTTGCAAGCGGTATTGAACGCCGTAAACAGCAGGCGGAATCTATGCTTGGCTCCGCTGAAAAAGAGGCTGAACGTATACTCGACGGCGCTCGAAAGGAAGCTGATAATAAAAAGAAAAGCGCTCTTATCGAGGCTAAGGACGAGATACATAAGCTCCGTTCAGAGGCTGATAAGGAAATCAAGGACCGCAGAGCAGATCTGAATCGTCAGGAAAGACGTATGCAGCAGAAAGAAGAAAATCTTGATAAGAAAAATGATAATCTCGAAAAAAAGGATGAGATCCTTAACCAGAAAATCAAATCCGCTGACGAAAAACTGAAGGAAGCGGAGTCTATCAAGAAAAGTCAGATGGATATTCTCGAGAGAATATCTGAGTTCACTCGTGATCAGGCTAAGGAGTATATCATCTCCAAGCTCGAAGATGAGCTTGTTCACGAAAAGGCTGTCAAGGTTTCTGCCTATGAACAGCAGATCAAGGACGAATGTCACGAAAAAGCCAGAAATTATGTCTCGCTCGCAATCGCTAAGGTTGCTGCTGATCAGGTTTCTGAAGCCGCAGTTTCTGTCGTTCCGCTTCCCAACGACGAGATGAAGGGAAGAATTATCGGACGTGAGGGACGTAATATCCGTACCCTCGAGACTCTTACCGGTGTTGACCTCATTATCGACGATACCCCTGAGGCAATCACCCTCTCCTGCTTTGACCAGATCCGACGTGAGGTTGCAAGAATCGCTCTCGAAAAGCTCATCGCTGACGGAAGAATCCACCCAACCCGCATCGAGGAAATGGTCGATAAGGCTCGCCGTGAGGTCGAGTACAGAATCAAGCAGGAAGGCGAAAGAGCTATCATCGAGACTAATGTTCATGGTATCAATCATGAGCTTGTTAAGCTTATCGGTCGCCTCCGCTTCCGTACAAGCTATCGCCAGAACGTTCTCGACCACTCTATCGAGGTCGCTAAGCTCGCTGGAGTACTTGCCTCTGAGCTTGGAGTTGACCCGAATCTCGCAAGACGTGCCGGTCTCCTCCACGATATCGGTAAGGCTCTTACCTCCGAGATCGAAGGCTCACACGTTCAGATCGGTGTTGATGTGTGTAAAAAGTATAACGAAAATCCCGTTATTATTCACGCTGTTGAGGCTCACCATAACGACGTCGAGCCGAAAACTGTCATCGCCTGCATCGTTCAGGCTGCTGATGCTATCTCCGCTGCAAGACCTGCGGCAAGAAGCGAAAACTACGAAAGCTATATCAAGCGTCTCCAGAAGCTCGAGGAGATCTGTAACTCCTATGAGGGCGTTGAGAAATGCTACGCAGTTCAGGCTGGACGTGAGGTCAGAATCATGGTCGTTCCTGAGGTCATCAACGATGAGAAGATGGTTCTCGTCGCTAGACAGATCTCCCAGCAGATCGAGAACGAAATGGATTATCCCGGTCAGATCAAGGTCAATCTCATCAGAGAAAGCCGTGTTACTGACTACGCTAAGTAAATACAAAGCACTCTGCGGATCACTCAGATCCGCAGTTTATTTTTATCCAATACCATCAACGACTTCTCAACATTGTTAGTATTTACTTTCCACAAAAACAAGCCATTATTTTCAGCAAACAATTTTTCCCGAAACACTTGATTTTTTCTGAAAATATGCTACAATATATATGTAAGTTCTTCGGACTTACTAATACTTTTGGAGGTGCATTTAAATGGCATATATTATTAATGATGATTGCATCAGCTGCGGTGCTTGCGAGAGCGAGTGTCCTGTAAACGCTATTTCAGCTGGCGATGGTAAGTATGTTATCGACGCTGACACTTGTGTAGAGTGCGGTGCTTGCGCAGGCGTATGTCCTGTTTCAGCTCCTAACGCTGAATAATCGGTTTACATAATATGCGGTTCCCTTTCATAGGCGAACCGCTATTTTTTTATCTTATTCCAAACAAAAAAAGCTGCCCCGTTATGAACTGCCCCCATTTTGTTAGACAATGTGGTATAATAAAGATATACCGGAAATCAAGTCTAACGAAAGGGGGCATTTCATTATGGAGCAGCTTTTATTGTTATGATTAGTCTTCCTTATAGAAGCCCTCGAGGTCAAGTGATGAGAAGCTATCGTCAGTTACATCAGGAAGCTTAGCTCCGCACTTTCCGCAGAACTGGAACTTGTCAGTAAGTCTTGTACCGCACTGGAGACAGATCTTATATCCCTTATACTGGTTAAGCTCAAACTTCATCTTGATGATTCTTCTGCGTCTGGAGTCGATATCCTCGCAAAGCTCCTTGAGCTTATCATGGTCACCGTCGGGATCCTTATAGAACTTCTTACCGATCTCGGTAAAGATCTCAACGATTCTCTCCTCCTCATACAGAATTTTTGTCTTAAGGTTTCCAACATCAACTGTAGGCTTTCCAGACTTATCTGCATTACCCTTAGCAACGCTGGTTACTTTATCCAAAATACCCATTGTAATCACTCCTGTAGTTAATTCTTTATATAATTATTATACAACATTCATAAAAATCTGTCAAGGCTTTTTTGTGTTTTTTACATTTCGTTGATATCCTGCTCAGTAAGAAGAGCGATTCCGGCAGCTTCAAATGCAGCGTTAGCCTTCTCGTTGTCATCGACACGGAGAATGATAGAAGCCTTGTTATCGGACTTGCTGAGGAATGCATACATATACTCAACGTTCATGCCGGAGTCATTGATAACCGTCATAACATCGCTGAGCTTGCCCATCTCGTCGTCAATGCTGATAGCTACGACTTCTGTGAGCGTTACTGTACAAGCCTCCTGACGGAGCTTTGCGCAAGCCTTATCAGGATCTGTAGCGATAATTCTCAGGATTCCAAAATCTCTTGTATCCGCAATCGAAAGCGCACGGATGTTGATGTCGTTCTCCTTGAGGATCTGTGTGATCGAGCTGAGTCTGCCAGGCTTGTTCTCCACAAACACTGATATCTGTCTTATTGTTTTCATATTGGGTTCCTCCTTGATAGTTTATTTTTTAGTTCATTTTTATAAAGCCGGGATAGTAGATCTCGTCGCCGGAGATGTAGAAAAACAGCGGGGTCAGCTGTATTGCTGTTTTGTTATTTTCCGAATCGCTGGTTACGTACATCTCTACAAGACCGGGATATTTCCTGCTTTCCTGGTATTCGCCTGTATTGATGATATTTCCGTCGCCGTCGATCCAAGTCCACTCGCCGTCGGAGAAGCGGATTTTAGTATTAAGATTCTCGCCGAAGGCTTTTTGGTACATCTGAAGAATACGCTGATATTGCTCTTCATCGCCGTCCATCATGTTGAATCTCGAATACTTATCCTTCTTAACCGCAGCCATAGGGTTAAAATTCACCACAAAGCTCTTGCCATACTTATAGTCATCGGCAAGCTTGAAGCCGTATGTCTCAACGCAGAGGAAATCTCCGATAGCCCTTAGTGCAACATCTTCGCCGTCAACAATATTAACAGGATTTCTTGCGATATACAGCGGAAGCTGATCATTGGAGATCCTGTCGGAGATACACACATCCGGCATACAGGGACTTATATATGTACCATTCGCACTCCAGTCCTTCATCCTCTCGATTGCAGCCTTCTCCGCACGTCCTTCGGCGCTGTCGCTAACACTTAGCTTTGATATACTGCCATCCTGTGTGGCAGTATGCTGCGCTGCATATTTGAAGTTGATCTCTCCGTCTTTGGCGCTGAATGTTCCGGTAAACCATCTCACTGCGTCCAGTCTTGACTCTGCAAGCTTGAATTTTTCATCTTTGAGCTGGATCATTCCCGAAAAAATTCCATTTTGGTTTTGATCCATCTCTCTTTTGGCATAGCTTATAGTTGATTTCATGCCGTCGTCAATATCATGAACATATTCGTCTATTGACGCATTATTTATGCTGCAATAGATCCCCTTCGGGTCTGACATACCTGCGCTTTCGTCACTGCATCCCACAAACGCCGAGACGCTCATGATAGCTGCACACACAAGTGAAATAGCCCTCTTTTTAATCATCTTCAAGCCTCCTGATTATTAATCGTGGAGCTTTCTCTTATCAATAACACGAACAGCCTTGCCTTCGCTTCTGGTGATGGACTTAGGCGAAACGAGGTGGATCTTGGGGTTGATACCGAGCATTGTCTTCATCGCACTGGCAAGTTCCTTTTCCTTAGCCTGGATGTCCTTGATAGTATCAGAGAACTGCTCCGTAGTCATTTCAACGTTGATATCGAGAGTATCGGTGTTATTAACACGGTCAACCTCGATGAGGTAGTTAGGAGTATAGCCCTGCTCGATGAGAACAGTCTCGATCTGTGACGGGAATACATTAACTCCTCTGATGATAAGCATATCATCGCTTCTGCCCATCGGCTTGCACATCTTGATGAGTGTTCTGCCGCATGAGCATTTCTTTCTTGTGAGAACGCAGAGGTCACGGGTTCTGTATCTGAGAAGCGGGAATGCCTCCTTAGTGATGCTTGTGAACACAAGCTCGCCCACCTCTCCTTCAGGGAGAACCTCTCCTGTCTCAGGATTGATGATCTCAGGGATGAAGTGATCCTCATTAACGTGCATACCAGTCTGTTCCTCGCACTCGAATGAAACTCCGGGACCACTTATCTCAGTAAGACCGTAGATATCATAAGCCTTGATACCAAGAGACTTCTCGATCGAGCGGCGCATCTCCTCAGTCCAAGGCTCCGCACCGAAGATACCAGCCTTGAGCTTGATATCGTCAGTTGTGTATCCCATCTCATGGAGAGTCTCGCCGATATAAGCTGCATATGAAGGAGTACAGCAGAGAATAGTTGAGCCGAGATCTGTCATGAACTGGATCTGTCTCTCTGTATTACCTGAGGACATCGGAAGTGTAAGGCATCCTACCTTATGAGAACCGCCGTTAAGACCGGGGCCTCCTGTGAAGAGACCATAGCCGTAGCATACCTGACACACGTCATCCTTAGTTCCGCCTACAGCAGTAATAGCTCTTGCACAGCAATCCTCCCAGAGGTCGATATCGTGCTGAGTATAGAAAGCAACAACTCTCTTTCCTGTTGTACCGCTGGTGGACTGGATTCTCACGCAGTCGGAAAGCGGCTTTGCAAGCAATCCATAGGGATAAGCTTCACGAAGATCAGCCTTTGTGATAAACGGAAGCTTATGGAGATCTTCAGTTGACTTGATGTCATCCGGAGTTACTCCCTTCTCGTCCATGAGGTTTTTGTAATAGGGCACGTTCTCGTAAACGTGCTTTACCTGAGCAACAAGGCGCTCGTCCTGGAGCTTTTTCATATCCTCACGGGACATACACTCAATTTCCTTATTCCAATAATTCGCCATTGGTAATTCCTCCTGTTTATGTAAATTTATTTAGTGCGTTTTTTTGCATCATTTCAGATTGTCGGCGCAGCCGACACCACTAATTCCGCATTTCGCATTCCGAATTCCGAATTTATTTATGCATTCTTTCCCAGCTCAAAAGCCTTTTTGTTAAGCTCCAAGAACTTTGGCGGAACGCACTGCTCAAGAGCCTGCTGCCAAAGCTCCTCAGGAAAATCCATTCTCGCAGCAAGAACTCCCATAAGAACTACGTTTGAAGCCTTTGCAGTACCTGCCTGCTCAGCAAGACTGAGTGCATCAACTGCCACAAGCTCAGCTCCTGCTGCCTTTATCTGCTCTTCGAGAGCAGCCGGATATTCCATTGCACCTGTAACAACAGGCATCGGGTCGATCTGCTGAGTGGACGTAATGAGCTTTCCGCCCTTTTTCAGATATGGCAGGCTTCTTGCTGCCTCGAGAAGCTCAAATGAGATAACAGCGTCCGCCTCGCCCTTTTCGATAACGGGAGAGTAAACCTTATCGCCGTATTTAACATAGGTCACAACAGAACCGCCTCTCTGGGACATTCCATGAACCTCGCTTACCTTTACATCATAGCCCTGCGCAAGCAGAACGTTTCCAAGGAGTCTTGACGCAAGAAGTGAACCCTGTCCGCCGACTCCGACGATCATTACTGATTTTGTTTCCATATTTATATTAGCTCCTGTCATATTTCATTACAGAGAATACTTAGTTCTCCGTCCACAAAGCCTGCCGCAACAGCCTTAGCCGCAAGCAGGACATTCCTGCATTTTCCGTCACCGAGATAGCGGCAGATAAGCGAGCTTATGAACTCCATTCCACGCTCAGCGTCAGCATCCTTTTCGTCGGAGTGGTCGATATAGAAGATATTCTCCTCACTTGACCAGATCTCCGAGCAAGCCCAGTCTCCGCCGTCATCCGTATCAAATTCATCCGAGGCGATGAGCTGGATTCCATAAGTCTCGTCCTCTTCCTCGTAGAGATTGAAGCAGAACGCCGCCGTATTTTCCGGCATTTTATTCTCCTCTAGCAGCTTATCCAGCCACTTTGCAAATTCGATATATATTTCCATATATTTCTCCTTGAATTATTTCTGTGCATTTTGTGCACTTTTTATGTGACCTTTTTAACTTTCTATAGTCTCACGATACCTCACATCAAAAATGCACATTTTGCACAATTTATTTCTCCTTGAAAAACCTATAGATTTTGTATGTGCCCTTTTTAACTTCTTAAGACCTCGCGTAGCTCACATCAAAAATCTACATTTTCTACATTTGGCTATTTTACGTCGTTTGGCTTTTTTGTTGTGACCTTTTCAGATTTCTATAGTCTCGTATAGCTCACATACAAAAGGGCAAAAAGTACAAAGCTCTCTCCGATTATTCGATCGCACCGAACTTGCACATCTCGCTGCATATTCCGCAGCCTACGCACTGGGTATGGTCGATAACAGCCTTACCGTCCTTCATTGAGATTGCAGGACATCCGAGCTTCATGCACATCTTGCAGCTCTTGCACTTGTCGGAATCTACCTTGAGTGCAGGCTTATGCTGAACATATTTGAGAAGTGCGCAGGGACGTCTTGAGATGATAACCGATGCCTCATCAGCAGCAAGCTCCTCACGGATCGCAGCCTCAGTCTCAGCGAGACAGTACGGATCAACAACTCTCACACGCTTGATTCCTACCGCACGGCAAAGCTCCTCGAGGTTTACAGCCGCAGCCGGATCGCCCTTGAGATTCTTACCTGTAGTCGGATTCTGCTGATGTCCGGTCATGCCGGTGATGGAGTTATCGAGGATGATAACTGTTGAGTTTGAATCGTTATAAGCAATATTCACAAGACCAGTAATTCCGCTGTGCATGAAGGTAGAGTCACCGATAACGGCAACAGATTTCTTCTCGCTTTCCTCACCTCTTGCCTTGTTGAAGCCGTGAAGCGCCGATACAGAAGCTCCCATGCAGATTGTCCAGTCCATAGCTGAAAGCGGAGCTGATGCTCCGAGAGTATAGCATCCGATGTCACCGGAAACAGTTACCTTGAGCTTTGAGAGGCAGTAGAACAGACCTCTGTGAGGACATCCTGCACACATTACAGGCGGACGCACCGGAATCTGCGCATCAACTGCGGCAAACTCCTTCTTTTCGCCGAGAAGCTTCTCAGCGATAACAGCCTGTGAGAACTCACCGATCAGTCCGAATATTTCCTTTCCACAGATATTATTCACGCCGATATTGCGGCAGTGCTGTTCAATAATTCCATCAAGCTCCTCGATTATGTAGATCTTCTCATACTTAGCAGCGAAGTCCTGAATGAGCTTTACAGGAAGCGGATTCACGATTCCGAGCTTCAGCACGGATGCCTTATCTCCGAGAGCTTCCTTTGTATACTGATAAGCAGCTCCGCTGGTGATAACTCCGAATTCGGCAGTATCAGAAAGCTCCACTCTGTTGAGCCATGAAGTCTCAGCATATTCAGTAAGCTTCTGCATACGCTCCTCGACGAAAACGTGTCTGCCTCTTGCGAATGCTGGCATCATGACATATTTCGGGATATTCTTTTCATAATCCTTAAGCGGTTTTTCATCTCTTTCGCACAGCTCGACACTGCTCTGTGAGTGCGCAACTCTTGTGGAAAGACGCACGATTGCAGGTGTATCGAACTCCTCTGAGAGGTCGAATGCAGCCTTTGTGAACTCCTTGCACTCAGAAGAATCCGAAGGCTCGAGCATCAGTACCTTTGAAGCGATGGCATGATGACGGCTGTCCTGCTCATTCTGGGAGGAATGCATTCCCGGATCATCAGCAACTGCAATAACAAGTCCGCCGTTCACGCCAGTGTATGCAGCAGTATAAAGCGGATCTGCTGCAACATTGAGTCCTACATGCTTCATACCGCAGAAGGCTCTTGCGCCGGCGATAGAAGCTCCGAGAGCAGATTCCATAGCGACCTTTTCATTAGGTGCCCATTCTGCGTACATTTCGTCATATTTAGCAGCAGCCTCGGTCACCTCAGTTGAAGGAGTTCCCGGATAGCTGGAGATCACACGGCAGCCAGCCTCGTAGAGTCCACGAGCGAAGGCATCGTTGCCAAGCATTAATTTTTTCATTTATATCAGTTTCCTTTCAAATTTAATAGATAGATGCGCCGCAGGCAGGATTAAAGTCTTTGGGTGTCGCCTTTCCTCAGAAAGGCGACTGGGATATGGGGCTAGCCCCATATCGCCCGGGGGCGATGCGCCAGCTCACACTAGTCAGGCGAGCGCCTGCAAGCGCAATGCCTGACGGACGGTCAGCTTTTTCTGCACGGACGCTCAATTAGCGTCCCTACAATTATAGCTCCACATTGTCCAAGAGCCATCTTGCCACGCCGTTTTCCGTATTCGGGAGAATCACCTCATCTGCAAGCTCTTTAAGCTCAGGCTTTGCATTTTCAACGGCAATCCTCACATCACTTGCCTGAAACATCGGTATATCGTTCAGATTATCCCCGAAGCACGTTATATGCTCAAATCCGCAGTTCTCACGAAGAAATTTTACTCCATTATACTTCGATGCCTTTTCAGAGAAGATCTCGAGATACCACTTTTTAGTATATGTATCCTCGTAGAACGTAAAATCAGCACCTTCTACAGCTTCGATCTCTGTTTTCAGCGGCAGTAGGACTTCATACTCCCCAGTAGTGGTGAAATACACGATATCCTTATCGGGAGTAAATCTGCTGCACTGAACAAACGGCTTGCGGAATTTTCTCTTACGCTCCTCAGCGAACTGACGCATTACCTCCGTTGTCATTTCAGTAAAGTATGCCGTCAGCAGCTCATCCTTTATCATATACACAAAACAGCGCACATTATGTCTGTCAAAGATTTTTATTATCTCTGCCGAAGCATCTTCGGGAACAAATTCATTCCGGAGATAGCGATCTTTTTGCAGGTCATATATGCTGACTCCGTTCATGAGAATGCACGGAGCATTTATGTTCAGCTTTTCCGTCATGGGCTTAGCTGAATAGACCGAACGTGCCGTTGCAAAGCTGAAATTCATCCCTCTTGCGATAAGAGAATTTATAAGCTCCGCTGATTTATCAGTAATCTCAGCCGCTGGGTCAAACAGTGTGCCGTCAAGATCGGAAATATAGAGCTTTTTCATCAGATTACTTATCCTGATTTCTCAGGTCTACGATTCTCTTGGCCTTGCCCTGGAATCTTTCGAGAGACTTATTCTCGACAAGTGATACCTTAGTATCAATACCGAGAACAGTTTTCAGATTATGGTGAATATCTCCCCTGAGCTTTTCAAGCGCACCGTAATTCTCGAGAAGAGAAGCATCGGCAAGCTCGACCTTGACCTCAAGTCGGTCGGAGTAGTCAGCTCTTGTGACAACAAGCTGGTAATGCGGAGCGATCTTATCGAATGACATGAGCACGCTCTCGATCTGTGACGGGAACACGTTAACTCCTCTGATCTTGAGCATATCATCGCTTCTGCCCTTGATCTTAGCCATTCTTGCAAAAGTACGTCCGCACTTGCAAGGCTCGTAGTCGATCTGGGTAATATCCTTTGTGCGGTAGCGGAGCATCGGGATACCCTCCTTTGTGAGCGTTGTAATAACAAGCTCACCCTGACTTCCCTTAGGAAGAACCTCACCTGTCTTGGAGTCGATGATCTCAGCGAGGAAGTGATCCTCATTGATGTGCATTCCGCATCTCTCACGGCAGTCTCCGGCAACACCGGGTCCCATAAGCTCACTCATGCCATAGTTATCGGTAGCAAAAAGTCCGAGCGTTTTTTCGATCTGATCACGCATCTCGATAGTGCATCCCTCTGAGCCAAAAAGTCCGAGCTTGAGATTTATCTTGTCAATAACACCCATCTCCTTAGCCTTTTCGCCGATATACTGAGCATAGGACGGAGTTGAAACGAGTGCTGTGGTCTGGAAATCCTGCATGAGCATGATCTGCTTTTCGGTATTTCCGCTGGAAGTGGGAACTACGGTTGCTCCGAGCTTCTCGAGTCCGTAGTGGAGTCCGAGCGCTCCCGTAAAGAGTCCGTAGCCAAAGGCGATCTGCACGATATCCTCATCACTTGCGCCGGCAGCAGCACAGAGACGAGCCATACAGTCACTCCAATTTTCGAGATCATTTTTCGTATATCCCACAACCGTAGGCTTTCCGGTAGTACCGCTTGAAGCGTGGATTCTCACGATATTTTTCATCGGCTGACCGAACAGTCCAAAGGGGTATGTATCACGAATATCGTCCTTAGTTGTGTAGGGGATATACTCGATATCGCTGAGGGACTTGATCTTCTCCGCAGTAACTCCCGCCTCGGTAAGACGCTTGTTATAGAACGGGATATTATTCATACAGTAATCGACGAGCCACTTCAGTCTTTCGAGCTGAAGCTCTTCGATTTTCTGTCTCGGCATGGTTTCTATGTCCTTCTGAAACATTATGTAAACTTCCTTTCAAAAAAATAAGCTGATATGATATTATTATACCACACCAGCGCAATAAAGTATAGGATTTATTTATTTCCTACAGATTTTTTGGTTATTCCTCACAAATTCAACTAAAAATGCTGTGTATGATGCATAAAGAAAATATGCTTCTACGGGACTATTTTTTAATAAGGAGAGCAACCGCATGGGCAGCGATGCCGAGTTTTTCTCCGGTGAAGCCGAGCTTTTCCTCTGTGGTAGCCTTCACGCTTATCTGCGAGGCTTCACATCCGCAGACTTTTGCAATATTTTCTCTCATGCTGACGATATGAGGTGCAAGCTTCGGAGCTTGAGCGAGGATCGTCGAATCGATATTACCGATCCTGTAGCCTTTTTCATCAATAACTGCACAGACCTTTTCGAGGAGCTTCATGCTGTCAGCGCCCTTATAGGCGTCATCCGTATCGGGAAAGAGCTTTCCGATATCGCCGAGAGCGAGTGCTCCGAGCATAGCGTCCATGATGGCATGAACGAGGACATCGGCATCGGAATGACCGAGAAGTCCGTGAGTATGAGGAATATCGACTCCGCCGAGAATGAGCCTGCGCTCCTCGACGAGTCTGTGAACATCGTATCCGTGACCGATTCTGAACATGGTTGGGTACCTCCGTTAATCCCCAATATCGAGGATAGCCTCAGCGATCCTGATATCCTCAGGGGTAGTTATCTTTATATTAGTATAGTCACCCGTCGTCATGCAGATCTTTCCGCCGATCGCCTCAACAAGCTGACAGTCATCGGTGAAGTCAAGATCGTGCTCGAGCGCAAAATCAACTCCCTCGAGATAAAGTCTCCTGCGGAACACCTGAGGAGTCTGAGTTATATAGAGTGCCTTTCTCGGCGGAGTATCAGTGATAAGTCCGTCGTCCACCATCTTAATGGTATCCTTTACCGGCACGCCAAGCGTAGCTCCGCCGAACACACGGGCGTCCTTGATAGTTTTCTCGATGTGCTCAGGCTTTACGAGCGGTCTTGCTCCGTCATGGATCGCAACCATAGCATTCTCGCTGCTTGTGCAGCGGATGCCGTTCAACACACTTTCCTGACGTGTCGCACCTCCGCATGTACACGCCGCAAGCTTTGTTATTCTGCATCTTTCCGCCTCTGCCTGAATTTCAGGAATATCCTGTTCACGGGCAACGACGACGATCTCACCGACGCTTTCACACTGCTGGAACGCCATCATCGCAGCTCCGATAACAAGGCAGTCTCCCAGCGGCATCAGGATTTTATTAGTTCCCTGCATCCGGGTAGAATTTCCAGCGCAGACTATTACAACTGAAGTATCCATCATACTTAAACAGCTCCGATCTTGATTTTTAACTTATCCGAAACGCTCCGGATCAGCAGCAGATAACTGCAACTATAGTAATATTGTCGGTACAGTTCTTCTCCAACGCCTTCTGGACGAGAAGCTCAAGCCTTCTCGGCAGGCTTTTAGGAAGCTCAAGTATCTCCTCGATATCGAGCTGAGAAAGAAAATCCGAGAGCCCGTCCGTACAAAGAAGGAGTACATCTCCGTACTCAATACCTCCCTCGAGCAGCTCAACATCGATCTGCGGTTCTGTATTAAGATTTCCCATAACGGGAAATATAATATTCCGGTGGACATGAGTTCTGAGCTGTTCCTGAGTGATAGTACCCTCCTCAAAAAGGAGCTGAACTAGCGACTGATCACGTGAAAGCTGACGCAGCCGTCCTCCTCTGAAGCGATAGAGTCTTGAATCTCCGACGTTTATGATATTCACATTGCCGTTTTCATCAACAGCAACTCCGCAGAGCGTAGCCTGCATATTATGGTTATCTTTATTTTCGTTTCCCCAGTGAGCCATTTTTCGATGGACTTCGAGGAGTCTATGCTTAAGTCTGACCTTGCCGGAATATTTGATATCCCTGACAAGCTCCATGCACATTTTTGAGGCAAGCTCACCTGAAAGCTCACCTGAAACGCCGTCTGAGACGGCGGCAATGAACGGTGCCGAGAGCCTATGCTCAACAGCTCCGCTGACAGCCACACTTTTCCCGACGAGCATAGCGTCCTCATTATGGGGCATGTTGCCTTTTTCTGTTATTCCGCAGCAATAATAATGCATTTCTAGAACCTCGCTGAATCTACACTTTTTTATTTTTATTCTTTATCTGTAATATTAAAAAATTCCATGCCGTTGGCGCACGTAATATCGAGCATCTCCTGAACGGAGACTCCCTTTATCTCGGCAGCCTTTTCGGCGATATAGGCGATCATGGTACTGTCGCAGCGTTTTCCTCTGAAGGGAACCGGCGCCATATAAGGGCAGTCCGTCTCGAGCATGAGTTTATCGAGCGGCACTTCTGCAAGTGCCTTTATCGCCTTTTTTGCGTTTTTGAATGTAAGAACTCCGGTAAAGCTGATATGCATACCGAGTTTGATTATCTCTCTTGCCGTTTCAGCCGAGCCGCTGAAGCAGTGAACCACTCCTCTTGGCTTGTATTTTTTAAGTATATCGAGTGTATCCTCGCAGGCATCACGGCTGTGAACGATCACCGGAAGCTTAAGCTCCTGAGCAAGTTCAAGCTGGCGGGAAAAGATCTCTGTCTGCTTATCCCTGTCGTAGCCGTCGTAGTGATAATCAAGACCTATCTCGCCGATTGCACGCACCTTAGGGTTATCCCTGACAGCACCAGCAACTATATCAAGGTAGTTCTCCGGATTATCCTCAACACTTTCAGGATGCACTCCGGCGGCGCAGTAGATGTAGTCATACTTCTGTGACAGCGCAGAATTCACGAGCGTATCCTCAGCCGACGCTGACGCAAGGGTAATATATCTCACTCCCTTTTGCGGAAGTGCCGAAAGCAGCTCATCCCTGTCCTCATCGAATGCAC
Source organism: Ruminococcus sp. (assembly GCA_045128995.1). Lineage (GTDB taxonomy): Bacteria > Bacillota > Clostridia > Oscillospirales > Ruminococcaceae > Ruminococcus. Next base: position 38,280 of record JBGVIW010000120.1, read on the forward strand.
TGTCACTGTAGTGGGCATGGGTATCAAAAATATTTTTTAAAAGCTCCATTATGCTAAACTATTCCTCTTTTTCAGTTTTTTCTTCTGAGTTTTTCTCATCGGCTTCAGTTTCCTCAGCCTCAGTTTCCTCGTCATCGGTTTTCTCATCTTCAGAAGCAGCAGTTGTTTCCTCCGGCTCGTCATCGCTCTGGCTGAACCAGTCCTCGATAAGCGACTCACGGAAGTCAAAATCCGCCACAAAAACATCTCCGGCAGTCTCACCGGTCATATAGCTGTATTTTGCAATACCCGTTCCTTTTTCAAACATATAGACTATGGCATCCGAATATTTTTTATAATCGACCGCAGTAATATTGGTGTCGACCATATTCACGATGGTATTGAAATAAAGCTCGAAATTATCGGCAATTCTCTGGTAATCCGACTGATTGACTATCGATGCAAGAACTGATCCCACGTTAAATGCACGCTGCATCTCACCGTCAGGATACTCTGAAAACGTCAGGAACCGAGCTATCTGACTGCCGATGAGCTGCTGTTTTTTGTCAGGATTTCCGAGACCTGGGATCTTCACTCCTGTTTCATAGGAAACTCCGCCGAATATATCGCAGAACTCCGCAAAGGTATCGCAGTTGAAGGTGATATAGCGTCTGATATCGATATCGAGGAGCTGTTCGGCAAAATTTGCAGCCTCCTGAGCGCCTCCTCTGCCGTAGACCTCGCTTATGCTGGTCTGCTTACCGTTATAGACCTCTACAGTATTTGCCGGAATTCCCACGAAGAGTAAATCCTTATCCTTCGGCACTGAACGCATGAGAGCAAATGTAAGCGGAGATGCAGCCTCGGGATCGTCTATTACCATAAGCACCGTATGGCTGTCCTCATAGGTTATCTCAACCGTATCTCTTCCGACAAGCTCGGGGATCTCATCATCCTTTCCAAGCTCGAAATAATTGAAAATAAACCATGCTCCTCCGCCTATAAAAATGAGGGAGATAAATAAAGTTATAAGATAAGGAATTGCGATTTTTCCTTTTTTCTTTTTAGCCATAGCCCAGTTCTCCTAAATATTTGTCTGCGCAAGCGCAGCTCCGGCAGGATATCGGCGCCGGATGCCGTATTCTATGATGCAAAGCTGCGCAAAAATTACTTTCTGTATAAAAATCCTCACGAATATTCAAAATTACTGAATAAAAAACATTTTCCAAAATCCAATGTTAAAAACCAGGGGACGCATCAGCGTTATTCAACACAGTTTTCCACATTTTCAACATTGCTTCCCGGTTGAGAATTTATTAACACAGAATTCAACAGACTGTTGAAAAAAGATAGTTTGTTTGCGTCTTGCATTATTTTTTATTTGTGATATAATATTGTTCAGAAGGGCAGATCAAAAATATTGTCCATGCGCTGTATTTCAGCCCTCACCGCCCTGATATCGGGACCTGTTTTATCAATAATCCGGTGAATATCGCTTATTCCGAACTGATACACCCTGCGTCCACGACGGTTTGAATAGTTAACCGTCTGCATTGTTCCTGTTCGCCGAGCGGAGGCGTCGTCATTCAGAAACGCCAGCGTCACTGAGGAGTTTTCTACCATAAAGTAGTTTCTGTCCCGATATACACTGTTTATTTTTGAATATGAAGCATCGGGATCGTCGTTGATAAGCACTAGCTCATCCGCTCCCCTTTCAGCTTTTTCCAGAAGCTTTATCGACTCCTCGCTGAAGCCTGCGGCATGATCAAGAAAAGGCATTGCTCCGATAAGACGGATGCTTCCGTCACGTTTCTTTTTCCTGAGGATATGCTCCGCAGCCCAGAGATCAGCACCTTCGGCAAGACCGCTGAAGAAGCTCCGGTATCCCTTTTCAAGAGCCATGTCTATATATGTGCCCAGCATACACTTCACAGCTTCTTTAGTAATATTCCAGTATATCCGGTTTCCCCTATAGGGAATGACACCCTTCTCACGGTGTCCGGTAATACATACTGTATTCCTGATGTCCGGAACAAATTCCTCCGCCCGTATGAGAGCGGCACCGGACAGCTGAGATACCAGCATCATCCACCTCCTGAGGAGATATTCATACATATATTCAAAAATATGCCATTAAAATTATAACACATACTTTTCCTGTTTTCAAGGATTTTCCACAACCTGTAATTAAATTTTAATAAAAGCACTAATAAAAGGCACTTTATGAAAGGATCTGATACTCCATGAAGCCGTATCTGAAAAGAGCTTGGGCAGAGATATCGCTGCCGGCGATAAGAAAGAATATTGACGTTATAAAAAGCCTCAACTCCGGGAAAACTGAGATAATGGCAGTTGTAAAGGCTGATGCCTATGGTCACGGTGACGAAAGGATCTGCCGCTGTCTCGCTGAGGAGTGCGATATCAGATATTTCGCAGTTTCAAATCTAGATGAGGCTATCGCTGTAAGAGAATTCTGCCCGGAGGCTGAGATACTTATTCTTGGATACACTCCGCCGGAATATGCTCATGAGATCGCCCAGCATAATATTATTCAGGGCGTCGTTTCGACTGATTATGCACTTGCGCTCATGCATAACAGCTTTGAGCCGATCCGCTGTCATATCAAGATAGATACAGGCATGGGAAGGATCGGTCTCAAGCATGATACCCCCGCATCCTGTGCTGAGGAGATCGCTCAGCTCTGCGCTATGGATGGACTTTCTGTCGAGGGAATATATACTCATTTTGCCGTTGCTGACAGCTCGAGAGAGGATGATATCGCCTATACTGACGCTCAGGAGAAATTCATCCTCGACACACGCTCCGCTCTTGAAAGCATGGGAATCAGCCTTTCGCATATACACTTCATGAACAGTGCTGCCTGCTGCGCAAGAAATTCCTCCGCCAGCACTCTTGCACGAGCCGGAATCATTATGTACGGACTTCATCCCGATACGTCAATGACGCTTCCAGAGGGAATTTCTCCTGTAATGGAGCTTAAAGCTGTAATTTCACACGTCAAGACCGTCCAGCCCGGCGATTTCATAAGCTACGGCAGAACTTTCTGTGCAGAGAAGGAAATGAGGATCGCTACCGTCACAATCGGCTATGCCGACGGCTACTCACGTCAGCTCTCTTCAAAAGGAGAGATACTCGTTCACGGAAAACGCTGCCGGATCGTCGGAAGAGTCTGCATGGATCAGCTTATGATAGATGTTACCGACGCTCAGGCTGAATCAGGCGATATAGTAACTCTAATCGGCAGAGACGGCGAGGATATCATAACTGCCGACGAGCTTGCATCGCTCTGCGGAACGATCGGCTACGAAATAGTCTGCGGCATCTCGAAAAGAGTGCCGAGAATTTATATAAAATAACTTCCGGAGGATAAAAAAATGAAAAAAGCAATGACCATCTCATACCCCATAGGCAATAAGCTTTATATGAATATAACAAATAAATGCCCGTGCAGCTGTACATTCTGCATAAGACATAACGGCGACGGCGCCTACGGTTCAGATCCGCTGTGGCTGGAGCATGAGCCATCCTTTGAGGAAATAATGGCTGACCTTGAAAAGCGTGATATCACCTCCTATGAGGAGATCATCTTCTGCGGCTTCGGCGAACCGACCTCAAGGATCGATGTGCTGATAAAGACTGCCGAGATGCTCAGGAATACAGAGGGCTGCCCTCCGCTCAGACTCAATACAAACGGACTGTCTGACCTCATCTCAGGACGCTCTACTGCTGATGAGCTTTGCAGAGTATTTGACTTCATCTCCGTCAGCCTCAACGCCGGCACTGAGGAGGAGTACAACAAGGTGACACGTCCGTCATTCCCGAACGCTTTCGCCGCAATGCAGAAATTCACTGCCGACTGCGTGAAAAACGGCTCACCAAAGGTAATGATGTCCGTTGTCGATGTCATCCCTCAGGAAGAGATCGATGCTTCCCGTGAGCTTTGCGAAAAGCTCGGAGCTGTACTGCGTGTCAGAAAATATGATTCTTGATTGTGCATAATAGCCAATAATAAACCGTTTTCTTTGTGCTTGATTTTATTAAGAAATTATAAATCTCTATGGAAAAAAATCTGAAAATGTGTTATACTATCTATAACAACGCTCGGCTTAGTCCTTAGGATGGTCTGCGTTATATTAGATGATTGGAGATTTTTTATGAAAAAAGGAAAGGTCATTATTGCTGTCATCGCTTCTCTGGCATCCGCTGCGCTTATCTCGGCTGCCGCTCTGATTATCTGCAGCAAGCTGCTGGATAAAAAATATTTTACTGTCAGCGAATAAATTTATATAAAGAGGTTGATAAAAATGGAAATCAAATTCACTCAGGCAAATTCACTCAAGGCTAAACCCGAGGATGAGTCCAAGCTCGGCTTCGGTCACATCTTCACTGACTATATGCTCGTTATGCCCTATGACGAGGGTCAGGGCTGGCATGATCCCGAGATCAAGCCCTATGGCCCTATCGAGCTTTCTCCGGCTGCAATGTGCCTCCACTACGGTCAGACCGTTTTTGAGGGCATGAAGGCTTACAGAACTGCTGACGATAAGATCCAGCTCTTCCGTCCTATGGAAAACTTCAAGAGACTCAATGTCTCAAACGAGCGTCTCGTTATCCCGCACCTCGATGAGGAGCTTGCTATGAACTGCCTCATGGAGCTTCTTAAGGTAGAAAAAGACTGGGTTCCCCACGCTGATGGAGCTGCACTCTACATAAGACCCTATATCTTCGCTGTAGACCCGTTCCTCGGAGTAAAGCCCGGCGCTCACTATCTCTTCGTTATCATTCTCTCACCCTCAGGCGCTTACTACGCAAGCGGTCTTGATCCGGTTAATATCTACGTTGAGAATAAATATGTCCGTGCTGTAAGAGGCGGTATGGGCTTCGCTAAGACCGGCGGTAACTACGCTGCTTCACTCATCGGTCAGGACGAGGCTCATAAGCAGAACTACTCTCAGGTTCTCTGGCTGGACGGCGTTGAGCAGAAGTATATCGAGGAAGTAGGCGCTATGAACATCTTCTTCGTTGTTGACGGCGAGGTTCTCACTCCTATGCTCCAGGGATCTATCCTTCCCGGAATCACAAGAAAGTCTGCTATCGAGCTTTGCAAGAGCTGGGGACTTAAGGTTTCAGAGAGAAGGATCACTATCCAGGAGATTTCCGATGCATATGATGCCGGCAAGCTCGAGGAGGTTTTCGGTACAGGTACTGCCGCAGTAATTTCTCCTGTAGGTCACCTCAAGTGGGGCGATAAGGTTATGGAGATCAACGGCAACAAGATCGGTAATATCTCTCAGAAACTCTACGATACCATGACCGGTATCCAGTGGGGCAGAGTCGAGGATACCTTCGGCTGGACTGTTGAGGTTAAGTAATTAATTTTAATGCAGAACAGGCTTACCATTGCGGTAAGCCTGTTTTTGTTTTTATAAGCTCATGCTCAGGTCAAAAATCTCGTCATAAGTAACTCCCAGCAGCTCCCTGAGCAGTATTATTTCGTCTGGATATAGATGGCGCTGTCCAACCTCGATTTTCGCAAGCGCACTTCTCGTAACATCACAGCCGTTGATCTGAAGCTTCGCAGCAAGCTGTTCCTGCGTTATTTTTTTCTTTTCCCTCAACCTCCTTATGTTATTTCCGACCATAGTTTCGATTTCTTTGTTCATATTGCACAAATCCTCCTGCCAAAATTTGCGCTTATATAGGTGCAAAATCAGTAAGGAGGAGTAATTCATGGCTAATCGTATTAGAAGATGTTCGACAGACAAGGAATTTGAACAGGTGATTGATGATTTTATCACCACTGGATATGAACTTCAATCTCGTGGCACCAACAATGCACTTCTTATTAAAAAGAAGAAAAAAGAACACGCCAAAGTAGCTTTGTGGACTGTTTGGTGGACAGCCGGACTTGGTAATTTAGTTTATGCTTTAATTCCGGCAAAGGTTGAAGATGAAGTCATGATTAAACTTGAAAAAGAGTAAACGCAAAAACGTGCCCGTTTCAAATAAAGCGGACACGTTTTTATTATTTATCGATTGCAGTGCACATTAAAGAATAAAACAAATCAATCCCGAACATCCATCATTAATAACACGTTCAAGAGTCTCCTGAAGCTTCATTCGGGCATCAATGGGCATCTTGAAGAGTTTATTATGGAGTCCCTCGTTGACAAGCTCGTGAAGGGACTTGCCGAAGATATTTGACTCCCAGATTTTGGTTGGATTCTCCTCAAAGCCCTCGAGGAGGTACATTACAAGCTCCTCAGACTGGCGTTCAGTTCCGACGATGGGGCTTACGGTAGTATTGATATTCGCCTTCATCATGTGGATCGACGGCGCAGACGCTTTCAGCTTCACGCCGTATTTTCCACCCTGACGGATGATCTTCGGCTCCTCAAGGCTCAGCTCCTCAAGCTCTGGCATCACGATTCCATATCCGGTAGCCTCAACCTCAGCAAGTGCCGGCTCAAGCCGCATATACTGTTTTTTTATGCGGTTAAGCTCCAGCAGAAGCGGCATGAGGTCGCTCTCGCTTTCAATCTCGATTCCGGTAGCTTCGCCGAGGATCTTGTAGAACAGACTGTTATCAAGCTCCGCAGTGATCGTCACACTGCCCTTGCCGAGGTCGATGCTGCTTATCTCCGCCTTCTGGACGTGAGGGCATTGTGCCATCGCCTGCGACGCAAGCTCCGCTTCACGTACAAGTCTGATATCCTTTGCAGCGTCACGGATACAGCTAAGGATATCATTTTTAAGCCAGTGACCCTTTTCGAGAGTATTTATCCATCTTGCGGTACGGATGTTTATCTCCTTTATCGGAAACGAGAACAGCAGCTCCCGCATTATCGAACTTATATCTTCCTCGCCGAGATCGAGACAGTTAATGGGGATGACCTTGCAGTCATACTTATCCGTCATCTCCTCGCAGAGCTTGCGGGCGGCGGGTGAGGATGGATCAACAGTGTTCATCACGACGATAAAGGGCTTTCCCAGCTCCTTAAGTTCACGTATAACACGCTCTTCACACTCTTCATACTCATGACGGGGAATATCAGAGATCGTACCGTCAGTCGTGACTACAAGCCCTATAGTCGAGTGATCGCTTATCACCTTCTGAGTACCGATCTCAGCCGCCATGTTGAAAGGGATCTCCTCGTCAAACCACGATGTCATGACCATACGAGGCATTTCGTTCTCGATGTAGCCAAGCGAGCTGGGAACGATGTAGCCTACGCAGTCAATGAGCCTGACATTAAAACCAGCACCTCCGCCGATGCTTATCTCGACAGCCTCCTCAGGGATAAATTTCGGCTCAGTCGTCATGATCGTTTTCCCAGCCGCCGACTGCGGAAGCTCATCAAGCGCACGCTCACGCTTATATTCACTCGAAATATTCGGGATAACAAGCGTCTCCATGAACCGCTTTATAAAGGTAGATTTTCCCGTCCGAACCGGGCCTACAACACCGATATAGATATCGCCGCCGGTGCGTTCGGCGATGTTGCTGTATATATCTTTAACCATGTTTTTCTCCTTTGATGAATAATCTGTCTGTCACTATATTGTATTAGCTCACGATCGGGATCAGCAGCATTCCGCAGTTTTCAAGACGGTCGCCCTCAAGCTCGTTTTCCTCCATGATTGCATCCACGCTCGTACTATATCGCTTGGCGATATCCCATATTTCCTCGTTTTCTACTCCGTAATAAAGCTTGATGGCATAATCTCCGTCACGCTCTTTTTTCACGCTGTCGTCGATAGTTATATCAGTAACCGCCCTGACTGAGGCTGCACCATAGACGAGAATTCTTGCTGAAAGCTCAGCCTTTGCTGTAAGTACGCCCTCCGATGAAATGTTATAGGAAACTCCTGTCACGGCGATGTCCGCTGTAACATAAGCTCCGGCAGTATCCTCGCCCAGCATCACTGTCTCCTCAAAAGCTTCATCCTTTCCAGGCATGATCAGCATCCCTGATGTATCCTTTGCCGCCATCGTATAGCTCAGCATTCCGCTGATGATTATGCTTCTGCCGTCGTCAGAGCTTCGGGTGTTGATATTTTTCGGCTCGCACCACATACTGTAAACCGTCTGCGGAACATTATCTCCCTCGGCAATTTTCGCCGTATGGCGGAAGCTCTCAGTACAGATAACGGGGATCTGCTCAGCCATGATATCGGCAGTCGTGACCTCGCAGGGATACACCGTCGAGTAAGCATCCGTGCCCAGCATCACCGATGCTGCCTTCACTGCACAGCACCTCAGCCTAAGCTCAAGCTCACATCGGACAGTCCTGTTTTCACCGTTTTTGTCAGCCGCAGGAACTGCGTCACAGCTTATGACCTCAGCGGTAATGTTGCACCCGAAGCTGTCGTCGATGCCGTCCATGTCGATTATCTGACTGTACGGAACGGAAAACTCAAGCGGCTCAAGCGCTCCCTCGCCGTCCTTTTCACAGGAATACAGCAGCTTTACATCCACCTCGCCCTTTGCAAGAAGCTTTCCTGAGATCATCTTCTTCTCGCATTCCGACGCATGACAGCGGCAGCTTACAATGCCGATTACCGGCGGCTGGACTGAAAGAAGCTCCGTTTCTTCACTGAGCTGGAGCGTTTTATTGGCAGTCAGCTTCTTCGCAGCATAGCGCACCGGCATTTTTCTCAGCTGGACATTCAGCCCGAACGCATCGCTGATAACCTCCTGAGCCTTTTCGCCCTCGACCTTGATCTTCACCGACACTGCGCCTCTTACATCGAGCCTGCGCTTATTTACGGCACGGCAGTTCACATGATCCGTTTTTGCGCACAGCGTTACGACAGGCTTCTCACACGATCTTCCAAGCTCGGCAGTTCTGTTAAAATTCTGCCGCTGCGTAACACACTGTACAGCTCCGCCGCCTTCACTGCAATATAATACCCTGATATCACACCTCAGCTCATAGGTCAGCCTGTCGCCGCTGACGGCATAGTCAGTAACTACCGGATTCACCTCGCACCTCACCAGTCTGAAAATATCCGGATAATAGTCCGGAAGTATGTAATCCAGCTCTACGCCCTGCTCCTGCATCCCTTCGTATACGCACTCCGCCGCAGTAATTATTTCCCTGTTTACTTTGAAATCCATATTTGCCTCCTTGAAATTAGCTTTATTCATTATTATTCATCCCAAGGTACAAGTATGCAGGAGTGCATAAAAAAAGAGACTGCAATTGCAGTCTCTCATTTTAATGTTTATTTTATGTTGTTTTGTATAAATTGGAATTTATTTATCTGTTTTCAATATTGATCTCCCTATCCAGCCACCCAACAAAGCGCATA
>JBGVIW010000121.1:0-4126 GCA_045128995.1 Ruminococcus sp.
AGACTGAAAATCTATGCATCTGTTATCGAAAGTGGAACAGCAGCTGATGCGGCAGACGGCGAGATAGTTTCTCCTGATAATTTCACCGTAAAATGCGGTGACGGCGGACTCATTACTTTCTGTGAAGTACAGCTTGAAGGAAGTAAGCGTATGAAAACCGCTGATTTCCTGAGAGGTAAAAAATTAACAAAAGGCGAAGTGCTTGGTCAATAAATTATCATCATGATAACATCCGGGCACAATGTTTGGAAAGGATATCATTATGAATTCAATGCTATATTGGCTTCTTATACTGTTCATACCGATCATTGCATCTGCAAACGTTAAACTGACATATAGTAAGTACAGCGAAGTGAGAAACAGCCGTGGGCTTACTGCTGATGAAGTCGCACGAAGGATTCTTGACAGTCATGGACTTTATAATGTCCGTATTGAGCATATTCGTGGAAATCTTTCCGACCATTTTGACCCAACGGCAAATGTAGTGCGTTTGTCTGACTCTGTATATGGGCAGACCAGCGTTGCGGCAATCGGAGTCGCTGCCCATGAGTGCGGACACGCTGTTCAGCATGCCGAGGGTTATTCTCCTGTAATAATCAGAAGCAAGATGGTTCCGGTTACAAATTTCTGTTCGCAGGTGTCATATATTCTTATTCTGATCGGCATCTTCATGAGCTTTAATCAGGTTCTTATAAATATTGGAATCATCCTGTTCCTTGCTGTAGTTGCGTTCCAGTTTATAACACTTCCGGTTGAGTTCAATGCAAGCAGCAGAGCACTTAAAACACTCGAAAATGACGCAATACTCGACATCAACGAGGTTCCGAAGGCTAAAAAAGTACTGAGAGCAGCTGCACTCACATACGTTGCGGCACTTATAACATCAGTACTTCAGCTTCTCAGACTCATCGCAATGTCAAGACGGAGAGATTAATGAAAAATCCAAGATATGTCGCTGTAGAGCTTCTGAACAAAACCTTCAGAAGCGGCAGCTATTCAAATATTCAGCTCAGCAGCGGACTCGATGCTTCTGAGCTGTCAGACAAGGACAAAAAGCTGTGTTCGGTTATTTATTATGGGGTGATCGAGCGCAAAATAACACTGGATCACATTATCGGAGGATTATCCTCACGTCCGGTGAATAAGCTTGATGACGTGGTTCTGAATATACTGAGATGCGGAATATATCAGCTTCTTTATATGGATGCAATTCCGGATAATGCTGCTGTAAATGAGAGTGTTGCTCTCGCTAAAATGTTCAGAAAAACCAGCGCCTCAGGTATGATCAATGCGATCCTGCGTAATTTTATCCGCCGTGAAAAAGTATATCCCGTGCCAATGGATATCCTCAAATCTGCGGAAATAATGTACTCTGCGCCAGCTTGGCTTGTTGAAGACCTGTGCAGGGACTACGATCCTGAGCGAATGCGTGATCTTCTTTCGGATGCACTCGATAAGCCGCCGGTAACCATTCGCATGAACCATCTGTTGTGTACTGAAGATGAGCTGATCTCTTCGCTGGGAAGAATAAAAGCTGAGAAATGTGACAAAATTCCCGGCTGCTGGATACTTAGCGGAGGCGATCCTACGGCGACTGATGCCTTTCGGAAGGGTTATTTTCATGTTCAGGACAGAGCTTCACAGCTTTGCTGCATGGCAGTTGATCCTAAGGAAAATGACCGTGTGCTGGACATCTGTGCGGCTCCCGGCGGAAAGACCTTCACGATGGCGGAAATGATGAGCGGCAGGGGAGAGATTCACGCATTTGATCTGCATGAAAAACGTGTTAAGCTGATAAAGGACGGCGCATTGCGTCTTGGGCTTGAAAATATTAAAGCAACTGCTGGTGATGCGTCAAAATTCAATGAGACTCTCCCGAAATTCACTAAAATACTCTGCGATGTTCCTTGTTCCGGAATAGGAGCAATCCGTCGCAAGCCGGAGATAAAATACAAAAATCCGGAGGATTTCAGAAACCTTCCTGAGATACAGTACAGGATTGCTGAAAATGCGCTGAATTATCTTGAGGTCGGCGGTGAGTTGATATACTCGACCTGCACGCTGCGTCGTGAGGAAAATGACGCTGTTATAGATAAACTGCTGGCGAATCATCCCGAACTTGAACCAGTGAGCTTCCTTGAGGAGCTTGGATGCCCATTCGGAGAATCGTACAAGGCTAGTATCTTCCCCATGCATTTTGGAAGCGATGGGTTCTTTATATCTAAGATTAAGAAAATAAAGTGAGGTGATACATTGGAAAAGAAAGATATACTGAGCCTAAACCTCAGTGAACTCGAACAGCTGATGCTCGAAATGGGTGAGAAAAAGTTTCGTGCAAAGCAGATTTTCCAGTGGCTTCACGTTAAGCGTGTTTTTGATTTTGTGGAAATGACTGATATATCTAACCAACTGCGCCAGAAACTCAGCGATTCATTTTGTATAAAAAGACTATTTGTGCAGAAAAAGCTTGAATCTTCTATCGATAATACGGTAAAATATCTTTATAGGCTCCCTGACGGTAATTTTGTGGAGACTGTGCTTATGGAATACAACTACGGCAGAAGCATCTGTGTCTCAACACAGGTCGGATGCAAGATGGGATGCCGATTCTGTGCATCTGCAATTGCAGGATTTGTCCGGAATCTGACGCCGTCGGAGATTCTTATGCAGATTTATGAGACCGAAAAAGATGCTGGAATAAGGGTGTCTGGTGTTGTACTTATGGGCATCGGAGAGCCGCTCGATAATTATGAAAACGTCATGAGGTTCCTTGAGCTTGTGTCCGATAAAAATGGAAATAACCTGAGCCTAAGACATATTTCACTTTCTACTTGCGGTATAGTGCCGAAGATATACGAATTAGCTGAGAAAAAGCTAGGTCTTACTCTCTCAGTATCATTACATAGTGCTGATAATGACCGTCGAAGCGAGATAATGCCAGTCAATAGGAAATACGATATGTTCAGTCTGATAAAAGCCTGCCGGGATTATATAGACCGTACAGGCAGGAGAGTTACTTTTGAATATGCTGTCATCGATGGAGTGAATTGCTCCGAAGGTGATGCAGATAAGCTCGCTTCGCTGCTGAGAGGGATGAATTGCCACGTTAATCTTATTCCTGTCAATAAAGTTCGTGAGCGAAATTACCGGACTGCACGTTCAGGTGTGGAGCAGTTTGCAAAGCTGCTTGCAAAACGTGGGATCAATGCTACCATCAGGCGAACTCTTGGCAGCGATATAGAAGCTGCGTGCGGTCAGTTAAGACGAGATGCAGCAAATCAGAATGAAGGAGGTGCGGATAATTGAGATATAGAGCAGCTACAAATATTGGGCTGAAACGTGATGAAAATCAGGATGCGGTAAGATGCGAGTACTTCGGGCATAATCTCCTTGCAGTCGTTTGCGACGGTATGGGCGGTGAGCGTGCTGGAAAAGAAGCGAGCAATCTGGCTGTTGAGGAATTTTTTCAGCGGTTTTCCGTAGGCTACAGTGAAAATCTGTCCGATGATGAAATAAGGAAGCTGCTGACGCAATCAGTTGCAGCAGCTAATTCAGTCATATATACAAAAGCACGTCTCGATTTCAAAAATTTTGGTATGGGAACAACTTGTGTTGCAGCGTATGTAAACAATAAGACGGCTTATATCGTGAATGTTGGAGACAGCAGAGCATATCTGATTACTGATACCGGGCTTCATAGGATCACTACTGACCATAATGTTGCATTTCTCCTGTATGAACAGGGAAAAATAAGTGAAGCGGAGATTGAAACTCATCCGCAGAAGCATATGCTCGTAAGAGCTGTCGGGGTTGATAGGACAGTAACTCCGGATACTTTTATACTTGACTACGAGGATAAGATAAGCTTACTGTTATGCTCAGATGGATTGTCGGGATATTGCAGTGACGAGGAAATGTATGAAGTAATAAAACGCTCATCATTTGATGACGTTGCAGAGGAATTGATTAATCTTGCATTGAGCAAGGGCGGCCGGGATAATATAACAGCGGCTGTGATTTCAGATTAAGGCAGGAGAGAGATACAATGGACAAAAACATTGGAAAAAAGCTTGACGGAAGATATGAAATTACCGAGCTTATAGGCGTCGGCGGAATGGCAGACGTT
>JBGVIW010000122.1:0-8481 GCA_045128995.1 Ruminococcus sp.
TCGACAGTTATTTTAAAAGCTGTCTCGCTGTTTTCAGTTACAGCGATTGAGTCGATCTCATCCCTGCCGAAATTGGTATCAAGGAGAGTATATTCGCACTCGCCGAAGAGCGCCTCAACGCTTGCGCTGAACTTGTCAGCCTGCTGAGCGGCAATGCTTTCCTTAGTGACCTCGTATGCAAGCACGAGAAGCAATGCAGCTGCCATACAGATCACAGAGAGTACAAAAGTAGGTTTGATCTTATCCCTCATTTTTTCCAGCCTCCTTTGCTCCGAAAACCTTTCCTCGGGTAAGCTGTTCGATATACGGTGTGAGGATGTTCATCAGCAGTATCGAGAACGAAACTCCCTCAGGATATGAACCGAAGGTGCGGATGATGAAGGTGATTATTCCGCAGCCGAGTCCGAAAATAATGCGTCCCTTTTCGGTGATGGGAGTTGTAGCGTAGTCGGTCGCCATGAAGAATGCTCCGAGGAATACTCCTCCGGCGAGGATCTCATAAAGCGGATCTCCTCCGGAAATGAATGTCAGAAGAGCAAGGCTTCCGATGAATGATAGCGGAGCGGAGAGTGAGATTATTCTTCGTGCCGCAAGGTAAAGTCCGCCGATGAGGAGCGCAAGCGCACACGTCTCGCCAAGACATCCTCCTGTATTTCCGAGGAACAGCTCCATGTAGGAGGCATCTCGAGAGACGAGCGGAGTAGCTCCCGTAACGGCGTCAGCGGCATCGTTTCTGTAAAAGAACGGCTCCACCCAGTTTGTCATAGCCGCCGGGAAGGATACCATAAGCACGATTCTTGCCGTGATAGCAGGGTTAGCAAAGTTCTGTCCCAGACCGCCGAAGAGCTGCTTTACGATCACGATAGCAACGAATGATCCGAGAACAGCCATCCACAGAGGAATAGTCACTGGCAGGTTCAGTGCAAGTATAACTCCAGTTACAGCTGCGGAGAGGTCAGATATCGTATTATCACGTTTCATGAGCCTTCTGCAAAGATATTCAAACCCGATGCATGATGCCACGCATACAGCAATAACGAGCAAGGCTCTCAGTCCGAATACAATTGCTGAGGCTATTACCGCCGGGATAAGTGCTATTATAACATTTAGCATTATCCTCGGTGTTTTCATAAGACTCCTGTCGTGCGGAGACGGTGATACTGTTAATTTTCCCATTTATGTCAGCTCCTTACTTTCTTGGCAGCAGCATTTTAGCAAGCTGGTTAGTCTCGGCAAGCTTTCTGTTTGCCGGACAGACGTATGTACAGCTTCCGCAGTTCATGCAGAGGTTTACCTTCAGTGCCTGAAGCTCCTCGATATTGCGGATTTTGTATGCTCTTTCGATGTCAGCCGGCATCATATTAAACGGACAGGCTTTTACGCAGCGTCCGCAGCGGATGCAGGCAGTAGTTTTCGGCTCGGTGTATTTTTTCAGTGCCAGAAGCGCATTTGTAGTCTTGACCACCGGCATATCAGCCGAGCGCAGTGACATTCCCATCATAGGGCCGCCGGCGATGAGCTTCTTTGCAGCGTCAGCATCAGCTTCGCAGAATTCAAGAATTTCACGTAATGATGTTCCGATCACAGCACTTATATTCATCGGCTTGCCGACAGCATCGCCGTCAACAGTGAGCCTTCTTGTGACGAGCGGCATACCAGTGCGGCAGTATGAGCTGATGAACGAAACAGTCGAGACGTTAAGCACCATCACTCCAACATCAGACGGAAGGCTGCCTTCAGTAACGATCCTGCCTGTGGTATTGTAGATGATGACCTTCTCAGCACCCTGAGGATAGCTTGATGGGAGGGTGATGATCTCGATCGCTGCGTCACCGGAAGTCATCTCCGTCAGAAGTCTTATTGCCTCAGGCTTATTGGATTCGATGGCGATCTTAGCCTTCGGGATGCCGAGCTGCTTCATCACGAGTTTTACTCCTTCGAGGACATCCTCCGGAGCCTCGATCATTTCACGGTAGTCAGCGGTGATAAAAGGTTCGCATTCAGCAGCGTTGATGACAAGCGTGTCGATCTCGGTTTTTGGGTTAAGTTTGATATGCGTAGGAAATCCAGCACCGCCGAGTCCGCATGAACCGCTTTCACGGATCGCCTTAATGAAGCTGTCCTTATCAGATATCTCTGGCGGTTTCACCTCATCCGAGACAGTCTGAAGTCCGTCGGTTTCGATTTCCACCGCCTTGCAGACAGTGCCGTTAGCAGCGAGGTAGTCGGTCAGTGCAGTAACCTTTCCCGAGACACTCGAGTGAACCGGAACGCTGAAGAAAGCGTCAGTATCGCCTATTTTCTGACCTACTTTTACTTCGTCGCCGATCTTTACGAGCGGAACGCATGGAGCACCCATGTTCATAGCCATGGGGATGGTTACCTTAGCCGGAAGCGGAAAATCAGCCGTAGCGCAGTTTTCGGTATTTTTTCTATGACTCAGTTTCAGTCCGCTTAGCTTTTTTATCATATATAATATCTCTCCCTTCGGATTTTTTATTGATTCGTGAAAGCAGCAGTCTCATGAGGATACCCGTAAAGGCACCGGAAATAATTCCGGCTATCACAAGCACCGGAAGATATGCTGCGGTATAGACGCTTCCGGCGATAGCAGACGCTGCCGCAAGCTGTCCTGCGTTGTGGAAAACGCCTCCTGCCGCTGATACGGCAAGAATTCCTGTATCACCGCTTTTACGGCGGAACAGGGCAATACATAGCCACATTGCCGCAGTGGAGAGAAGTCCTCCGCTGACGGACATACAGAAAGCCGACGCTCCTCTTGTGGCAAAGACAAAGCCGCTTTTGAGAACGGTGACAACAAGCGCAGTGCGCAGATCCATGAACATCAGGATATACATGATAACTACGCTTGAGATGCCGGGTTTTACACCCAGCGGAAGCGGAATGGGGATCAGGCTCTCGAGGAACTGAAGCGATACCGCAAGTGCAAGAAGCATTCCGACTCTGGCAATATAACTGGAATTTTTCATAACTCACCCCACAGAAGCGTCAGCTTTATCCTCATCGGAAGAACTGCTATTGATAGTGATGATAATTTTCTCCGGAACGCAGATTATGCTTTCGCTGGGAGAGCTTATAAATCCTGTTTTTTCGCAGTGCTTATCGGGGCAAAGGGCATTTTTGATGCGGATCCTGCCGTCGGAGATCTCGAAAACGGTATCTCCGCAAATCTCCAGTGTAAACTCTCTGTCAGTGCTGAGCGAAACAGTATGCGTCTCGTCTCCGCAGCGGATCACAGCCTCCGCGCCGTCACCGCCTATAAGCTTGGGGATAAAAACTGCCGCAGCAGCTGCTGCAAGAACTGCTCCGATTACAGCAAGCTCCCGTGGTTTAATGAGGTGGAATTTTCTATCCATCGGAAGCCTCCTTCAGTTTATAATTCTGAGCGGCGAGCTGGAAATCCACACCATCGCTGACATATACATCACGGTTTTCAGTGACAGCTATCACTCCAAAATTGCCGGAGGACATATATTCCTCAAGCAGCTGAGTGCCGCCGAGATATATCAGCGTGGAAAGAAAATCAGATTCGATTCCGCTCTGGCAGATAACGGTTACTGAAGTAAGGTCAGTTTCTGAGGGACATCCTGTCGAGAGGTCGAAGATATGTGAATAGCGCTTGCCGTCAGCCTCAAAATAGCGTTCATAGCCGCCCGAGGTCGAGATAAAGCAGGCGTCGGAGGTTATCATCCCAAGGCTGCCGCCTGTTTCGGGATCACGCACTGAAACAGTGAACTTATTTCCATCCGGTTTTTCTCCGTGAAGCAAAACTGAGGAGCCGGTAGAGATCACGCTCCAGCTGTCATCAGGGAGTGCATCAGAGATCTTGTCGAGGGCATAGCCCTTTGCGACAGCTCCGAGGTCGATGCTGCCTTTTTCGTCGGCGAAGCTCATTGTTTCGAGCGAGAAGCTGGAATTGCTGAAGCTGTCAAGAGCGGCGTTTATCTCCGTAAGAGAGGGTATCTTCGGAGTGTCAGCACTGATATTCCAGCAGTCAGTAATATCTCCGGCGAAGATACTTACCTGATCGCCGTATTTATCTGAAAGTTCGATTGAGCGAGTGATGATCTCCTGTGTGTCTTGGGAAATGTCAGTATCAAGCCGCTGGTTGAGGGAATAGATATCGCTTTCTGGGGAATAGCGGTCGAAAATACCGTCCAGCCGGAGGAAGATCTCCTCAGCTGTATCAGCGCATTGACCGTTTCCTTTGACGGAAACAGCCGTATCCATCGCAAAAAAATTCTTTTCCTCAGCAGTATTATCCTCTGCCGAGCAGGAATTCATAAACATCATGCAGGCTGCCATGAGAGCTAAAGCTGATTTCTGCATAAACCATCCTTTCAGCCGGATTTTACCGGACATAAGCATAAAAAACTGCCGCTGAGAGCGGCAGTGCAATGATCCTGACCGAGCCGCAGTGAACTCTGTCTGCGTATTCAGCATTCTATATATTTGTCAGTAATATATGAGAGGTCGACGTAATTTTTCTTAAAGTCATTTCTGTCGACGTAAACCCTGATGGTCTCTGAGTTGATGTACATACTCGGGTCATAAGTAAAATATCTGCTTTTGAAGCTGTAAATATTCCCGTCCTCGGGATTAAGGTAGCTGCATCTTACGACGTAGGTCGGGCGGTTGTTGATGCGCACACCAGTTACATCAGTATAGTCATATTTTGCCTCGATATAATATCCATCCTCGATCAGACGCTTTTCAAGAGCCTTTTTGCCGGCGCTTTTGAAGAGGAGTATCACTCCGACGACAGTTATAATAAATCCGACGCCGCTGAAAACTCCGCCGATTATGAGCATTTCATTACCAGCCTTTATATCATAAGGCTTCTCGGGATCGACGAATATCTCAACATGATCGCCTTCACGCATAGAGCTGGAGTAGGAGTTGAGTTTCATATCAGTATACAGTTCACCATCGACCTCGTAATCGACATAGACGTCCTCATATAACTTATCTACACGTGTTATAACGGCATCGACTTCGATATTGCTGGTAGTATTTTTAATTCCTATAGCGAGAATGAACAGACCTGCTATCATAAAAATAAGTCCCAGCGCAGTCAGGATTATACCTGATATTTTTAAAGGATCTGTATTTCTAGGTTTCATATTCAGAAATTTCCTCCGGGATACTTTATAAATATTATAACATACCCTCCGGCATTTGTCAATTATATTATTATTTCCAATGTCACACCGAAAAGTGATAAATGTCATATAAAAAGCTGACTTTATTCACTTACAATTACGGATGGGGTGAGGTATAATGGATACATAAACTGAAACGGAGGAATTTTCATCATGGCTGAAACAATTGTAAAAATAGAAAATCTTGTAAAAAGATACAAGGAGCTTATTGCACTTGATCATTTTAATCTTGATATAAAAGAGGGCGAGGTATTTGGACTTCTGGGACCTAACGGCTCGGGCAAGACTACGGCAATAAACTGTCTGCTTTCGCTTCTTTCGTTCGATAAGGGAAGCATCGAGATCTTCGGAGAAAAAATGGCTCCGGATAATTACAGAGTAAAGCGTGAGATCGGCGTTATCATGCAGAATGTTGCTGTTTTTGACGAGCTTACGGTATACGAGAATATCGACTACTTCTGCGGACTTTACATCACTGACAAGGCGCTCCGCAGGCAGTATGTTGAAGATGCAATAAATTTCGTCGAGCTTGACGCTTTCAGAAAATTCTACCCCAAGAAGCTTTCAGGAGGACTTCTCCGCAGACTTAATATTGCGTGCGGAATCGCTCACAAGCCGAGACTTATTATCCTTGATGAGCCGACTGTTGCAGTCGATCCTCAGAGCAGAAACAAGATCCTCGAGGGCATTCTTGAGCTTAACAAAAACGGTGCAACTATCATCTATACTTCCCACTACATGGAGGAGGTCGAGCAGATCTGTTCAAGGATCGCTATCATTGACAAGGGAAAAAATGTTGCGATCGGCACTAAGGATGAGCTGAAGAAGATGATCCGCAATACAGAGACTATCACTATTGAGATCCTAGAGCTGGATACTGCCGTAAGTGATAAGCTGAGCGCACTCAGTCATGTATATGAGGTTTCTCACAGCGAAGGAAAGCTGACTGTAAAATGCAGCGGCGGACGACATAATCTTATAAAAATACTCGAGGTTCTCAAGGAGAGCGATGTTTCCTTCGGGAGAGTTTATTCCGAGCAGCCTACGCTCAACGACGTGTTCCTCGAGATCACCGGCAAGGCGCTCCGTGACAAGGAGGGAGAATAATGTTCCTGCACAATTTCAAATATGAATTTCTCAGTGCGATCCGCCAGAAGGATTTCCTTTTCTGGATGATGTGCTTTCCGATAATTCTCGGAACGTTTTTCAACATGGCATTTGGCGATCTTTATGAAAAAGATGCTGTCTTTACAGAGATTCCAGTGGCGGTAGTCGGTGCTGAAAATGACGAGACTTTCCGTACTGTCATGGATGAGCTTTCCTCAGGCGAGGATGCGCTCTTCAAGCCTGAATACACCGACAGGGAGACTGCGATGGAGCTTCTCGAAGATAACGAGGTCAGAACCATAATCAATGCCGGCGGAGAAAAGCTCACCATGTCGGTTGTCGAAAGCGGACTTGAAAACTCCATTGTAAAATCATTTCTCGATGAATATGAGCTTCAGAAAAGCATCATCACCGAAACAGCAGTCAATGATCCTGCGAAGCTCGAGGCTGTGATCGCTGCGCTTGCTTCTGAGGTCAGCAGCGTTGAGTCAAAGGCTTTTACTGACGGAAATATGGATCCCTATGTCCAGTACTTCCACAATCTTATCACGATGGTAGCGATGTTCGGCATGGTGAGCGGTCTGTATATCGCAACCAGCAATCAGGGAAATCTTTCTGCGATCGGCGCAAGAAAATGCATCTCACCGACGCACAAGCTTATCTCGATCATCGCAAGCCTTCTTGCAACTTACATTGCACAGATAATCTGTACCTTTGTCTGCATCACGTTCATACTGTTCGTTCTGAAGGTGAATATGGGAGATCAGACACTTATGATATACCTCTCCGGAGCGATCGGTGCGCTTGCAGGAGTTACCGCAGGATTTTTCGTCGGTTCATTCGGCAGACTCACAGAGAATGCAAAAAATGGCATTGCTTTTGCTGTATCCATGCTCTGCTGCTTCCTTAGCGGACTTATGGTAGGCACCATGAAGGCGATCATTGAACAGTATTGTCCGATCATCAACAGGATAAACCCTGCGGCACGCATTTCTGATCTCTTCTACTGTCTGATGATCTATGATGACCACTCACGCTGGCTTGAAACGGCAGCAACGATTATTATAATGTCAGTTATTTTCACAGCAGGAGGCTTCCTGCTTACAAGGAGGAAAAACTATGCAAGTATTTAAGGCTTTCATGATGGTACTCAGAAAACGTCTGGGAAGCGTTCTTCTGTACGTAGGTATCTTCATCGGCATCTGCGTGATGATGACCTACTCTACAGATTCCGTCGAAGGCTTCAAGTATTCAAAGCTGGATATAAGCGTAACCGACCTTGATGATTCTCCAGCAAGCCATGCGCTCGCAGACTATATCTCAGAGAATCATAATGTTGTCGAGCTTGGAAACGATAAGGACAAGATGATAGATATGCTCTTTTACCGTGAGGTGGACATTATTCTTACGATAAACGAGGGCTACTCCGGAAGTCTTGAAAACGGCATAACGGACGATTTGCTGAGCATTTACTGTGTTCCCGGCGACAATAACGAGATATTCTTCAAAAGCCGCATGGACAGCTATCACGGGGCACTTTCAGCCTGTATTGCCGGAGGAATGGATATCGATGCAGCAGTCCTCAGGGCAGCAGAGCTTGCCGAGGCTGAAATAGAGGTAGAGACAGTGAACTTCTCGGAAAACAATGCCGAGTTCGGAGAGGATATCCAGATGTTTTTTCAGTATCTTGCATACATCCTTATCGTTACTCTGATCGCAGGACTCTGTCCGACACTTCTCGTAATGACTCAGGGCGGCATCCGCAGCCGTACGAGCTGCTCATGCATATCAGTTACAAGCCATACCATCCAGCTTGTCAGCGGTGCGCTGGTAACTGTAATGAGCATCTATCTGCTGCTGATAGGAGTTGCAGCAGTGCTGTTTGGTTCAGAGCTTTTCAGCGAAAAAGGACTTCTTGCTATGCTCAACAGCTTTGTGTATCTGATCTTTTCGATGATGCTCACGCTCTTTATAGCAGTGCTGGCTCCGGGAAGAAGGGGAGTGGATATAATCGCCAACACTCTCAGCCTCGGTATGAGCTTCCTCTGCGGAGTTTTTGTTCCACAGTCGCTTCTCAGCGGTACAGTTCTTGCAATCGGAAAATTCCTTCCGGCATACTGGTACGTCAAAGCTAACAACATGATCGCCGGATCGGACGGTGCAGTTTTTACCTACGAGAGCTATTTTATCT
>JBGVIW010000123.1:0-13536 GCA_045128995.1 Ruminococcus sp.
AACTTATCTGTAGCGGACTTGAGTGCAAGCTCAGCGTCGATGCCGAGGTGACGTGCGGCGTTCACGCAGGAGAAGAGCAGATCGCCAAGCTCCTCCTCGATCTTCTGCCTATCGCCTGAAGCAGCAGCCTCATCAAGCTCAAGTTTTTCGTTAGTGATACATTCCATAGCGTCCTGAGCGGATCTGAAATCCATTCCGGCACGCATCGCACGCTTTCCGACCTTCTGTGCTCTCATAAGAGCGGGAAGTGACTTAGCGACGCTGTTAAGAGTATCGGTATAAGTTTCCTGACCTTTGGTTTCCTTTTTAATGGAATCCCAGTTTTTGAGCACATCATCGGTAGAATTTACGATTGTATCGCCGAAGACATGCGGATGACGCACGATAAGCTTTTTGCAGATCTCGTCGCAGACATCGTCAAAGCGGAAGGAATCCTGTTCCTCCTCGATCCGGCAATGGAACACGACCTGAAGGAGAACATCTCCCAGCTCTTCGCGCAGCAGATCAGTATCCTCGAGGTCGATAGCCTCGATAGCCTCGCACGCTTCTTCTATAAATTCACTTTTAATTGACTTATGGGTCTGTTCTCTGTCCCAGGGACAGCCGCCCTCGCTTCTTAAAAGCTTGACGATTTCGAGAAGATCGTCAATATTGTAATTATCCTTCTGACGGAATTCAACCATTTGAAAACACTCCCTTAATGACGGGCTAAGTAATATAATACCCTAAAATACGATAAAAAGCAACCCATTTTATTAATTTTGTAGATTTGGCGTAATAAGGCAGAAATTATTGTATTCTTTTGTAAAATTTAACGGTTACAGGCTGAAAATCAGGTTCTGTCGACGAAACCGACCTTTCTGTAGACCTTAGAAACGATACGCTGGGAGTATCTGAGGGCTTTTTCAGCGCCTTCGGTATAGCACTGCTTGAGGAAAGCCTTATCGCTGCTCAGGCGTGCGAACTCTGTACGAATAGGCTCGAGGTGGTCAGCAACAGCCTCGCCGACAGCGAGCTTAAAGTCGCCGTAGCCCTTGCCGGCAAACTCAGATGTGATGCTGTCATAGTCTTTGCCGGTAACGATGGAGTAGATAGACATGAGGTTATTGATACCGTCCTTACCCTCTCTGTAGCATACCTCCGCCTCGCTGTCGGTGACAGCTCTTTTGAACTTACGGATGATAGTGTCCTTATCGTCGAGGATGAGGATGCATGAATTTGGGTTTTCGTCGGATTTGGACATTTTCTTAGTCGGATCCTGGAGTGACATAACCTTTGCGCCTACCTTCGGGATATAAGGCTCAGGAACGGTAAAGAACTCGCCATATCTCTGGTTGAAGCGCTGAGCGATATTTCTTGCAAGCTCGAGGTGCTGTTTCTGGTCAGCTCCCACTGGCACGAGGTCAGCGTTATAGGCAAGGATATCCGCAGCCATGAGGACGGGATATGTAAAGAGTCCGGCATTTACGTCATCAGCATGACGCTGGCTCTTATCCTTGAACTGAGTCATTCTTGAAAGCTCGCCGAACTGAGTTGTACAGTTAAGCACCCAGTTAAGCTCGGCATGAGTTTTTACATGGCTCTGGATAAAGAGGATGGACTTCTGAGGATCTACTCCGCACGCCATGAGAAGCGCATAAGCGTTCATAGTATTCTGACGGAGCTTTACTGGATCCTGTTTTACAGTGATAGCGTGCATATCAACAACGCAGTAGATGCAGTTGAATTCATCCTGGAGCGGGCCCCAGTTTCTTACAGCGCCGATATAGTTACCAAGGGTAAAAGTACCAGTTGGCTGGATGCCGCTGAAAATCAGCTTTTTATTTTCCATAGTGAAAGATCTCTCCTAAATAATTTTTTGCAGAAGGCAGGCTGATTATTCAGCGCTGCCTGCTCTTTTTGCAGCGTCGTCCTTAAGCTGGCAGTTTCTGAGTTCAGAGAGAACCTTCTGATACATAACATAGATAGAGCGAAGCTCCTGCTGATCCTCGGGGATGATACCGGGCTTAACAACAGTCTTATAGATTCCGCCTGTAGTGAGGAGGTAGATATTATGAGTTCTGCCTGTAGGAAGGTCATAAGCCTTTACCTTCTCGCATTTGGGAAGGAGCATTCCAGCGTTTGCAACGAGTGCATGAGAAGCCTGAACGAGAGTTCTGTACTTCTGAGCAGCTCCGGAGTATTCTCCGCCGTTATTGAAGTAGAGGTTAGCAGCACCGTTGATGAAGCATACCATAGTTCCGAGAACCTGAGGAGTCATGGGAATATCAATAATTACGCCATAAACCTGATCCTTCTTGAACTTGAGGTTGAAGAACTTAGGCGGGAAGTTGATAGCCTGATTTCTAGTGCTGAGGTATTTGGGTGTTACAGAGTATCTGTCTGTAGCTGAAGAGCGTCCGTTTGCCATAATAAAAATTCCTTTCGTGTTAAACTTAATTTTAGTTATAGTAATCAGTCAAACATTTCTCTTGTCATATTGGCAAGGATTTCCATTCCATCGGATATCTGCTGATTAGTGGGTGTGGAGAAATTGAGTCTGAAGGATGAAGTCTTGTCGGATTCACTGATACAGAATGCACTGCCGGGAACGACTGCGATCTTATAATCCTTCACAGCCTTAGTGCAGAACGCCGGCATATCGCATCCTTCTGGAAGCGTACACCAGATGAAAAGTCCGCCCTCAGGCTTTGAGTAGGTGATTTTCTTTGAGAAGCCGCTGTCGATGTATGAACACATCAGGTCACATTTTTCCTTATAGATCTTTCTCAAGCCTTCAAAATGCTGCTGCATATCGACTTCATTCATGAAGCGGTGGCAGACGAGCTGTGCCCAGATATTTGAGTGAACGTCTGAAACCTGTTTGCAGACAACGATCTTCTGGATGATCTCAGCCGGAGCAGAAACATAGCCTGTTCTGAAGCCGGGCGAGAGGATCTTTGAGAATGTACCGGTATAGATCACACGTCCCTCAGTATCGAGGCTCTTGATAGCAGGGATATCCTCGCCCTCGAATCGGAGATCGCCATAGGGATTATCCTCGAGGATGATGAAATCATATCTGCACGCAAGCTCATAAACAGCCTTTCTCTTTTCGAGAGACATAGTGCGTCCGGTAGGGTTCTGGAAGTTGGGAATGAGGTAGAGGAGCTTTACATTTTTCTCAGTTTTGATAGTCTCCTCGAGCTTTTCGAGGTTTATGCCGTCCTCCTCAAGCTCAACTCCGACGAGATTAACGTTGTAGGATTTGAAAGCGTTGATAGATCCGATAAAGCTCGGAGCCTCGCAGATAAGAGTATCGCCCTCATTGAGAAGCACCTTGCATGAAAGCTCGTTAGCCTGCTGAGCACCGGAGGTAACGATGAGGTCGTCGATATCCGGATTGAAGCAGTTTTTTGCAGCCATCTGCTGTTTGAGCTGATCACGAAGAGGAGTATATCCCTCGGTGATGCTGTACTGAAGAGCGAGGATGGGATCATCCTGAAGGATCTGAGCAGATATCTCAGCTATTTTCTGAGCCGGAAAAGCCTCCGGAGCAGGATTTCCTGCCGCAAAGGAAATAACACCGGGAACAGAAGTGAACTTGAGGATCTCACGTATTGCAGATGCCTTAAGCGTGCCGACTTTATCTGAAAATTTATAATTCATTTAAGTACCAGCCTTTCTGAAAGGTTTATATGCCAAAAAATCTGGTCATATTTCTGCCGGATGCGGCAGAACCACTTATAATTATACCACATATTTTAATAAATCGCAACATATATTTTCATATATTAAAGAAAAAAAGGGTTGATTTGCATGAAAAAGCAGAATTTTCTGAAGGGTTCGCTGATACTTATGCTGTCGGCAGCGGCTGCAAAGGTACTGGGAGCGCTTTTCAAGATACCGCTTACGAATATTCTGGGCGGAGTGGGAATGAGCTATTTCAGCTGTGCGTACAGCCTTTTCATGCCGATATATGCGCTTACGGTAACAGGTATCTCCTCGGCGGCAGCAAGGCTGACGGCTCAGAGTGCGGCACTTGGGATGTATGAAAATGCAAGGCGTGTTCGCCGTACGGCACTTCTGGTATTCTCGGCGGCAGGACTTGCCGGAAGCGGAGCTGTACTTCTCATGGCTCAGCCGTTCTGCAAATATGCCGCATCCTGTCCGGAGGCGGTCACGGCAGTGATCATGATCGCACCGGCAGTATTTTTCGGCTGTATCACTGCTGTTGAGCGAGGCTATTATGAGGGACTGAGCAATATGTATCCCACGGCGTTTTCACAGCTTGCCGAAGGCGTTGTGAAGCTTTGTGCAGGGCTTTATCTCTGCGGATGGGTTAACGAGAATCAGGAAAAGGTTCTGGAATATTTTCCGTCCGGAACCGATATCCGTGCAGTTTCCGCAGCGGCAGGAATCCTTGGAGTCACGCTTTCTTCAGTAGGAGCCGTTTTAGTGTTGTGGATAATGCGTCTGTGCGACCGAAGGCACAGGGATGGCGATAAAACACTGATGCCATGCAGAGATATTTCCCGTGAGCTTATCAGGACAGCTCTTCCGACAGGTATCGGAGCTGTAGTAACGAATCTTACTGCGCTTATCGACATGGGGACGGTGATAGGCTGCATAGCGTATTTCGGAAGCCGGACGCCTGTACCTGAGGGGATACATCCGGAGGATATGCCGCATTTTGTGTATGGTTCATTTTCCGGAATTGCGCTGACGGTGTTCAATCTTGTACCGTCGGTGACGAATATGCTTGGAAGGGGAATACTCCCGTCCGTAACGGCAGCGTGGCAGAATAACGACCGCAGTGCGCTCAGGAGGGAGGCTCATCAGGCTCTTGTCACGGCGGCAATAATTGCAGTTCCTGCGGCGGCAGGACTCATGTCACTTTCAGGTGAAGTACTCCATTTTCTCTTCCCAAGGCAGCCCGATGAGGTTGAGCTATGCATACGTCCGCTTCAGTATCTGATGCCGGGAATGGTATGCTTGTGTGTAGCGTATCCGCTGTTCAGTATGCTTCAGGCGATAGGAAAGGCGTCCCAGCCGCTTAAGATAATGCTGATCGGAGCTGTTGTAAAGCTAGCAGGAAATCTGCTGCTTATCCCGTCTCTCGGAGCTGACGGAGCGGCACTCTCTACGACTGTATGCTATATTGTAATTCTGGCAGCGTCGCTCCGGAGCTTTGTGCGTTCATCAGGAACACCATTATTTTTTCAGCCGTTTGCATCAGTTCTGTACGCAGGAGCAATGTGCGGAGGAACGGCTTATCTCGTGTCGGATATACTCGAAAACAGCGGAGCTGCTGGGTTTACAGTACTTGCGGTTTCGGCGGCAGCAGGAGCAATGGTATATTTCCTGCTGATCGGAATGCTCAGGGAGAGCATTTTTCCGCAGTCATCTGCCAACAGGCGTGCAGTGAGTTGAAAGCTCCGCTGATCAGCACAGCTGACAGGATCAATTCCTGTATTGAAAAAATCATGATTGTGTGGTATAATTAACTTCAGATGATTCAAAACGCCGGCGTATCGCAGTACAAAGATAATATGCAGGAATGCACAGCAAAAACCATGCGCCAGTGTAGGGCAGGCATATCTGCCCGAGAATATTCAGCGGCACTTCCGAATAATCCCAGACGTGCCAGCCGAGAATAATATTTACTACTACCCCGACTGCAAATTCTACCGCCGTGATAATGAATGCGCCGATAAAACAGCTCTTCATGAGCGTAATGCCGCTGCTGCGGTTGAGCATATAGAGTATCGCCAGCACTGTACCGCCGGTAAGAGCCATCGTCCAGTGAGTATAGCCACGGCTGATGATCTCTACCATGCTGTATAGAAAAAAGCCCATCAAAAAGGCGAAAAATGCTTGTGAAAGCTTCATTGGAAAAGCACCTCGTTTTTTATTTTATTATGAGCGGAGCGGTCGGAAATATTCATGATCAAATTATCAGGAGTGAACGTTTATGAGAAAAGGATGCATTCTGATGCATATCTCAAGCCTTCCGTCGGAGTACGGAATCGGAAAAATGGGAAGAGAAGCCTATGCCTTTGTTGATTTTTTAAAGGAGTGCGGAATAAAATGCTGGCAGATACTGCCGCTTTCACCGACAAGCTACGGCGATTCCCCCTATCAGTCATTCTCCGTC
Source organism: Ruminococcus sp. (assembly GCA_045128995.1). Classification (GTDB taxonomy): domain Bacteria; phylum Bacillota; class Clostridia; order Oscillospirales; family Ruminococcaceae; genus Ruminococcus. The sequence goes on from JBGVIW010000123.1 coordinate 6,137, forward strand.
AACGCAGGAAATCCCTACTTCATCGACTTCGATAAGCTCGAGGATGACGGACTGCTCGAGTACGAGGAGTATGGCTCAGTCGTATGGGAAAGTGATCCTCGCAGGGTTGACTACAGCATTATCTACAATAACTGCTTCGATGTCCTCAGAAAGGCTTACAAGCGCTTTAATCCGTCAAAATCGCCGGATTACAAGGAGTTTTGTGCATCTAACAGGCAGTGGCTGAATGAGTATTCGCTGTTTATGGCGCTGAAGTCCAGCAATGGCGGAAAAGCATGGTACGAGTGGGACGAGAAGCTTGCAAAGCATGATGCAAAGGCTGTTGCCGAGGCGAAAAAGGAGCTGAAGGAGGATATAGGCTTCTTTAAGTTCCTTCAGTATGAGTTCAGCCGCCAGTGGACTGCGCTTAAAGCTTATGCCAACGAGAACGGAATCGAGATCATCGGCGATATCCCGATATACTGCGCTCTTGACAGCGTCGAAGCGTGGGCAAGCCCTAAGCTTTTCCAGTTCGACAAGGAGAAAAAGCCTGTTGCTGTTGCAGGCTGTCCGCCGGATGATTTCTCGCCAACAGGTCAGCTTTGGGGCAATCCGCTTTACAACTGGAAATATCACAAGAAAACTGGCTACGAGTGGTGGATAAGCCGCATCAAACGTGCAGCGGAGCTTTATGATATCGTAAGAATTGACCATTTCAGAGGCTTTGAGAGCTATTATGCTATCCCTTACGGCAGCGAGGATGCTACTGTCGGGGAATGGGAGAAAGGCCCGAATCATGAGCTTTTCAGACTCGCTGAGGAGAAGCTCGGTAGGCTGAATATTATCGCAGAGGATCTCGGATTTATTACGCCTGAGGTGCGTGAGCTGCTGGACAAGTCTGGATATCCCGGAATGAAGGTGATCCAGTTCGGCTTCTCCGACGGCGAGAATGAGCATCTCCCGCATAACTTCGCAAGCACGAATTATTACTGCTACACCGGAACGCATGATAATGAGACACTCAATGGCTGGATCGCTGCTGCGTCATCAAAAACGCTGAAATTTGCTAAGAAATACCTCTCCGTGAAGAAGGAGAAGGATATCCCGATGGCTATGATCCGTGCGGCATGGGGAAGTGTTGCCCAGACTGCCTGCGCCCAGATTCAGGACTTCCTCGGAAGCGGTAAGGACGGCAGAATGAACACACCTTCTACGCTCGGAAGCAACTGGCAGTTCAGAACAAGCCGCAGCGATTTTACTCCGAAGCTTGCAAAAAAGATCAGCAAGCTCAACAAGATATACAACAGGTGATCGCTCTGCATGGCTAGGATAAAATGGTGCGGGATCATTAACGATACCCGTGAATTCCAGACCGGAACGCTTGCGCAGAATGCAGTGAAGATGCGTATGCCGGAAACTATTATTAAGATGCAGCTTTATTCACTGCCGTTTGCGGCAGTGATGTTTGCGCTGTGCTTTGGGGCGATGTTTGTCAGGACGTCTTCCGCCGGAGAGATGGTGTTTTCTCCATTTTTCGTGCCGCTGGGAGCGCTGATCGGACTGCTTCTGCTGATTGTGCATGAGCTTCTCCATGCAGTCGTTTATCCCTCGGGAGCAGAGGCTGCGGTCGGGATAATGCCGAAGCAGGCAGCGGCAGTCGTTCTGGCATCATATCCGCTGTCAAGGAAAAGATTTACCCTGATGTCGCTTCTGCCAGCTGTTTTAGGAATAATACCGCTGGCAGTATTCTGTTTCCTTCCGGCTGATATGAAACGTCTGAGCGGAATTATGTTCGGTGCGGCGATCATGGGCTGTATTTCCGTTGCTCCGGATATTTACAATGTGTTCCAGATGCTCCGTCAGGCACCATCCGGTTCGATGATCCAGTTCCATGGGGATGATATGTATTATATATGCAGCGTGGAACAGACAATTAAAACTGAAACTGAGAGATCAAGGAGAAATAAATGAAACCAAACAAGCTTTCGTATTTGCTGCCTGTGCGATGCGTGATTTTTATATTGATATTTATAATTGGTTCGCTTTTCACCGGAAAAAGTCTTGAAAAAATAAGCAGTATATGGTCTGTTGCTGCTAGCTGTGTCAATATTGCGACAATAGCTCTGATCGTTTTCATCGCAAGGAAAACCGGCAGCAATTATGCAGAGCTTATCAACTACGAAAAGGGTAAAACAAAGCCAAAGCAGGTTATAGGAATGATTTTCCTGATTCTTCTCGTAGGAATGGGTGGAATGTATCTCGCAGGTTTTATCTGCTACGGAGTCATTCCCTATGCTGCGCCGATGATGATTGCGCCAATACCTCTGTGGCTTGCAGTTGTTAATGTTATCATACTGCCCATATCGACTGCATTCGCCGAGGATGGACTATATCTGGGCTGCGGAGTCAATCAGATCAGTAATAAATATGCAGCTATTTTCATCCCAGCGTTCTTTTTTGCGTTGCAGCATAGCTTTATTCCGACTATTTTCGATATAAAATATGTAGTATATCGCTTCATTTCGTTTCTCCCGCTTACGATTATTTTGTGTTGGCACTATCACAAATACAGGAATCCGCTGCCTATTATGATAGGTCACGCTGTTATTGATGTGGCGACAGTGGCACAGATACCTGCAACTTCTGCGGTTCCGGGTCTGTACGAGATGATGTGCGAGGCGAGTCTTTAAGGTATCAGTAAGAATCCTGTATTATATTGTACATAAAAATAAGGCAGACCGTACTGGTCTGCCTTTGATTTTAAGTATTAACGCTTATCCGAAGAGCGGTGTAGAGAAATATCTCTCCGCAGTATCGGGGAGAACGGTAACAACAGTTTTGCCCTCGCCGAGCTTTTCGGCAAGTTTAAGTGCAGCTGCAACGTTTGTGCCGCTGGAGATACCGCACATAATACCCTCGAGACGAGCAAGATCCTTTGCAGTCTGGATCGCCTCGTCGTCGGTCACGACGTAGATGTCGTTATAAATATTCGTATTAAGATTTTCTGGGATAAGTCCGTCGCCGATGCCCATCTGAAGGTGAGTACCGATAGTACCTCCGGCAAGGATGGCTGCATTTTCAGGCTCGACAGCCCATATTTCGATATCGGGATAGAGAGCCTTGAGAGTTTCTCCGATACCGCTGATAGTACCGCCGGTACCGATTCCGGAGCAGAAACCATGGATCTCGCCGCCGATCTGCTCGAGGATCTCGAGTCCGGTATGGTGCTTATGAACCATAGGATTAGCAGGATTCTCGAACTGCTGCGGAACGTAGACGTTGGGATTTTCAGCCTTAAGGCGGAGTGCTGTCTGAAGGCACTCGTCGATGCAGTCGCCGATATTTCCGCTGTCGTGGATGAGCATAACCTCTGCGCCGTAGTGGGAGACGAGTTTTCTGCGCTCCTCACTTACGGAATCGGGCATGATTATAATAGTCTTATAGCCCTTTACAGCGCCGATAAGCGCAAGACCGATGCCCTGATTACCGCTTGTAGGTTCAACGATTATAGTATCCTTATTGATCAGACCCTCCTGTTCAGCTTTGAGGATCATATTATAGGCAGTGCGTGTTTTGATAGAGCCGCCGACATTGAGTCCCTCGAATTTTACGAGCACCTCAGCGCTTCCGGGCTTTACCATTCTGTTGAGTCGTATTATCGGAGTATGCCCGATGGCTTCCAGAATATTGCTGCATATCATTTGTCTGATGTCTCCTTGAATGAAATCTTATTCGTTATAGGGTGAAAAGCATGATTCAAGCTCGCTGATCGAGTCGAGCTCAGAAGCTGTACCGAGTGTGCCGAGGAGGATGGTCATATACTCGCCGTCCTTAGCGATGTAGTATGACTGAGAAGTTGAGTATCCATAAGTCTCGTTGGTGCAGTTGAAATCAGCCTTAAGGAATTCCTTTCCGGCAACAGTAACATTCTCCTTGCTTTCAAGCTCATAGGTGATACCTGAAGCTTCGAGCGCCTCAAACTGTGTCATAACAGCGTCGAGGTAGGAGTCGTTGTCGAAGCTGTCAGCGATGTTAGCGTAGGTGTTGAGGTTTTCGTACATTATGATCATGTTGTCGCCTGAAATAGGATTAACGCAGTGCATCTCATAGATGCTGGTCTGCTGAGCGATAGTTTTATAAAGCTCGCCCTTATTGCCGAGCATATCAGTGCCGAGGTTCATCATCTGGAGTATCTGTTCCTGAGAGGAATATTCCCAGCCCTCGGGAGCTGTGAAGCAAAGACCTGAGAAGGGGCTGCTGTAGACATTACCATCAATAGAGCCGAACTCGAAGTCATCGAAGCTCTTGCCTGAGGAAGAGCCTGCGTCATCGTTGTTGCTTTCTTTTTTATCCTCAGCACCGCTGTCCTTCTCGTCAGCAGCAGAGCTTTTGCCGCTGCTAGTAAAGTCCTTGTTTTCGTCCTTTGAATCTGAGCATCCGGTGAATGCACAGATGCTGATCACAGCGGTAAGCATAGCGAGTAATTTCTTCATATCAATATATTCTCCTTAAGATCGTTAATGCTTTATTATAGCATTTCAAAAGAAATATGTCAAATTAAGGCTTAGGTGTATGCGGCGGCATTTTTACCTCACGGATGTCATAGTTCAGGCTAAAGCTGTCGTCGTCGCATTCGCTGTAGAAGTTGCTGACGATCCTGTTGGCAACGAGGTGACCGCCGTTATCGTCGGCGCCGATGAGCAGTACAACCACCTGATTTCTGCTGCACACAGAGGAGATATCGCCCTTTCTCAGGCAGATCTTAGCGGCTTCTGAGAGCATAGCGATGCCCTGTTCCTCGGACTCTTCATCACAGCTGAGCGTGAGCATGAGTGCCTGCACACTTTTTCCGCTTCGCTCAAGACCACGAGCGATGAACTTATAGATATTTGCGAAATCAGTCTGTTGGACGCTGAACGAGCCTTTTGCCTCACTTTTTTCTGAGACGTCCTCGATCAGCTTATCGAAGTCGCAGTATTTTTCATAGCATGAGAAATGTGGGCAATCTGTTTTTATGAGTCTTTCGAGACGGATCTCCATAAGGCGGCTGCACATCGGCATCACGAAGATATCGTCAGCGCCGGCTTCACAGAGCTCCTCCTGAGCGGCTGTACTTATTTTATATAATGAAAAGACGGCAGGGATATTTTTTCCTGCGGCTTTTCTGATCGACTTGACAAGAGCGGAAGGATCGCTTGTCAGGTCGGCATTTACAATAACAGCATCAGGGATCCTGCGGGTTATCATCTGGATAAGCTCACAGGTATCCGAGGCGGTATCGGCAGAAAAATTTCTTCCGATCTTAGCGGCGATCCCTGAAGCTTTTTCAGGGGTGTCGAAAATAAGAATATTCCGCATGATATCCTCCTTATCTTAACGGCGTGATGATTTTATCTGCTGGGATGAGAAGTAGCTGGTCGAGTGCGGACCGATCATGAATGAAACCGCTCTGTTGTTGTTTACGATATGGTTTACCGCAGAATTTCCTCCGTATTCGCCGTCACACGTCCATGTGATAGGCTCGCTGCATAGAGAAGTAAAGGTAATGCGGCTAGTTCTGAAGTAGCGGATATGCTCCTTGTCGATAGTCTTATTGATATTGAGCAGTGACTGTAGTATCTCACCGAGCTGCATTACATTGGCAGGTTTTTTGATGAGAGTAACCTCAAAGGTACCGTCATCGAGGAGAAAATCGCTGAGCGAAAGCAGTCCTGCGACAGAGGAGGAATTAGTGACCATACCGAAGATAAACTCATCCTCGATAACGTTGCCGTCGTACTCTATTCTCATTTTCTTGGCACGGATATTAGTAAGCTCGGAAACTCCATTGAGAAGGTAAGCTGCGTGTCCGAAAATATTTTTCACCTGCTGAGAGGTCTGGTAGGTGATGTTTGTGAAAGCGCCGAATGCGGCGATATAGGAAAAATAACTGCTGTTGAAGCCGCCTACGTCGCAGAGAACAGGCTTTCCGGAAACGATCCAGCGTGCAGCCTCGAGGATGCCCTTGGGTATGCCGAGACCCTTAGCAAAGTCATTTGTAGATCCGGCAGGAATATAGCCGATAGGAATTCTATTGTCCTTTTCGCATCTCATAACGCCGTGCAGGCACTGGCTGAGAGTGCCGTCACCTCCGGCACAGACAAGCAGGTCGAATTTTTTACTGCAAGCATAAGCAGCAGCCTTGGCAGCATCGTTCTTACCCTGAGTCGGGCGGACGGTTACCTCATAGCCTGCTTTGGTGAAGATATCGATAATTCCGGAAAGCTTATCCCCAATAACAGCTTTTCCGGCAACCGGATTGTATATAAAATATAATTTTTTCACAGTAAAGTCCCTCACATATACGCAATATTACATATTATATATTATACCTTCACACTCTGTTAATTTCAAGCCCTGCGGATTAAATTAAAATAAAAAAATATATAAAAACCCCTTGACTTTTCTTTTTAGGGGTGCTATAATATAAAAGCTGAATACAGCAGAACAAAACACTGGGGTGTCGCCAAGCGGTAAGGCAGCGGACTCTGACTCCGTTATTCGAGGGTTCAAATCCTTCCACCCCAACCAGTTAACCTCCGATGTGAATGCATCGGAGGTTTTTTGTTTCAATAGTATGCGTGTTATGGTATAATATAGGAGGTCGGAAAGACCGAAAAATAAGAATTTGGAGAGGTAGATACAATATGAATTTAATAATCAGAAGGTTTCGCAAATCGGATGCATCAAGTGTACGAAATCTCATAGTGCGGAATTTTCTCGAAGTAAATAGCAAGGACTATGGAATTGAAGCTATGCGGCAATTGGCCGAGGTTTATGACGAAAAAAAGTAATTAATATCGCAAGTTATGCCCATATGTATGTTTTTGAAGTCGAAAGGACAATTGTTGGAACAGGCTCTATTTCAAGTTATTGGGGAAGTGAGACGGAAAGTATATTGCTCACCATTTTTGTCTTACCTGAATATCACGGCAAAGGAATTGGCACTACGATTATGAACACACTTGAAAGAGATGAGTTGTTTATACGAGCAAAACGAATCGAAATTCCTGCATCAATCACGGCAACAGAATTTTACAAAAAATTTGGGTATGGTTATAAAAATGGTGTTAAGGAATTGGACGAAGAACATCATTATCGCCTTGAAAAGTATAGATAAATCCCAATTTGTCGAACTGAATATTATTACATAGCCATTTTAATGTCATCTATTCTGAGCAAGACAGACAGTTAACCTCCGATGTGAATGCATCGGAGGTTTTTTATTTTAAGCCAATTGTGGCGTGACGAATAAGAATTAGTGGAGGAATACACATGGAAAACAACTATGAGGGAATGGGCTTTTTAATTGGATCTTTGGTTGGAGCTGTTCTTACGGGCGTTTGCATTTATTTTACAAGCAGTGTTGCTTCAGCGATAAT
>JBGVIW010000124.1:0-7094 GCA_045128995.1 Ruminococcus sp.
TCTCTACGATTGGGAATATCACCGTTCAACTGGCTATAAATGGTGGATCTCACGCCTTGCTCACTGCTTTGAGCTTTATGATGTCGTGAGGATCGATCACTTCAGAGGCTTTGATGAGTATTATTCCATCCCCTACGGCGACAAAACAGCTGCGAACGGACACTGGGAAAAAGGCCCGGGAATGGAGCTGTTCAGTGCAGTAGAAAATGCTCTCGGAAAGAGGGATGTTATCGCTGAGGATCTCGGATTTATGACGGATACTGTTCGTGAGCTTGTTAAAGAAAGCGGCTTTCCGAATATGAAGGTGCTGGAATTTGCGTTCGACAGCCGTGATACCGGAAGCAGGAATGACTATCTTCCTCATAACTACACCGAGAACTGCATTGCGTATACAGGCACTCACGACAATCAGACGATCAGGTCATGGTTTGAAACGATAACCGACGAGGAAAGAACTATGGCAAGGGAATATCTCTGCGACAGCCATACTCCCGATGAAAAACTCCACAGGGTGTTTATCAGCCTTATCATGCGCAGCCGTGCAAATGTATGCATCATCCCGATGCAGGACTGGCTGGGATATGACGATTCTGCCCGCATGAACAAGCCCTCGACAGTCGGAATAAACTGGAAATGGCGCATGACAGAAGAGGATATGAACGATGCGCTCAGGGATGATATCCTGAGAATGACCCAGACATTCGGAAGGGCATGATTCCTCTTGCAAAAACTATAAAAATATTATAAAATAGAAATATAAATTCTGAAAGGAAGTATCACTATGAAAACATTTGAGTACACAATCAAGGACGAACTCGGAATCCACGCAAGACCGGCTGGAATGCTTGCAAAGACTGCAAAGGGCTACCAGAGCGAGATCACTCTTACAAAGGGTGAAAAGACTGTCGGTGCAGCAAAGCTCATGGCTCTTATGGGACTTGGCGTGAAGTGCGGAGATACCGTTACTATCACTGTAAACGGTGCGGACGAGGATGCTGCTGCTGACGGCATCAGAGCGTTCCTTGAGGCTAATCTGTAAGAAGTATTGATTCTGAATCCGGCAGGCGATGAGAAAATCATATAGCCTGCCGGAAAATCAGGAGGGACAGCTGATGAATATATGGCATGATATAGATGAAGAGAGGATCTATCCGACAGATTTTATTTCGGTGATCGAGATCTCAAAAGGCAGCAATATGAAATATGAGCTGGATAAAAAAACAGGACTGCTCTCCCTTGACAGAGTACTGTTTACGGCAACGTACTATCCGATGAATTACGGTTTTATACCCAGAACCTACGGGGATGACGGTGATCCGCTGGATGTGCTTCTTCTTTGCTCACAGCCTATCCAGCCAATGACTATAGTGCGGAGCTATCCAATCGGAGTGATGTATATGGAGGACGGCGGAAAGGGCGATGAGAAGATCATTGCTATACCATACGGCGATCCTACATATATGGGTTATACTGATATAAGAGAGCTTCCGGCACATATTTTCGATGAACTAAAGCATTTCTTTTCGGTGTATAAGCAGCTTGAGTGCAAATCTACATCTGTAAAAGGTACAGGAGGCCCTGTTGAGGCGGTCGGAGTCATCGAAAGAGCGATCGAAAGCTACAAAGAAAAATTCTGCGGCGAGAGCTGCGGTGTCTGAATTTATATAAGGTGGTGCAGCTATGGTAAAATATCAGGGCAAGGGCGTGTATGGAGCTGTTGCGACGGGAAAAATATCCGTTTTCAAGCGTCAGGATATCCAGGTGAAGCGTGTAAAGATAAGCGATACGGATGCTGAGATGAAACGCCTTCAGGCGGCTAAGGAACTGGCTGTTTCCCAGCTTCAGGAAATCTATGAAAAGGCTTTAGTTGAGGTCGGCGAGACTAATGCTCAGATCTTTGAGATTCATATCATGATGGTCGAGGACGACGATTATAACGAGGCTATCGCTGAGATGATAAGCTCTCAGAGTGTGAATGCTGAGTATGCCGTTGCGGTTACGGGAGATAATTTTGCGGAGATGTTCTCTGCGATGGACGACAGCTATATGCAGGCGAGAGCAGCTGATGTGCGTGATATATCCAACAGGATCATTGCGTGCCTCACAAACAGTACGTCTGAGGAGCAGAAATCGGATGAAAAGCTCATAATCTGTGCTGATGATCTTGCTCCGAGTGAAACTGTATCGCTGGATAAGGATAAGGTGCTTGCGTTCGTGACAGCTTATGGCTCATCCAATTCACATACTGCCATCCTTGCGAGAAACATGAATATTCCAGCTATAATCGGACTTGGCGAGGAATTTCTCAAGGCAGTAAAAGACGGTGATACTGCTGTGGTGAACGGCTTTACAGGCGAGTTCATTCTTGATCCGGATGAGGAGACCATTGCTGCGGCTGAAAAAAAGCGTGCAGAGGAGCTTGAGAAAAAGGCTCTTCTCCAGAAGCTCAAGGGCAAGGAGAATGTTACTCTTGATGGTACAAGAATAAACATTTTTGCAAATATCGGAAGCGTTGATAATATCGGAGCAGTTCTCCTCAACGATGCCGGCGGAATAGGACTCTTCAGAAGCGAGTTCATCTACCTCGAAAACAGCGATTATCCGACTGAAGAGGAACAGCTTAGGATCTACAGACGAGTGCTTGAAAGCATGGCTGGAAAGAAGGTCATTATCCGTACGCTCGATATCGGCGCTGATAAGCAGTGCAGCTACTTCAGCCTCGACAAGGAGGAAAACCCTGCGCTCGGACTTCGTGCAATAAGATTATGCCTCGAACGTCCGGAGATCTTCCGCACACAGCTCAGAGCACTCTACAGAGCGTCAGTCTATGGAAAGCTTGGAATCATGTTCCCGATGATCACAAGTGTCTGGGAGCTTGAGGAGATAATTTCTCTCTGTAATGAGGTGAAAGCGGAGCTTGACGCTGAGGGAATCGAGTATTCCGATGAAACTGAGCTTGGAATCATGATCGAGACGCCTGCGGCGGCAGTTATAAGCGATCAGCTTGCTCCGATGGTGGATTTCTTCAGTGTCGGAACAAATGACCTGACTCAGTATACTCTTGCCTGCGACAGGCAGAATCCAAAGCTCGAGCGCTTCTGTGATACACACCACGAGGCTATACTCCGTCTTATCAAGATGTCCGCAGTTAATGCACATAAGCATGGCGCATGGATCGGAATATGCGGTGAGCTTGCGGCTGATACAGCTCTCACTGAAAGATTCCTCAGAATGGGCATCGACGAGCTTTCAGTATCTCCGTCGTTCGTATTGAAGGTGAGAGATAAGGTCAGAAGCATTGACCTGACGAAGGAGGATAAAGCATAATGGTAAGCCTTCTTCTTGCGATAATCTATGTTTCTTTCATAAGTCTCGGACTTCCTGACGGACTGCTTGGTTCAGCATGGCCGAGTATGTATGAAGGGCTCAGTGTACCGGTATCGTATGCCGGAATAATAAGCATGCTTATATCAGGCTGCACGATAATTTCTGCACTGATGAGCGAGAGACTTGTTAATAAATTCGGAACAGGAAAGCTTACAGCTATGAGCGTTGCTGCTACGGCAGCAGCGCTTCTTGGCTTTTCTGTAAGCACTAAGTTCTGGCAGCTTTGCCTGTGGGCACTGCCGTATGGACTTGGAGCAGGAAGTGTTGACGCAGCGCTCAATAATTATGTTGCAGTCCACTATAAAAGCCGTCACATGAGTTGGCTTCACTGCTTCTGGGGAGTGGGATGTACCTGCGGCCCGTATGTGATGTCATTTTTTCTCACACGAGGACAGAGCTGGAGCAAGGGCTATTTTGCCGTATTTGTACTTCAGATCATCCTGACGGCAATACTGGTGATCTCGCTTCCGATGTGGAAGGACAAGACTTCCTCGGGAGACAAGGCTGGCTCAGCCTCAGCTTCACTCGGACTCATGCGGACTATAGCTATCCCGGGTGTGCGTGAGATGATGGTGACATTTCTGTGCTACTGCGCCATAGAAGGAACGACCAGCCTCTGGGCGGTAAGCTACATAGTGTTTGAAAAAGGCGTATCCTCAGAAAAGGCAGCAGGCTGGGGAGCGATATTCTTCATAGGAATAACAGCCGGACGATTCTTAAGCGGCATACTTACCTCAAAATTCAGCGATAAGCAGATGGTGAGGATCGGAATTGTGATATTATCCGCCGGAATAGGAGTGCTGTTTCTTCCGTTCGGAGCAGCAGTTTCGGCAGCGGGACTTCTGCTGATTGGACTTGGCTGCGCACCGGTATATCCCTGTCTCATCCACTCTACTCCCGAACGCTTCGGAGCAGAACGCTCACAGGCAGTTATCGGAGTTCAGATGGCAAGCGCCTATGTCGGATCGACTCTCATGCCGCCGGTTTTCGGAATGCTTGCGGATACCGTGAGCATATCTCTTTTTCCCGTATATATCGGAGTTCTCCTTGCGGCAATGCTGTTCTTTTCTGAGAAACTTAACAGGACTGCGTGAGGAATTCTGTAAAAATACTCAAACCTCTTGCACTCGGCGGAAAATTGTGGTATAATGTAGTTTGAATTATTTGCCCGAAAGGATTTGAAAAAATGTCCAATAATAATGCGTCCGACGCTAAACAGAAAAAACAGTTTGAAATACCACGTCCGGTTTTCCCGAAGCGTGCAGTTGTTACAGGCGGTATGCCTTATGGCAATAAGGAACTCCATTTCGGACACGTTGGCGGTATGCTCGTGTTCGCTGATACGTATGCAAGATTCCTCCGTGACAGGATCGGTAAGGATAACGTCATCTTCGTAAGCGGTACTGACTGCTATGGCTCTCCCATCGCTGAGGGCTGGCGCAGCAAGGTTGCTAATGGTGAGTTTGAAGGATCTCTCGAGGACTTCGTTTCAAGGAATCACGAAAAACAGAAGGCTACCCTCGCTTCCTATGCGATCTCTCCCAACCTCTTCGCTGCATCAGGTCTTGGCAGAAGCAAGGAGATCCATGCTGAGGTGACTCAGTGGTTCCTCAAGGCTCTTCATGGTAAGGGTCAGCTCAGAAAGATCTCCACTATGCAGTTCTTCGATGAAAAGGCAGGCGTTTTCCTCAACGGCAGACAGGTTGTCGGAAAGTGCCCTGTTGAGGGATGTTCCTCAGAGAAGGGCTATGCCGACGAGTGTGATCTCGGACATCAGTATATGCCCGAGAACCTCCTCAATCCTGTAAGCACTCTCACCGGTGAAACTCCCACAATGCGTCCGGTTACAAACTGGTACTTCAAGCTTCGTGACTATGAGGCACTCCTTAAGGAATGGATCGCTGAGCTTCAGAAGCGAAAGGATGTACGTCCTGTCGTGTGCAAGACTATCTCTGAATTCCTCAAGCCGCCGGTTATTTACGTAAAGCGTGAGTTTGAGGAGCTTTACCTCACACTCAAGGATAGTATGCCTGCGCATGAGTATCTTGAGGAGAAGAAAAAGCCCTCGTTTACTATTGAATTCACCACACTTTCTGACTGTGACGAAGCGTGCCGTATACTCTCTGAGAACGGTATCCGCTATCGTACAGGAAAAACTCTCGTGCCGTTCAGACTTACCGGAAATATCGAGTGGGGTGTTCCTGCACCGGAATTCGATGAGGACTCAAAGGGTCTTACCGTATGGGTATGGCCGGAGTCGCTCTGGGCACCGATCTCCTTCACTCAGACTTATCTCGAGCAGACTGGTGCTCCCAGAGAGGACTGGAAGAAATACTGGTGCAGCAAGGATGCCACAGTTTATCAGTTCATCGGTCAGGATAATATTTATTTCTACGGAATCGCAGAGCCTGCAATGTGGATGGCTCAGCAGGAGGCTGATGTGAAAACAGCTCAGCCGGCTGACGGAGAGCTTCAGCTTCCGATCATTGTTGCAAACCACCATATCCTCTTCCTCGACAAGAAGGCGTCAAGCTCAGGTGCTGTAAAGCCTCCGATGGCTGACGATCTCCTCGATCATTATACTCCCGAACAGCTTCGTATGCATTGGCTGGGTCTTGGTCTTGGACAGCGTTCGGTAAGCTTTATGCCTAAGCCATACAATCCAGACGCAAAGCCGGGCGATGCAGATCCTGTAGTAAAGGACGGACTGCTTCTTTCTAACGTTTACAACCGAATGATCAGAACTGCGTTCTATACCACTCAGAAGGAGCTTGATGGAATCCTTCCGACGGTTGCTCCGGAGGAGAAGATCCTTGCTGATGCAAAGAAGGCTGTTCTTGATTATGAGCGCTATATGTCAAAGTTTGCGTTCCACCAGTGTACGTATGTTCTTGACAGCTACATCAGAAACGCAAGCAAGTATATGGCTAAGGCTCTCCATGCTGAAGATCAGTCAAAGGAAGAGCTTTCTCAGGCACTTTCTAATCTGTTCTATATGATCCGTATCGCCGGAATCCTCCTTCACCCGATGGCTCCGATCGGTACTGAAAAGCTTCAGGAATATTTACAGGTGGATGACAGGATCTGGTCTTGGGACACAATCTTTGAGCCGATCTCATACTTCACCGGCGAAAACCATAAGCTTAAATTCCTGCCGCCCAGAACTGACTTCTTCACTCGTCACGAAAGCCAGTTCGCAACAGGCGAAGAGGCATAGTCTCTCATGCAGCCGCTGTTTAACCGCAGCGGCTTTTGAGTGCTTTATTGTGAATAGCTGATTACAGAATGTTAATAATATTCAAATAAAACTGCAATATCTGTAATGTATCCTTGTAGTGAAAATAATAACAATGAGAGGATTGGAAATATGGAAAAGCTGCGTAAAATTGCCCTGCTGACGGATTCGTGTGCTGACCTTGCGGCAGAGACGGCTAGGGAGAATAATATATATGTCGTGCCGCTGAGGATACTGTGCTCGGACGGGGAATACCGTGACGGAGTTGATATAACAAGCAGAGATATCTATGCACGCCTTGAAGGCGGTGAGCTGCCTAAGACCTCTCTTCCGTCGAAGGAGGACGTTACCAGAACGCTTGACAAAATCGCTGCCGACGGATTCGACAGCGTTATCGCCGTAATGCTTTCAGGCGGACTTTCTGGTACATTTAATCTCTTGAGGCTTGTTGCTCAGGAGAGGGATGACCTGT
>JBGVIW010000125.1:0-20335 GCA_045128995.1 Ruminococcus sp.
ACGGCGCAAATTCGGGGATTACGGCAGTTATAACACTGCTGAAATTCAGCAGCACATCCACGCAGTTTACTCCGCAAATAAGCTTGTCCAGCTCGTCACGTATCCTCTCACGGGATATAGCATTCAGTGAATTTGCCTGCCGGCGGACAGCATCGGCTGTATCATTTTCGATATCAAACCCAAGCTGAGAGGCAAATCTGATGGCACGCATAATGCGAAGCGCATCCTCTCGAAATCGCTTTTCCGGATCACCGACGCAGCGGATAATGTGATTTTTTATATCCTCAACCCCATTGTACGGATCGATAATATTGCCGCCTATATCCATGGCGATAGCATTCATCGTAAAATCTCGCCGTGCGAGGTCATCAATGATATTTGTTGTGAAGGTCACGCTGTCAGGGCGGCGGCTGTCGGAATAATCACCATCAACTCGGAAAGTCGTGATTTCATAAGGCTTTCCGTCGCTCAGCACAGTAACCGTGCCGTGCTTCAGACCTGTCGGAATCACGGTATATCCAGAAAAAACCTGCATTATCTGCTCTGGGAGCGCATTAGTTGTGATATCAATATCATGCGGCGCTTTACCCATGAGCATATCCCTCACACATCCGCCGACGTAATACGCCTCGAAACCTGCGTCTATCAATCCACGCAGCAGTCTTTCAGCCATCTTCACACCTTCTTTCGGTTAAAAACAAACCGCTCACCGTTTCCGGCAAGCGGTTATGTCACATTTCTCAATTAGAGAGCTGCATGGAATGTTCTTGCGATAACATCATCCTGCTGCTCCTTTGTGAGCTTGATGAAGTTTACAGCATAGCCTGAAACTCTGATTGTGAGCTGAGGATAGTTCTCCGGGTGCTTCTGAGCATCGAGGAGAGTTTCTCTTGTAAATACGTTTACGTTGAGGTGGTGACCGCCTTTTTCTGCATAACCGTCGAGAAGCTCTACGAGGTTAGCAACCTGTTTCTTGTTATCCATTGTCAGTTCCTCCTTATAATTAATCTTCATCTATTTCCAGCTCTGTCGGCTGACAGCATGCGCCTTTTTTGTTGCCGCATTCTCTGCTGTTGACCGTAGTGACGGAGAATCCCTCCTCACCTTCGAGAGCTGAAATGCTTACACTACCGTTTCCGCCTGCCATGAGCTTGTCGATCATATCAGCAAGCTCAGAAGCGGACATAGCACCAACTTTTTTAGTTTCCTTATTTTCCATATGTAGTATTAGCCCTTGAGGCTGTCGAGGTCGATATCGCCTACAAATACCTGCATATCCTTACCGAGAGCATCGGGGATGATGGAGAATGTATTTGAGATACCGTCCTGAGCGTCACTGAACGGGAGCTTAGCAACTGAAGCGAGTGAAGCTACAGCGCCGTGAGTATCACGTCCGTGCATCGGGTTTGCACCAGGTGCGAGCGGCACGCCTACCTTACGTCCGTCAGGAGTGCTTCCTGTATTCTTTCCGTAAACTACGTTTGAAGTAATTGTGAGGATAGAAGTTGTCGGAACGCCGTTTCTGTAGCAGTGCTGCTGACGGATCTTGTTCATGAAGTTCTCGAGGATCTCAACAGCAATAGAGTCTACTCTGTCGTCGTTGTTACCGTACTTCGGGAACTCGCCCTCGATCTCGTAATCTACAGCAACGTTCTTAGCAACGTCTACAACTTCGCCCTTCTTATTCTTGATCTCGATATCCTTACGGATTACCTTAACCTTAGCGTACTTGATAGCTGAGAGTGAGTCAGCAACAACTGAAAGTCCAGCTACACCTGTAGCGAAGTAACGCTTAACAACTCTGTCGTGAAGAGCCATCTGGAGGCTCTCATAGCAGTACTTGTCGTGCATATAGTGGATGCAGTTAAGTGTATCAACATAGAGCTTAGCAAGCCAGTTCATCATATCGTCGTACTTCTTCATTACTGTCTTGTAATCGAGGTACTCGCCTTCAAAAGGACGATACTCAGGGCCAACCTGAACGCCAGTCTTCTCGTCAACACCGCCGTTGATAGCGTAGAGGAGGCACTTAGCGAGGTTAGCTCTTGCGCCGAAGAACTGCATTTCCTTGCCGACTCTCATTGAAGATACGCAGCAAGCGATAGCGTAGTCATCGCCGTGAGTTACACGCATCATGTCGTCGTTCTCGTACTGGATAGAAGATGTCTTGATAGAGATCTCAGCAGCATACTCCTTGAAGCCAGCAGGGAGTCTTGTAGACCAGAGAACAGTAAGGTTCGGCTCAGGTGAAGTGCCGAGGTTCTCGAGTGTATGGAGGTAACGGAAGCTGTTCTTAGTAACCATGTGTCTGCCGTCGATACCCATACCAGCGATAGACTCAGTTACCCACTGCGGGTCGCCGGAGAAGAGAGCATTGTACTCAGGTGTTCTAGCGAAACGAACGAGACGGAGCTTCATGATGAAGTGATCGATGAGCTCCTGAGCCTCTGTCTCAGTAAGAGTACCGTTCTTGAAATCTCTCTCGAAGTAGATATCGAGGAATGTAGATGTACGTCCGAGTGACATAGCAGCGCCGTTCTGATCCTTAACAGCAGCGAGGTAACCGAAGTAAACAGCCTGTACAGCTTCCTTAGCTGTTGTAGCGGGCTTAGAAATATCGCAGCCATAGATCTCAGCCATCTTCTTGAGGTTCTCGAGAGCACGGAGCTGATCGGAGATTTCCTCTCTAGCACGGATCTTTTCTTCAGTCATAGGAGAAGTATAGAATTCCTTCTGCTCCTTCTTATCCTGGATAAGTCTGTCAACACCATAGAGAGCAACTCTTCTATAGTCGCCGATGATTCTTCCTCTTCCGTAAGCATCCGGGAGACCTGTGAGGATCTTATTGGATCTTGCAGCTCTCATCTCAGCGTTATAAACATCGAAAACGCCCTGGTTATGAGTCTTGCGGTACTCAGTGAAGATGTGCTTGATCTCATCATCCACCTCGTAACCGTTGTCGGAACAAGCCTTTGCAGCCATGTTAAGACCGCCGTAGGGCATAAGAGCACGCTTGAAGGGCTTGTCAGTCTGGAGACCAACGATCTGCTCGAGGTCCTTGTTGAGGTAACCAGCGTCATGAGAAACGAGTGAAGATACGACCTTAGTATCCATATCGAGGACACCGCCGGCTTCTCTTTCCTGCTTCATGAGGTCGAGAACCTGATCCCAGAGAGCCTTAGTTGCGTCAGTAGGCTCAGCGAGGAAGGATGAATCGCCGTCATAGGGTGTGTAGTTTTTCTGAATGAAGTCACGGACATCAATGCGATCGCACCATTTACCGGTGACGAAGCCTTCCCAAGCCTGAGGTAATGTTTTTTCCATGTTTAACTTCTCTCCTTTTATATAATAAAATTGAAGATTTTTGTCTTAATTTATAGTACCACATCCGGGCTTGATTGTCAATATACAACTTGCACTAGCGCAACTATATTTTTGGGGCGTTTTAAGGTGATTTTGCACAATTGATTTCAAAAACAAAAATCCCTCATTTTACCACGCTGACAAACCGCACGTCACACTTAACAATATTAAGTAAAGCCTCGTTATAACTTTACAATATTAGCCCATAAACTTTCATTAATATGATATCTTTCCTCTGGAACTTTTATACATGATTAAAACACAGGCAGCTCAATATTCGGACAAAGCTGATGAAATA
Source organism: Ruminococcus sp. (assembly GCA_045128995.1). GTDB lineage: Bacteria > Bacillota > Clostridia > Oscillospirales > Ruminococcaceae > Ruminococcus. The sequence goes on from JBGVIW010000125.1 coordinate 3,662, forward strand.
ACGCCTGTATTTCGTGCTTTTCTGCAAGAATATCCGAAAATGCCGTTGCACTGCCTGACGCTGTTCCAAGTGCAAGCGCCGCCTCCGGATCATTATAAAATTCAAGTCCGGCAAGAAAGCCTGCAAGCATCGAGTCTCCTGCACCGACGGAATTCTTTGCAATTCCCTTCGGAGCGTCGATTTCAAAGCTTCTGCCGTCCTCCCAGAGAAGTACTGCTCCCTTATCAGCGAGTGAAACCAGAACATTTCTTGCACCTCTCTGCTGAAGCGATAGCGCACCCTCAAGCGCCTCAGCACGGGTATTTATCTCACAGCCGCAAAGCTCTCCCAGCTCATAGTTATTCGGCTTCACCAGAAATGGTTTCATTGCCAGCAGTTCAGCTAGCAATTCACCTGATGCGTCAGCGATCATCCGCACATTTCTGCCGGAAAATCGCTCCATTATTTCAGCATAAATACTGCTTGAAACTGACACTGGCACGCTTCCGGCAAGTATCAGCGTATCGCCGTCTGCCACAGTTTTTTCAAGCTCTGCAACGAAACTATCAAGCTCATTTTCGCCTATATCAGGCCCTTTTCCGTTGACTTCCGTCTCCTCAGCTCCGCAATGGAGCTTCATATTGATCCTCGTAAGCTGACCCTCAAGCTCAGTCATACAGTGCGGACAGCCTGCCTTATCAAGAAGTCTGCACAGGAGCTTTCCCGTATCGCCTCCGCTGAAGCCAAGTGCCATTGTTGCCGCTCCGAGTCTGCTGAGAATTATTGACATATTAATTCCCTTTCCGCCAGCTGAGAGAACCTGTTCTCTTGCACGGTTTACACGTCCTGCGAGATACTGATCAAGCTCCATTGCGCAGTCTACGGCGGGATTCAAAGTTACAGTATAGATCATCGTCTCTTCCTCACAAAGGGCAGACCGCATCTCAGTCTGCCCTTTCTTTTATTTTTTATTATTTTTGATTTTATTGAGCCTGTTTTTAAGCTCTTCCATACTTTTTTCGACCAGCTTATATCTGCGGCAGCTGTTTTGCTGCTGTTTTGCTTTTATAAGCTCCTCCTCCGGCGGAGGCGATTCGATGCCCTTTGAGGCTTCACGCTCACGGAGGTTTTCGTGGTAAATCTTATAAACAGTCGCAAATGTCGGCACGCCGATAAGCATTCCCGGAATTCCAAAAAGTCCGCCGCCTATCGTTACTGCCGCAAGCACCCAGATTCCCGGAAGTCCGATCGAGGTTCCTACTACCTTCGGGTAGATGACGTTTCCCTCGAACTGCTGGAGTATAACGAGGAAAATCAGGAATATCAGCGCCTTCATCGGATCAACGGTGCAGATCACAAACGCTCCGATTGCAGCTCCGACGTAGGCTCCGACAATGGGAACAAGCGCTGTTACGCCGATTACTGCACCTGTCATGGCAGCGTACGGGATACCAAGTATCGTCATTCCTATCATACAAAGCACGCCAAGAATGATCGCCTCGACGAACTGTCCTACGAAAAAGTTCTTGAAGGTTTTGTTTGTAATATGGTATATTCTTGTAAGCTTTTTATTGATGTTTTCCTTGAGGTAAACGTTTTTCGTACGCTTGATATCATCACGCAGTCTGTCCTTGCGCAGGAGGATATAAAGTGCAAAGATTATTGCAACTATTATTTCCACCACTGACGAGAATACTACTCCGACCATAGTCGTCACATATGAGAGAAGGTCGGTTGCGCCGGTTTTTACGAAGTCGAACAGCTCGGTGGATATCGATTCCCAATCAAATTCGAGATTATATATCTTCTCCTGTACCTCAGGGTAATCGTGCAGACGCTCAATGGCGAAGTCCTTTAGCGCAATCACAGCCTCAGGTATTTCTGCTGATATGATCTTGAACGCCGTTGAAAGCTCGGGAATGACTATCTTCAGTATCAGCGTTATGAGTGTTATCGTTATTCCAAGCGCCAGAATAAGGCACACCGGACGTCTTGTTGCGGTAACAAACCGATTATTCTGCTTCGGGAAGTAATATTTCTCACAAAACGACAGAAAAATATTGAACACATATGCTATCGCACATCCCAGAAAAAGCGGATACATCGCAGAAAGTGCGATATCGGCAAGCTCTCCGAACAACGATAGATTTTTAACTATAAGGCACACGCCGACAACTATTCCGGCGATCGACAGATATTTTTTTAGGTCACGTCTGTCCACAAGCATCATCTCCTGATTATTATACAAAATAATTATACCTTATATATGTGATAATGTCACGAAAAACAATGTTAATTTTTTGTGAACACCGCATCTCCCTATCCGGAAATAATTATTGACCAGATGGCTGTGTTATGTTATAATGTATTTACAAATTTTTGAAAGGATCGCCGCTCCGCTCTGCGGTTCAGGCTCGTTATATATCTATGTACGACTCCATTGATTTCCTCACAGAACGCCTTTATACCGTCGGAAAGGTTACTGTTGACCAAAGCTTCCATACCCAGAGCGCTGACGAGGAGTTCTTTCGCTTCTTCGGCAACGATGTTATTTATTCCATCAAGCGTACTGTCGATGAGAATGACTTCCCTCGCCTCGAGGACTGCCTCTCTGTAGTCAAGCCCGGCGAAACTATTAAAACTGTCATCCGAATGAAGGGTGTCGATAACGACCTCCGCTGGATGCTAGCTTCCATAAGGATGCTCTCCCATGTCGAGGATGAGTCAAATCCACTCTACAGCATCACCCTCAGCGATATCTTTTCACTCGAATCTCTCGCCTACAGCCGTGATCACAGAATCTATGAATACCGCCATATCCTCAGTATGATCAGCGATCTCGCTTTTGAATACAGCTTTGAAACAAAATCTATCAGGATCTATATGTTCGACTGCTTCCGTGAGATCGTGCTCGTTAACAGTGAGCTTTCTGAGTGGATGAAGTCCTCTCTCGACGCAGGATATATCCCTGCACGCTATGCTGATACCTTCCGAAGACTCTGCTCCGATATCGAAAACGGCGTCTACCGATTCGATTATGAGCTTGAGTCAAGCATCCTTACTTACGGTAAAAACCGTGAAATGACGCTGTTCCGTGGAATTACCCGATATGATGACCCTGAACACAGAAAAGTCACCGGCGTTATTTCAATCATCAGCTCACGCAATAAAACAAAGGACATAAACCTCGCTATCGAATCCAACCGTGACCACCTCTCCCAGCTTCTCAATAAGCCTGCCATTACCGCCTATGCTCAGGAGCTGATCGCATCAAAACCCGGATGTAACGTCAATTTCATCCTCCTCGATATCGACGACTTTTCCCAGATCAACAGCAGCTATGGTCACCTTTTCGGCGATGAGGTTATCTTCACTGTTGCAAGCATTATCAAGGCTGAGATCGGCTCGAGAGGTCTTGCAGGAAGAATAAGCGGCGGCGGATTTCTTATCGTCGTCGAGGGTACTCGTGACGAAACTGACCTGAGAGGAATACTCCGTGCGATACGTACTAAGACAGAGTGGGCTTTCCCTGACCGTTTCGAGAACTTCCGCCTTACGTGTTCTATGGGAGTTTCCACGTATCCCATCGACAGCGGCGACTACGATGAGCTTTTCATGCAGGCTGACAAGGCACTCTACCTTGCCAAGGAAAAGGGACAGAACCGCTATGTCATCTACGACATCAACAAGCATGGCAAGGTCGAGCGTGACCCTGACAAGAAGATCGCCTTCCTTTCAAGCAAAAAGGACGCCTCCGAAAAGCTTGCCTTTCTGGGCGATCTCGCTGATATGATGGTATTCGGAAAAACTCCCGATATCATGGTTCTCCTTGAACAGATCCGTTCACTCTTTGCGATCGATGATATCTGCATCTTCTCCGGCAATGACATGAGCCTTATGATGAGCTGCGGAAACGCTTCATCCCGTGATGCAGCGTATATCTTCTCGAACAGCTACACCGACCGATTCTCCGGCGACGGCATATTCGTCATCGACAACGTTAACGAGCTTGAAGGCAGGGATGATAATGCCTTTGAGCTGCTTTCAGCTCAGAATATCGGCGGAGCTGTGCAGTATCTCATAACCGAAAACGGCATGGTAAAGGGGCTTATCTCGTTCTGCTACATCGAACGCTTCAAAAAATGGTCTGTAACTGATACCAACTACCTCACCATAATCGCCCGCACGATCTCTGCTATTCTCAGAAAACACGCTTACATATAAATGAAAAAGGATGCCTTAGGGCATCCTTTTATATTATTATTTATTATTCAGGAATTTCTCGTACTGGTCGCAGATCTCCTTTGTTTCGCCGAAGGCTATCTGCTGTCCCTTATCGAGCCACAGCACCTTTGTTGCCATTCTGCGTATCTGCGGCAGTGAATGCGATACGAGGATAGTCGTAGCTCCGCCTTCGATTATCTCTTTCATTTTCGTTTCACTCTTCTTACGGAATGCTCCGTCGCCGACTGAAAGCACCTCATCGAGGATGAGGATATCGGGTCTTACAAGACAGGCTATAGAAAATGCAAGTCTTGACTTCATTCCTGAGGAGAGGTGCGAGAACTTGCGATCCTCGAACTCTTTAAGCTCAGCAAATTCGATGATGCTCTCATACGTAGCGTTCATGAATTCTCTTGTGTATCCCAGCATTGCGCCTCTCAGGAAGGTATTTTCCTTTACCGTGAGGTCTCCGTCAAAGCCTGTACCAAGCTCGAGCAGCGAAGCGATGCTGCCGTTCACGCCCATTGTACCGGTCGTGGGACGCATGATTCCTGAGATTACCTTGAGGAGCGTGGATTTACCTGCTCCGTTTGCTCCGATCACGCCGAGAAGCTCTCCCTCGTTGATAGAGAAGCTCACATTTCTCAGCGCAACAAATTCCTTAGGCTTATATGATCTCTTCAGCTTCTGGATAATGATATCCTTAAGTCCGACATTCGAGAAGTCGCCCACGATATAGGATACGGAAACATCATTCAATATTACTTTTTCCATTGACTGTGCCTCCTTACATATAATACAGGAATTTATAGTTATACTTCTTATAGATCAGACTTCCGATCAGGAGTGCTGCCGCTGCATAGACGATGCAGAGGAGGTGCATCTTAAGATCCGGAATATCGCAGTATATTACCACGCTTCGGAAGTAGGTGATATATACATACAGCGGATTCAGAAGGAACAGCTTCTGGACTGTCTCTGAATAAACGTCCGTGTAGTAGAATATCGCCGACAGGTACATCAGCAGCATCGTGAAGATATCATATAGATACTGGATATCCTTGAAGATTACAAACAGCGCCGAGAGTATAAATCCAAAGCCGATGTTGAATATGATAAGACATATTATCGGGAATAGCAGTGCTATGAATTTATACGTGAACGGTATTCCGTCGACTGCTGCGAATATAAAGAATATAACGAGCGTCAGTCCAAAGTTTATCAGTGACGCAACGTTCTTTGACAGCAAAAACAGATACTTCGGAAGGTTGATCTTTGTGATGATTCCCGCATTCTGCATCAGTGATCCCATTCCTCCATAGGTCGAGTCCTTGAAGAACGAGAATATGAGGTTTCCGGCGAAGAGATAGATCGTATAGTGCGGAGTATCCCTGCCGAAAAATTTTGTAAATACAATGCTCATTACGAGAAGCTGCATCATCGGTGATATGAGACTCCATACCATTCCGAGGATCGTTCTCTTGTATTTTTTCTTAAAATCTCTCTTTACAAGCTCCTGAAACAGAAATGTATGCTTTTTAAGCTTCAGGATCTGACTTTTTATAGTTTCAACCATAGCTTCTCCTTTCCAGCTTGCAGAAATAATTTCTGCTGGGACTTATACCAATGTGACAGGGATCTGTTTTCTTACAGTTACCGTCGGCGCAGCCGTGCTGGCAGTGACACGGAGATAGAGCTGTCCCTGGCAGACCTGTGCCAGATTTCCCGGAAGCGGGAAGGTCACGTAGGTATAGTTAAGTCTCGGAGAGAGCGCTACTGTACGTCTTGTGTAGCATTTATTATTTTCATCTACAACGCAGATCTCCATAGTAGAGCTGCATATATTCATGGATGTATTCTCAGCTCTTGAGATACCGATCCTTACCTTATTGACATGAGTTGTACTAAGGCTCATACAGCACGGACATCCAAGCTCAGGAGCTGCGCCCTTTATGCCTGAGAAGTGAACGGCAACGTGCGGATACTCACGATACTGGCTGTCGTACTCGGCACTCAGCTTACCCTGAAGCTTTGCGCTCAGGCGGTGTTCAAGTCGGTACCTTGTAGCGATGAGTGCCTTCTCCCTGTTCTGTTCAGCGATGGACTCAGCATTTGTGAATACTTTTGCAAATCTGCCGAACGGCTTGTTATGGTCGTAATTCTCAGCATAAAAGTTCTCAAAAAGGTAATCAGACTGCTCGACGCCCTTATTCTCTCCGCCGATATTCGGCCATGAAAGCGTAACATACGGCACTGCTTCATACTGATCGGGATGCTCTGCTGAGCAGTAGTTGAAGTAAGTACTCCACTCATCATAGCCCTTGCGGATGATCTCAGGATATCTGGCGATAAGCTCCTGATACCACTTTTTATTGATGACCTGCGGCTGATGTGAGGAATACTGGAAGGTAGGATATCCGTGATTCTTGAGGAATCTTAGTGTTCTGAAGTGACAGTAGTCATATGAATAGAGTTTCGGAATATGATAATGCCACTGATCAATATCTGAGAAATAATATCCTCTGTACTTGCCGTTCTTGTAGAATACCTCTTCAGTAAGCGGCTTGAGCGGACGGTAATCGTCGTCGCACATAATGAACTCGTCATCGAGCTGTTCGAGCTGCATCGCAAGGCATCTCAGGAAGAAGTTTCTTGTAGAATGGTCGGGCGGAAGCTCATTTCCGGCGAGAAGCTCTCCGTCGGTAATAGTAGTGAGCTTGAGTCTGCCCTTATAATTTTCGTGCATATAATCCGCCATAAAGTCCGGACAGCACACTACAAGTTCCGTTATAAAGGGCATATAAGCCTCAATATGCGGAAGTGTTGCAAGAATAGGTGCCGGACGTGCAGAGAGGAATACGATCTGCTTGATAGGCTTATGCTCGAAGTGTTTTTCGCCTGAGCCTGAGAAGAACAGGTTTTTGAGCTTATTTACCGTTACATCCCACACCGGCGGATGATACTCTGTACGGAGTCTCTCTCGGAGTGCGAGGTACTTGTTATTGTCGGCATGATATTTTTCAACCACTGCCGCAAGCTGATCGGGATCATCGGGATGGAAGTAGTCGCAGAAATCTCCGCCGACCTCTCGCATTACCTGAATATCCGAGCAGATCACCGGAACTCCGTTGATGAGCGACTCGATCGTAGGAAGTCCGTAGCCCTCGATATAGGACGAGAACACTACCATGAATGCCTTTTTATAGAGATAATTCAGCGTAGCGTCGTTGATTCCGGAGAACAGGTAGAGTCCGTTTCCGTAGTTTCTGTTTGCTTTTATTCTGTTGAGGAGCGGCTCCATCTCCCAGCCGATCCTTCCGACGATAACAACGTCTATGCCCATATCAGCGAGCTTTTTCTCATACGCCTCGATAAGAACCTTATGATTCTTTCTCGGCTCAACAGTTCCGACAGTGAGGAGGAACTTTCTTCCGCTGAGGGCAGCAACTACCTCAGGGTCTATCACCTGAGCGGCTGTATTTGTCTGAGCGTCAGCGATAGAGAAATCAGCGCCGAGTCCGACCTTGTGTATCGGTTTTTCCGGAAGGTTAAGCTCCTTAAAGAGCTTCTTGAGATCCTCGGTTACGAAATCTGTAGTTACAACGATGTCATCAGCGTACTTAAGGTGCGCCATAAGGAACTCCATGAAGCGCATCAGTGTAATTCCGACCATATACTGCGGATGTCTCACGGGGATGATATCGTGAAGAAGCGGAACTATTCTGATCTTTTTATTCTTGAGCTTAGGAAGAAGCCGGCTTCTGTTCGGCATAGTATGCCAGCTGCTGTTTACGTCAAAGAACACTGACTCCGGCTCCATATCCTCGACCTTCAGGAATTCATCCGTATAGCAGCGTGATTTATCGGTAACCACACCCTTTGCGCAGAGGAGGAAATACTCGTTGCTGATAACGCAGTAGGCGTGCTTTGCGTCGTCATAGGAGAGGAGTCTTACATCAACGCCGTCCTCGATCATTCTTATAGCGATCTCGGTAACGACTCTTGAGATTCCTGTATACTGTCTGAGCTTCGGGATGTTTGTAATATCAATATAGACTATTTTCATGCCAGTACGACACCGCCTTCCGCTGCGGGAGTTTCCTGCTCAGGGAGAACAAGCTCGGCTGTTGTGAAGGGATTAAATGCGATCTTCACATCCTTAGCCTTTCTTGCATCGGAATTAACTGCCGATGAAATGAGAGTTTTAATGAAATCGAAACGGCTTGACTTTGCTGCCACGCCTTCCCAGTTTTCAAATCCCTCCTGATCGGGAAGATTGTTGAAGGCGGAAATATATACAGCCTCGATAAGGCTTCTTGTGGTATAATCCTCGTTTATGAGCGCAGTAACATCCATCTCACCGGGAGCACGTCTTGCGCTGTGAAGGAGAGCATCCTGACTGAACTGCATAGTTCTGCCGGCGTTCTTCATGTTCTTTTCCACGAGCTTATAGAGATCTCTGTAGCCTTTTTCGTGGTCATCAGGTGAAAGCGGCGGGAATTTTCCGAGGAAGTCATTTATATAATCCTGGAGCATCTTCTTGATCTTATCATATCTGAAGTCCTCGAGGCGTTTTCTCTGGAGTGAAACGATGCTGCTTCTGAGTTCGGGATCGTTCACGAGCTTGTCGATGACCTTTGAGAGGAATACAGGATCCTTGTCGTTTACGACGATACCTGAACCGCCCATTGTCTCCGGAACTGCACCTGCGTCATAGGCGATGATCGGAACGTCAAAGGTCATTGCCTCGAGCAGCGGAACGCAGAATCCCTCATGTTCACTGAGACAGAGGAAAACGTCTGCTTTTCTGTATATAGCAAGTATTTCAGCGAAGGAAATATGTCCTGGGAAGATAATATCCTGAGTACCGAGTGCCTCGATATATGACTTGAGGTCATTGAAATACATTCCGTTCGCATTAGCTCCGCCGGCGAGAATAAGACGTGAATTCGGGTTCACATTTCTCTTATAGTAGTCAAAAGTACGGATTATATCCTCATGCTTCTTATTCGGAGCAATTCTTCCGACGAAAACGATATTGGTCATACCGTCAGAAAGTGATGTCATCATTCCTGCGTCGGGTTCCTGCTTATAGTCATCAAAGGGAATAGCGACAGGGATAACGCTGATCTGGTCAGCTTTATAGCCCATAGCGATCATGTCATCCTTGTTAAACTGCGAATCAGCGATATAGGAATTGAATTTTCCCTTCATCTTGAGCATATCGTTAAGACCCTTGCGGCAGTTTTCTGACGCCTGAATGTTATCGATATTGAAAAACTCATAGGGAGTGATATTGTGATAGATCATGATCTTGCGGCAGTTAAGCTCCGTCACCATTGTATTGAGATAAGAACCGTCAGCCATATGGTAGATAACGATATCATCCTCGCTCACCTTCGGCATTGCGGAAAGCTGGTATGAATCCGGCTCGGTAACTCTCGGAGAAACTGAGCCTGCGTAAACGGCAGTCTCGATATTCATATCCTCAATGATATGCTTTACAGCGATTACATCATTTCCGATAGCATCGCCGTAATTGAAAGTCGATAAGATCTGATATATTTTCATTATTTATTTCCTCCGTTTTCAAGGGAATCGAGTCTTGCCTTCATCTGCTCGAGCTGAGCTGAAAGCTCATTGATCATCTCATTCTGCATCTCGACCTTCTGTTCAAGCTCCTTTTCACGCTTAACGAAGGAATTCACATACTTGCGGTCTTTGTTTACATAAGCTCTGAGGTGATGTGAGATACGTGCAACGTTGGCATTTACCTCGTTCTGGCTGTTGACGATGGGAATAAAAAGAAAAGCCACGAGCTTTCTTATCACTCTCTTGACGAACTTTACGATAAATGATAAGCCCTTGTTATAGGACGTAAGCTCCTGATAATAGAGAATCTGGTTATTATTCTGGAGCATAGTAACGTCTGAGAGGAATGCCCTGACATCGAAGGAAGTATTATTCGCCGAATATTTCTTGTCCCAGAAGTCAGTAAACACGATCGTCTCGCACTGCTGACCTGACTGTTTTACCTCTGCCTGTACAGATTCTAGAAATTTCTGTATTTCCGGATTGTTGTTATTCATGATTTCCTCCAAAACTGAATTTATATCAAATGTATCTGTTAGAGCGTTATCATGGGCTGTATCTGAAGCTCCCAATCAAGCGGCTCTTATACTTATCTAACCGTATTGTAGTATTATAAAGGATTAGCGTCGTTTTGTCAATAGCAGGTAAATATTTTTGACGTTTTATGTAAAACTGGTATTATTTTCAGCTCCGTTTCCGTCGCTGATAGACAAGCATACATATTTATTATACCACAATTTGCCCATCTAATCAAGGATTTCACGAAATTATCAGATTTTTACCGGTTGAAAGCACTCTTGCTTTTGCGCCAGAAAAGTGATATAATATACAATTGTGTGAATTTTTACTCTGAAAGGATATGATATAATTGAAGTCACAGTTCTCGAAGGGACTATATCACGGCATACCGATTGCGCTGGGATATCTTTCTGTCTCTTTCGGATTTGGAATTTTTGCTATAAAATCTGGTCTGTCAGTTTTTTCCGCCGCCGCAGTATCGGTCACTAACCTCACCTCCGCTGGTCAGGTTGCCGGAGTCGAAATAATCGCCGCAGGCGGTACTCTTATCGAGATGATCCTCGCTCAGCTAATCATCAACATCCGCTACGCTCTGATGTCGATCTCGCTTTCTCAGAAGCTTTCGCCGTCATTCTCAGCTCCCAAGCGGCTGATCGCCTCCTATGGCATTACCGACGAGATCTTCGCCGTAGCCTCCGCACAGCCGGGAGTTGTCACTCCGGCGTATATGTACGGGCTGATACTAATATCGTTCCTCGGCTGGACTTCGGGAACTATTCTCGGCGCATCTGCCGGCGAGCTTCTTCCCGATGCAGTAACAAATGCAATGGGAATCGTACTCTATGGAATGTTCCTCGCTGTCATCATCCCTCCGGCACGAAAGCACAAGAGTGTTCTAATGGTCGTACTCATTGCAGCCGCACTCAGCATCATTTTCAAATATTGCCTGCCGGCGATCCCCAGCGGCTTTACTATTATAATGTGTGCACTCGCTGCATCAGCCGCAGGAGCGCTGCTTTTCCCGGTAAAGGAGGATGACGAAGAATGAGCATAGCGATCTACATAGCCGTCATGGCACTGGTCACTTACCTGATAAGAATGCTTCCTCTCACGCTTTTCCGCAGGAAGATAAAATCACAGTTTTTCAAGAGCCTGCTCTACTACATCCCTTACGCTGTTCTCAGTGCAATGACCATTCCGTCTATTTTCTACAGCACCGGCAGCATGATAACTGCCATAGCAGGAACTGTAGTTGCTGTAATACTTGCCTACTGTAATCTTCCGCTTATCGTTGTTGCACTTTCAGCAGCTGCGGCAGCATTCATCACTGGATTTTTCATCTGATGAATTTTCTTTATAACGCATAAAAAAAGAGACTGTTTCCAGTCTCTTTTTTCATTATATTTTGCCTAAATCAAGACATATATGATTCAGGGAGAGAGGCAATGAGCTGAGCGATCTTCTTCTGAACTGCGAGAGCGTCCATGTTGCTGATGCCGTCGCCACGCTGGTAAACGTCAGCGTTTTTGATCTGCTCAGATGTAAGTGTACCGCCGGGAGTTGTCATGTGAACCATGATAGCTACTACGTCTGCGATAGTAACTTCTCCGTCGCCGTCAGCGTCACCGTATACGACATCTGAAGTATCTCCGCCGTTGTCGGTTGTTGTTGTAACTACAGGCTTGGGTGTAGTAGTTGTTGTTGTTGTAGCAGGCTTAGTTGTAGTTGTTGTAGTAGTTGTTGTTGTCACAGTAGTAGTTGTTGTTGTCTGTCCGGGAGTAGGAGTGATTACGATGTCACCTGAAGAGATGCTCAGCTCATCCATGCATCCGCCCTCTGTCTCGAACTCGGACTTGAGGATGGAAGTATCTGTATCGAGGCTGTACTTGCCAGAAGGAACGTATGAAACTGAAGAATTTGTATCGAAGTTTGCATACTTGCAGCTTGAAGAAACTGTCTTGCTCTTGTCTGTTACAACAGTTGCCTGAGCGTTTCCACGGCAGTTTTCAACTGTATCCATGTAGCTCTTTACTACACCGCCGCTTGTTACTTCACAGATATCCTTACAGCCTACAAAGTAGTTGTACTCTGAGAAGATGAATGCGTTTGCTCTGGGATTCTGGCAGTAGCTGGTCTGACCATCATATACGTTATTGTACATATGGATGTCAGCCTGACGAGCGAGAGGTCCTCTTGACTCGCAGTTCTTCCAGTAGTTGTGGTGATATGTGAGGTGGTACTGAAGGCTTGTATCAGATGAACCTACGAGGTTTGTCTTGTGGTAGCCCTCATAGTAGCAGTAGCTGTTTGTGAAGTACTGACCACGCTTGAAGTCGCAAGCGCCGTCACCGCCGTCCTTATCGGACTCAGCAGGATTTGAGATCTTAGGAGCATAGAATTCGCAGTTGTGGATCCAGCATCTCTCAACAGGAGCTGTGAGTGAATCATCACCCTGCTGACCTTCCATACCAAGGCAGTCCTCGGGAACGTTTCTGAATGCGATATTTCTTACCTCGAAGCTCTTGCCGGCAGATGTATTGCCAGTCTCAGCGATGAAGTGGATTCCCCAGCCGTTGATAGTAGCGTCTGTACCGATACCCTCGATAGTAACGTCCTTACCAGACTGCATTCTTGCCATGTAACCGTTATCGCCTACTGAACCGCCGTAATTGATAGAGTCATACGCTGTAACGCCCTCAGGAGCTGATACATTGCCGATGATTCTGATTACGAGAGGTGTTCCATCCTTAGCGAGCTTCTCGATGATATCGCTGTTTGTATTAGGAGTACCGCCCTTTGAAGTTTTGCCTGAGCCGTTATCCTGACCAGCGGAGTTAAGGATATTACCGATACCCTTTACAGTAGTGCCGTCCTTGGATGTTACAGATACTGTATTCTTATTATCCTCTGTTACGTAAAGTACAACAGCGTTGCTCTTGAGTGTACCGTCGTCGTTATATGCGCCAACGCCTGCTGTATAGTTGAAGTGAGCATAGCCTGAACGATCCTGTGCGCCGACAGCGATATCATTCTTAACGATCTTGCCCTTGCTTGTTTCCATTGTAAGTGAGTATGTACCGGGCTTTAAGCCTACTACATCCACACGCACGCCCTGATCTGTGTCTCTTACGAGATACTCAAAGTCTGTGCCTGTGAGAGTTCCGCTTGCAGGGCCTGAGTAAGATACAGATTTTACATCAGCATCCTTCACGCCTGAGAGAACCATGTACATCATTTCGTTCCAGCCGCCTGCGCTTACAAGCTTGATATCTGTAGGAATTACATCATCATCTGAAACGATGGGTTTTGTAGTTACTGTAGTGCTGGGTGTAGAAGGTGTTCCAGCAACTGTAGTTGTTGTAACAGGAGTGCTTGAGCCTTCGCCTGAGAATACCATGTAGAAGAGGTTTGCTACATCGCCCTTTGTGATTGTATGTGTACCAGCTGAAAGGGTTGCTGTAACGATTCCATTAGCGTCTGAAGTGTACTTTGTACCATCGATCTTAACAGCCTTGCCTGATTCTGAAAGCACAAGTGTGAGTGTACCGCTTCCAGTAAATGTGATGCTTGTTGTGGACTCGAGCTTGAGACACTTTGTAAGAGTCTTTCCGTCGTAGTTTACAGTACCCTTTGATGATGAAAGAACACCATTAATTGTGTAGAATGTGCTTGAATCGCCGTTTTCAGTAAAGTTATGAATGTAGCTTCCTGCAACAGAAGGTGTTGACGGAGTTGAAGGAGTCTCAGTCTTAGTTGTTGTAGTAGAAGCTGAAGGCTTTGCAGTAGTTACTGTTGTAGTTACAACAGGAGTTGTTGAACCTGTATCAGACTTGAAGCCGCTGCCGATTGCTATTACGGGTGATTTATATGATGTGATAGCAGCCATCAGTTCTTTATTAACAGAATAATCTGTATCATCAACGCTGTCGTTGAATTCCCACTCAAAGTCACCGCCGTTTACACGTCCAGCCTGTGACATTACGATTGAAGGAACATCAGCTGCTGCGTCGGGAGTGTACTTATACATTGTGCTAGCTGTATCGAAGTTATCGTAGCTAGTGCCGCCAGAAGCTGCCTTTACGCTGCTCGGAACAGTATCCTTCGGATTTGAAACCTCATAAGCGTCAAACTGTGTATTGTCCTGAGCGTATGTAATGTAGCTCTTCTGACCTTCCATGATGTTGCCGTAAGCCTTGATAACACCGCCGTTCTCGCCGGAGAATGTTCCGTCGCCGAGAGCATCTGTACCCTGCTTGGAGCTCATCATCGGATACTGGCAGTTTCTGAAGTAGTTGGACTCAACGAAAGCGGAAGCTCCCATTGTAACACCAACGCCGTACTTGGAGTTGCCATCGTAGTAGTTATTATAAACGTGAACTGACATTGTTCTGATTCTGGGGTGACGTGAGTCAGAGTGGTCGAACCAGTTGTGGTGGTAAGAAATGAAGTTCTCACCTGTCTCGGACTTCATACCGCAGAGTGACATTTTTCCTGAATCCCAGAAGTGGTTGTAGGAAATTGTGATGTACTTGGAGTCATTCTTAAGATCCATAGAGCCGTCGCCCTTAGCCTGGTCAGCGTCAGAACCTGCTGTTCCGTAGAAGATGTCGTTGTTGTGAACCCAGATGTTGTAGTTATCTGTCTCAAGAGCGATACCGTCATCGCCGAAGAGCATTATTGCAAGGTTTCTGATCTCGATGCTTCTAGCTCTCTGGCAGCGTACACCGAAGCCGTAGCATACTGCATCTTCACCGATACCCTCAACTGTTACATTCTGGATCGGGCTGTCTGTTGCGCTTGCCTTGAGGAGAAGGTTGTTTGTATCGCCTGAAGTTGTAATTCCGTCAGCAGTAACCTTACCGATAATTCTGATTGCAACAGGTCTTGTCTCGTAACCCTTCTGCATAGCCTTGAGGATCGCACCGATACCTGTGCATGATGTAGTCTTTGAAGCAGCTGTCTGAACGTCCATAGTTACTGTGTTCTTAGTCTCCTCAGTAACGTAGAGTACTACAGCGTTTGACTTAAGAGTTCCGTCATCGTTGTAAGCACCAAGACCTGAACCGCCTGTTACTGAGCTTGATGAGAAGCAGAAGCCCTCTCTGTCATAAGAAGTTGAAGTAACATTAACAGAAGCAGCCTTTGAAGTATCCTCGCTGCCGCTGATTACCGGAACGACCTTGATAGTGTGGCTTCCAGCCTTAAGACCTACAGCGTCAGCTCTGAAGTAGCCGCTGTACTGTCTGATGAGCATTGAATCGATCTGAACGCCATCGCAGTATACGTTATAGCCTGTTGCATTTGAAACAGGTGCCCACTCTGCGTATGCGCCCTCTGCGTAACCTGCACTCTCAGTGAAAACTACGCTGCTGTTTGCAGCTAAGGATGAAAGCACATTTGCGTTATTTACTGCTACATAAGCAGTTCCGGCAACTGAGCCGCCGATAGCTGAAACAGACATTACTGCTGCTGCAGCTGCTGAAACGATACGTCTCTTAAGATTAAGATTTTTCATTTCAAGTTCCCTCCAAAATATAATTTAATTCGCTTTGCCTCGCCCAAGAGGCACTTGTTGTCTTTCATTGTCTATATTATACGCCTGATTTTGCCTGTTTTCAATGATAGATTATACTGAATAACTGATATTTTGTGCGCAAACCGCATTTAATTCTGCACAATTTGTCAGTCACCACTTCTGAGCAATTTTCTCCTCTGCGTTAAAATTTTATGTGCATTCTGACAACAAAAACCGGTTCTGTAACATTGCTACAGAACCGGTTCGACTTATTATATAGTATCCGCTAATACAGCTCCTGCTCGAGGTTCCTGAACTCGGATGTGTTGAAAAAATCACTTATCGTGATATCAAGTCCGTCGCACAGCTTCTTTATCGTTACGACACCAATGTTTTTCGCCTTGCGATTGACGATATCATTTACGGTCGACTGAGTAACTCCTGATATTGTCGACAACTTGTTCACAGTCAGTCCAGCCGCCTTGCACAGCTCAAGCACCCTCTCCGCTACTGCATCTGAAATATTCATAACCTCTACGCCTCCATGTTCAATATTCATAAATTATAATAGCATTTTTTGTATAAAATGATTGTCGGTAAACCGTTGACTTTTTCGAGAAAATGTGATATTATATAGTTAACGGTAAACCGTTAACTACTGATTGGAGGTATTTATATGAAAAAGACAAAAAAAGCTTTATGCACTGCTCTTGCAGTCCTCACTGTGGCGACCGGCGTTTCCCTGCCGAGTGCTGTTGGTTCTAGCTCACTTGACTCCAAACCCGGAATTGTTCAAATGATCGATGCTAATGCAGCCAGCGTAAAAACAGGTCGTTTCAACAATT
>JBGVIW010000126.1:0-4913 GCA_045128995.1 Ruminococcus sp.
TTTCCCCAAAGCTGACCGTCAGCTGCAAAGCCATCAGGCGGACAGCCTGCAACAGCTGTGGGAAGGTTGCTTTCATCGAGCTGGAAAAGCTGCGGTGCAGACCATACGTCAGCGCTGTCAAACGCTACATAGATCGGTATATCGCCGATTATCCGCACTCCGTTTTCTCCGGCATACTTTTTCAGAGCATTCCACTGGCGGAAGAAATGATACTGTATGAACTTATAAAAACCGATATCCTCAGCAAGAGCACTTGTGTAATTAACCACAGCTTCGGGCTTTCTCAGGCGGATGTCCTCATCCCACTCGTTCCATGGGATTCCTCCGAAGCTGTCCTTGAGTGCCATGAACAGTGCATAGTCCTCAAGCCATGGAGTTTTCTTATCAAACCGGATGAAATCTTCATCCGAGGCAATACCGCTGCGCTCATACGCTTTGCGCAGAAGAGGAAATCTTGTATCATGAAGCTTGGAGTAATCGATATCTGCGGCATCTCCGCAATCAGCTGCGGCGCACTCCTCCTCAGTGAGGAGTCCTGCACGCACAAATTCATCAAGATCTATGAAGTATGGATTTCCTGCGAAGGTCGAAAATGACTGATAAGGCGAATCGCCATAGCTGGTAGGGCCAAGCGGCAGGATCTGCCACCATGTCTGACCAGAATCCTTGAGAAAGCGTATAAATTCATACGCACTCTCCGAGAAGCAGCCTATACCGTACTTTGACGGCAGACTTGATATTGAAAGTAAAATTCCTGCACTGCGATCCATCATCTTATCTCATCCCTCGTTTCAATTATTACGCCATAGTGATCTGACACCACCGGAGCATTTTCTCCGTTGAAGATCACTTTTGAGCTGACTACTGGTACATTTTCGCTGCACCAGAGCTGATCTATCCTCATTCCTGAGCATTCAGAGGATAGCTTGTCACGCCAGCCGTCGATAACTCCGCCGACGGTAATTCCGCTGTCATGCTTTTCAGCAAGCTTAAAGCTGTCATGCCATCCAGCTGAGGATATAAGGTCATATCCTTCTCCACGTACTTCAGCAGGACTGTTGAAATCTCCCATCAGCCATGCTCTTTTATCACCGGAAACAGCCTCTCCGAGCCTTCTCCACTGTTCCTGAAAAAGCTCATCCTCGTCATTCCACCAGCCAAGATGGACGCTGTAGAACCATGTATCCGGAGCATTTTCGGTGCGTATTCCTATAATTTTTCTTGTTTTCCAATTATGATAATCATCGATTGCGCTTACAGTAAAGCTCCTCGCTTCAAGAATACGGCTCCGGCTCATAAGGGCAATGCCCTCGTCGTATTTGTTGTAGCCGAGCTTCATCCCCAGCCATGTCCAGTAGTAGTCAACACCCTTTTCAGCAAGAAGCTTTACTGCGTTATAAACGTGATTATCCTTTCTTACTGTCTCGGGAGTGTTTCCGCACGGAACATAGCCCGGAAGCTCTGACGGAGGAATGATCTCCTCCGTGCAGGTCTGGTTTACTTCCTGAAGAGCGATTATATCGGGCTTATTTATAGCTGCTGCCTTTGTGAAGTCACGAAGCTTCCGCTCATAATTATTTTCCACAAGGCTGTGTGTATTAAGTGTAAGAAGCTTCATAATATTTTTCCTCCTAGAGAATGTCATTGATATCGGACTTCAGCACATCTGCCTTCGGCCCGTAGATAGCCTGGATTCCGGTGTCCTTTTTCACAAGTCCGAGCGCACCCTCTGCCTTCCATGCATCGGCATCAGCTACGAGTGCGGGATCTTTTACAGTTACTCTGAGTCTTGTCATACAGGCATCAACGAGATCGATATTACTGCGTCCGCCGAGAAGAGCAATGATTCTCTCAGGCTGACCGTCTCCGGACACTGATTTTTCTGAACCAGAGCTTATCTCCTCGCCGCCGTCGGAAGTGTAATTTCCGAGTCTGCCGGGAGTTGCGAACTTGAACTTTCCGATCATGAAATGAGATACGAAATATCCCACCGCAAAGAATACCACAACTGCGATAACGAAGTTTATGATATCACCGGTAAGTCCTGCCTTCACTGACATCGGAACTCTTGTGATGAACTCGAGGTTGCCGAAGGAGTGAAGTCTGAGATCGAATATTCCTGCAAGTGCAAATGCACATCCCTGAAGAAGCGCATAGATAATGTACAGCGGAAGTGCACAGAACATGAACATGAACTCGAGCGGCTCTGTTACGCCTGTAAGGAATACTGCGAGTGAAGTTGAAATGAACATTGAACGGTAATTCTTGCGCTTGTCGGGATCAACTCTGCGGTACATTGCAAGTGCAAAGCCGAGGAGAAGTCCTGTTGCGCCGATCATCTGACCTACCTTGAAGCGGGCAGGAGTTACACCCTCGAGGAGTGCTGTATAGCCGGCAGTATCGCCTGCATCCTTGAGATTGATAAGGTCTGTCACCCATGCAAGCCACAGCGGATCCTGTCCGAACACCTCAGAACCGGCATTAATTCCGGTGAGGATCTCATAAGTACCACCGAATGATGTATAGTTCATCGGGATGGTAAGCATATGATGCAGTCCGAACGGAAGGAGAAGTCTCTCGAGTGTTCCGTAGATGAACGGTGCAAGCACTGGATTAGTGTCAGATGAGTTTGCGATCCAGATGCCGAAGGAATTGATTCCAGACTGAACGAGAGGCCATACCACTGCAAGAACGAGTGAGATGATAACTGACCAAACGATGACCATAAGGGGAACGAATCTCTTTCCGTTGAAGAATGAAAGAGCATCCGGAAGCTTTCGGAAGTTGTAGAATTTGTTGTACACCGTTCCGCCGACAAATCCGGAGATGATGCCTATGAACACACCCATATTCAGTGCCGGAGCGCCGAGGATCGATGTGAAGTAGTTCTCTACTATCATTTCCTGACCGAAGAGAGAATATACAACCGCAGTCGGATCACTGAGCATATCGCTCGTTACGCCGAACATTGCACCGGTTATATTATTAATAAGTATAAATGCTATCACAGCAGCAAATGCACCGCCAGCCTTCTCCTTTGCCCATGAACCGCCTATTGCGGCAGCAAAGAGAATGTGCAGATTGCTGATGACTGCCCAGCCGATGTTTTCCATAACGCTTCCTATAGTCACAAGTGCGTCCACATCAGATCCGCCCATCGCTACGAGCTTTCCGAGACTGATCATAAGTCCTGCGGCAGGCATTACTGCGATAACCGTCATGAGAACCTTTCCAAGCTTCTGAAGGAAGTCGAATGCAGAGCCTTTCTTCTTTGTGAGCGGCTCATTGATCACTGTCCTGTCGGCAGGCACTTCAGCAGCAGGCTCTTCCTCAGCAGCAGTTTCACTGAGAGTGATAAGCTGACCGCCATGCTTTACATCGCCTTCACCAACGTTCATTTCAAGCTCGTCGGCACCATCACATACAAGAACAGGCGTTGTAAGATCGATGCCATGCTTTTTAAGTACTGAAAGATCAACCTCTGCAACGAGATCGCCCTTCTTCACCTTGTCGCCCACCTCAACATGAGATGTAAAACCTTCGCCCTTGAGGGCAACTGTCTCGAGTCCGAAATGGACGAGGATCTCGAGTCCGTCGTCAGATGAGAAACCATAAGCATGCTTGGTTTCAGCGATCGAAGAGATCTCGCCGTCAACAGGACTGTAGATTTTGCCGTCAGCAGGGATCACTGCACAGCCGTCGCCGAGAACCTTATCCGAAAAAACCGGATCCGGAACCTTCTCCAGCGGAATTATCCTTCCATTGAGCGGAGAAGCAACGCAGGCTTTGATACTGGTCGTTGTACTTTTCATAAAAAATCCTCCTTAACATTTTATGCAACGCTATTGAATTTCGTCTGCATCGTTGCACTTTCCTTATGCAATTATTGTAGCACGTTTATGCAATAATTGCAAGCGTTTTTGCGAAAAATTTCGTCGAATTGCGCAAAATCGTGATTTATCACAAATCATCATACTATTTTTGTGCATTTTGACGACGCAAATTATACTTCCTAATGCAAATTGCATTTTTATTGCACTATAATTTCTGAAATTTTCCGCAACTTGTTGACTTCAGATGAAGTTTCGTTTATAATTATAATAGCATATTTCTAATATGAAAGGCGATGCTTTATGCCCGTTACATTAAAAGATGTCGCAGCTCTTGCCGGAGTATCTCCCTCCACCGCTTCAAGAGCCTGCAAGGATAATCCCTCGATCAGCCGAGAAACTAAAGAAAAGGTGCGCCGTGCTATGGAAGAGCTGGGA
Source organism: Ruminococcus sp. (assembly GCA_045128995.1). Classification (GTDB taxonomy): domain Bacteria; phylum Bacillota; class Clostridia; order Oscillospirales; family Ruminococcaceae; genus Ruminococcus. The sequence goes on from JBGVIW010000126.1 coordinate 4,269, forward strand.
TATGAGCCTAGTTTTCAAGCTTCAGATTCCGGAAACAGCCGAACTATCGGCATAATCCTTCCTCCGTCTCCTAAGCAGTCATTTGAAAATGCCTTCCACCTCGAGGTGATCAGAGGCGTGAGCCAGTTCTGCAACAGCCGTAATTATACAAATACGATAATCACCGGTCAGGATGACGAGGAGATCCTCTCAGCACTTTCAAATCTCGTCAAAAACGGTAAGATCGACGGCTTTATCGTCACCTACTCAAAGCAGGATGACCCAATCATCGACTACCTCTACAGCGAGGGATTGCTCTATGTCGTTATCGGAAAGGCTTACAGATTCGCCGCTCAGACAGTTTATATCGACAACGACAACGTTCTTGCTGCTCAGGAGGCTACTGAATATCTTCTTTCCATGGGGCATAATAATATTGCTTATCTCGGAAGCGACAGCAATCTGATGTTCTCAGCAGACAGAAAATCAGGCTATCAGCTCGCACTTATCAATCATGGTATCTCGGTTGATCCAAATAATATCGTCGAGCTTCCGTTCATCCCTGAGGATAATGCTGCCGCTGTGCATGAGCTTCTCAGCCGTGATGACCGTCCGACAGCCATAGTTGTCAGCGATGATATTTTTGCCGTTGCGCTGGAGCGTGTC
>JBGVIW010000127.1:0-10005 GCA_045128995.1 Ruminococcus sp.
ACCGGCTCTCACTCGGAGTACAGTCGCTCGAAAACGAGGAGCTGAAATTCCTCGGGCGCACATCGTCGGCTGAAAGAGCGGTAAAGGCTGTCATGGACGCCAGCGCTGCCGGATTTGATAACATCTCCTGCGACCTCATGATCGGTATTCCAGCTCAGACGCCGGATTCACTGAGACGTTCGATCGCTGGACTAGCGAAGCTTCCCATCCAGCATATTTCTGCGTATATCCTTAAAATCGAGGATGGTACGCCATTTGACTGTGATGAGATCCGAAGTATCCTTCCAGATGAGGATCAGACTTCTGACTTGTACCTGCTTATGGTAAAGCTCCTCGAGGAACATGGATTTAGGCAGTATGAGGTATCAAATTTCGCCAAGACCGGCTTTGAAAGCCGCCATAACTGCCGCTACTGGAAGTGCCTTGATTATATTGGCATAGGTCCGTCGGCGCATTCATGCTGCTATGGAAAAAGATTCGCAGTGGAGAGGGATATTGCCGGTTTTATAAGCTCGCCTGTTCAGGAAACTGTGATCACAGATGAGTCGCCATGCGGCTTTGAAGAGTACGCAATGCTCCGGCTCAGGCTGAAGGAAGGGCTTGATCTCTCGCAGACAGGCTCACACAGAGCTGACATCGAAAAAAAAATACCCAGCCTCCTGAAGGCAGGGTATGCTGAATTTGACGGAAAAATACTCTCCCTCACTCCGGAGGGCTTCCTGATGTCAAATCAGATAATTGAGTTTATCGTTTTTGAATAGTATAATAAGCCTTAATTATTAAAAAAATTCTGATCACACTCGCTGTTATCGCCATCGCCTTTCTGGGCATAAAGATATACACGGATTACCGCTGAAGAATTCATTGTCCCGAGTAAGGGTCTTGACGGCGATAGGATCAACGGTATAACTAAAACCGACAGCGACCGTATCTATGAATGGCACGGCGCATTCTAATCTACTCCAACAGCTCTTCACGCATCTGCGTGAGGAGCTTTTTTTCACGCCTTGAGACCTGAACCTGAGTCATTCCCAGTATCTGCGCAGTTTTCGACTGGGTAAGGCTCTTGAAGTAGCGCAGCTCCAGAAGCGCACGGTCACGCTCATCCAACGACGCCATGATCTGCCGCAGCGCAAGGATATCCACGATGTCATTATCCGGTGCTTCAACAGGGATGTCTATCTGCCCTTCACCATCATCTCCCGATGTCAGCGATAGTACCGGCTGATTCACGCACAGCGCCTCAGAGATGTCAGCCTCGTCCTCACCCGAAAGCTGGGCAAGCTCGCTTATCGTAGGCTCTCTGCCCTGAAGCTGACGAAAGCTCTCGCAAAGACGCTGTATCTTCAGCGAAAGCTCCTTTAGGCTGCGGCTTACCTTTACTGTTCCGCCGTCACGGAACAGCCGCTTTATTTCACCAAGGATGACAGGAACTGCATACGTCGAGAACTTCACTCCACGCTCTGTATCAAACGCTTTTACCGCCTTCAACAGCCCTATGCAGCCTGCCGAATAGAGATCCTCGTACTCTATTCCCCTGCCTCTGAACTTGTTTGCACACAGATGTACCAGTCCGAGATTTTCCTCAGCTGTCGGATGCTTTTTAACCTCAGTCTCCATTTTTTCCAAGCCTTTTTCTCATGATCACAGTCGTCCCCTTGCCAAGAGCGCTTTTTACGGTAAGCCTATCAGTGAAGGACTCCATAACCGAAAAGCCAAGCCCCGAGCGTTCCTCCTCAGGCGCAGTCGTGAAAAGCGGCTCCATCGCCTGCTTTACGTCAGCTATTCCGCAGCCCTTATCACGTATTTTTATGTATATCTCACGTCCCGCAAGCAGTTTTACTGTAAGCTCGATCTTTCCCGTACTGCGGCGATAGCCATGTACCACTGCGTTTGTGACTGCCTCAGATACGGCAGTCCTGATATCAGAAAGCTCCTCGACCGTCGGGTCAGCCTGCACGACGAATGAGGATACTACAGCTCTCGCCGTGCCTTCGTTTACCGACAGCGACGGCATAGTGAATCTTATCTCGTTCAATACTTCCATTTTGTCACACCTCCTGAAATTTATCGCCAGTAATACGCACCAGCTTTTCGATGCCCGAAAGCTTCATCACACGTCGTATGTACGACTGCGGATTGCGCACCTCAAGCCTGCCGCCGCACTCGTGCATCAGCTTATAGCGTCCCATTATCAGCCCGATCCCAGAGCTGTCCATGAACGAAATATTCCTGAAGTCTATCGCAAGCTCTCTTGGCTGGGCAGCTATGATATACCTGTCGAGCTTGCTGCGTATCTCCTTTGCGTTGTGATGATCTATCTCTCCGCTCAGAAGCGCAACTGCACCTTTACCCTCGCTTTTTATCTCAACCTTCATTTTTATTCCTCCTTTCTGACTATTATACTATATCCCTCCGGCGGATAATGTCGATACAAAGCCTCGGAATAATTTTCCCGAAAACGTTGAAAATCCGGCAGTTTGGTGATATAATGAAGGTATAACTTTTTCAATTTAAGGAGATAGCTATGTCCAAAACCTTCTGGAAGGGCAGTACTCTGCTGGCGCCGGTGCCGGCAGCTCTCGTAACGTGCGGTACTGCTGAAAAACCTAACGTTCTCACCATCGGCTGGACCGGAATCGTCTGCACAAGACCGCCGATGACCTATATTTCTGTAAGACCTGAGAGATATTCTCATGATATTATAATGAACTCCGGCGAGTTTGTGATAAATCTCACTACCTCAGCTATGTGCCGCCAGACGGATTACTGCGGCGTAAAAAGCGGAAGGGATACCGATAAATTCGCCGACTGCGGATTTCATCTTCTGCCGGCTCAGAAGGTGGAAGTGCCGATAATCGAGGAATGTCCTGTTGCACTCGAGTGCAGGGTTACGGAATCAAAGCTTCTCGGCTCGCATACTATGTTTCTTGCCGAGATCGTCGGGATCGACGTGGATGACCGCTATATCGACAGCAAGGGCAAGCTCAACCTCCAGCAGTGCGGACTTGCCGCCTACGCTCATGGCGAATACTTCGCCCTCGGCAGAAAGCTCGGCGACTTCGGCTTTTCAGTCAGAAAAAAGAAAAAGCATAAAAAACAGCCTCCGGCTTCACGATGAAATATCCTCGATAAAGGTATCAAGCGCCTCGTCAGACTCGATGACGATCCCCTCCCTGAGCTGCTCACGGTCATATTCGGAAAGAAGCGATACGCTGAAGTCGATCACTCTGTACGGATCCATACTTTCTCCTCGAAATACGCCAAGCTTTCCCTCATACTCACGGACGATAAAATCCACCTGCTCCAGCTCATATGGAACACGTTCACTCTTTGCTTCAGCCTTGCGGTGATTGAGAGACTGCCCTAGCGTGCAGATCACAATAAATCCCGATATCGTCACCGAACTCATCAGCGTGAAAAATATCCTTTTGTCAATCATTTTTATCACCCCTTTGCTGAATTTGCTGTAAATATTATTGCCTAATTTTTCTATATTATACAATTTGCCGTTTTTTTGATTTTGGACTTAACAAATCGTGCGGGATGTGTTATAATATACAGTGTATAACTATCAGAATCTTTGAAAGGAGCTGTCGCCGGTAACGGCGATCTGTTAAAATGAACGATAAAAATAATTTCAACGATAACAACAGCTTTACTGATAACGCAGGCTTCAACGACAGCAGCGGCTTCGGTAATTATGAAGAACAAGCCGATGCTGGCGGCTTCGGTAATAGTTCTCCGGAGGGAAGCGCTTCGGCTTATCCGGAAAATCAGCAGCACTCCCAGCAGATGCGCCGTCCCGATCAGGGCGGAATGAGAGAGGAGCCTCCTCGTCCCGATGGCGCTTCCGAAAAAGCAAAAAAGAAAAAGAAGAAAAAACACAGCAAGGTCTATCTCTTCTTCAGGAAGCTCATCAGCGTTATCCTTACTACCCTTCTCTCGCTGACACTCGTGATGATAATTACCGGTACTATCGTCGCTACGGCGCTTACGGTATACGTCCTCGAGTTCATGGAGGAAACCTCCGGTGTTACTCTTCAGGAGCTTGAAGCAGGAAGCGATACTTATTTCTATGCGATAACTAAAAATGAAAAGGGCGAGGAAGAATTTACTATCCTCAACAGAGTAAAAACAGACGTTCAGCGTATTCCGGTTACGATCGATGAGATACCTCAGCACGTACGTGATGCCTTTGTTTATACTGAGGATGAGCGTTTCTATTCGCATGACGGCGTTGACTATAAGCGTACATTCTCGGCTTTTCTGAATATGTTCATCCATATCTATGACACCGAGCAGGGCGGTTCTACTATCACCCAGCAGCTCGTTAAGAACCTCACTGGTGACAATGAACAGTCCCCGCAGCGTAAGATCCGTGAGATCTTCCGTGCAATGCAGCTCGAGAAAAAATACTCCAAGGACGAGATCCTCGAGGAGTACCTCAACTATATCGGCTTCGGCGGCCCGATCAACGGTATCCAGCTTGCTTCGCTGACCTACTTCGGAAAGGATGTAAGCGAGCTTACTACTGCGGAGGCTGCTACTCTGGCGGCTCTACCGAAATCACCGAATTTCTACGGTCCAGATGTCAAGAAATATGACGAGGAAACAGGCGAGCTTATCGTCGACGGACGTGCCAATAACAAGGAACGTCAGCAGTACGTTCTCTGGCAGATCTATAAGAACGGTGCCATCACCTATGACGAATACCAGCAGTTCCTCGACGAAAAGCTTATCTATACCGATTCCGAGGAGTACCTCAAGCTCCATCCCGAAGAGGCGGCTCAGGATCTTATCGATGAGCATGAAGCGTATTCATGGGTAGTGGATGCCATGTACTACGAGGCGGCTGACTACCTCTGTGATCTCTATAACATCACACGCTCTGACGCATATAAGCGTATCAACAGCGGCGGCTACAAGATCTACGCTACCGTCGACCTCGAGATGCAGGAATATGTCGAGAAACAGTTCCTCGACCTCAATAACCTGATGAATGTCGATTCCGTCCGAAAGTGGGCTGATATCGACGGTGACGGCGAATCAGAAGAATATACTCCTCACGTCGGCTTTATCGCCCTCGACTACGACGGCTCGGTACTCGCTCTCGTCGGAGATGTCGGAAAGAAGGAAACCTCACTCTCGACTACCTATGCTGTTGACGAAAAACGTCAGGTCGGTTCTACCATCAAGCCGATCTCAACCTACGCTCTCGCCCTCGAGACAGATATGATCCACTGGGGATCGGTTTATAAGGACGCTCCTATCGAGGTAAACGGTGAGCCGTGGCCTACAAACTACTCAACCGACGGAAGCTTCAGCGTTTCCAACCAGAATATCAATATCTTCTACGCTCTCCAGAAGTCGTATAATACCGTTCCGGCTCAGCTTTGTGAGGCTCTTACTCCGAACAGTGTATTTAATTTCTGTACAACTCAGCTCGGACTCGATCTTGATCCTGCCGACGAGGCATTCTCTCCTCTTACAGTAGGCTCTCTGACCTATGGTATAACCCTCGAAAACCTCGTAAATGCTTACCTGCCGTACGGCAACAAGGGCGTTTACTCCGAGGCTCATATCGTTTCCAAGATCGAGCAGGCTAACCACGACGTCGTGTACGAAAACAACGGCAACCCTCGACAGGCTGTCAGCGAGGAAACTGCATGGGTTATGAACCGTCTCCTCAAGAACGTTGTTGATAACGGTACAGGTACGGCTGCAAAGCTCGAAAATAAAGAAGTCTGCGGAAAGACTGGTACTACTGATAACTGGTATGACCTCACCTTCGTAGGTCTTACCCCCGATTTTGTCAGCGGTATCACTATTGGTTATAAGTATTACAACGATGCACTCTCGCTTCCACCTTCACTTAAATCTGCTCAGGTTTGGAAAAATGCGATCGGCGACTATGCAAATAACGTCCAGTCCGTCAAGGAATTTGAACCGGTCGAGACTGTCGTTGCTGCTCCGATGTGTACCTCGTCAGGTATGATCGCAAGCTCAGGCTGTCCGAAGGGTGCTATCGGATACTGGAAGTCCACTAACTGCGATACCTGCACAGGCGGTCATTATGTAGCTCCGCCGCCTCAGGCAACTACGGCTCCCGATCCTAATGCTCAGCCGGCAACACCCGATCCTAATGCTCAGGCTCAGACGCCAACTCAGGCTCCGGCTCCAGCTCCGGAACAGAATCCGGCTCCGCCCGCAGAAACTCAGGCTCCTGCTCAGCAGCAGCCTCCACAAAATAACGAGGCTCCGGCTCCGGCTGCATAGCCTCCCGAATCAGGAGAAAAAATTGAACAATAAATTGAAATTCAGCTGTCCATGCCATTTTGGTCTGGAGAGCGTGCTGAAATATGAGATAATCAAAATAGGAGGCGAGGATCTCCAGGTGAGCGACGGAAAAATCACCTTTATGGGCGACGAAAGCCTCGTCGCTCGTGCAAACCTCTGCCTCTCAACTGCCGAAAGAGTCTTTATCGAGCTTGCCGAATTCAAGGCTGGTACCTTTGAAGAGCTGTTTCAGGGCGTAAGAAAGCTCGAGCTTGAACGATTCATCGGCGTGAAAAATGCATTTCCAGTTAAGGGCTATTCACTTAATTCAGCCCTCCACAGCGTGCCGGACTGCCAGTCTATCATCAAAAAAGCCGCAGTGGAACGCCTTAAATCCAAATACGGCGTCTCGTGGTTCGAGGAATCCGAGGCTCCGGTTCAGATCAAGTTCAGCATCCTCAAGGATGTCGTGAATATCTTCCTCGATACGAGCGGAATCGGTCTCCACAAGAGAGGCTACAGAAGAAATTCAAATGCCGCTCCTATCAAGGAAACTCTCGCTGCTGGCATAGTTGACCTCGCAAGAGTTCGTCCTGATTCTATAGTATGCGATCCGTTCTGCGGAAGCGGTACTATCCTCATCGAGGCGGCACTAAAAGCCCTCAGGATCGCTCCCGGTATCAACAGACGCTTTGCTGCCGAAAGATGGGGAACCTTCGATCCTAAGCTCTGGCAGGAGGAACGCAGCAGGGCTATTGATAATGTAGACCGCAGTGCAAAATTCATGGGCTACGGCTTCGATATCGACGACGACGCCTGTATGCTGACACTTGATAATGCACATAAAGCCGGCATAAAATCCCGCCTCAGAGTAGAGCCGGCAGATATCACTAAGTTCATGCACCCTGAGGATGCTATAGTTATCTGCAATCCGCCATACGGCGAAAGACTTCTTGAGCTGAGAGAGGCTGAGAATATCTACCGCTCTATGGGAAAGGTTCTTGGAAAGGGCAGTGCAAAACCGACCTATGTCATCTCTCCCCATGAGCAGTTCGAGGATTTCTTCGGCGTAAAAGCTAAAAAGCGCCGCAAGCTCTACAACGGCATGATCAAATGCCAGCTCTATATGTACTTCTGATGATGTTTTATAAATTTTCACGCCGCATACTGCATCTTCTCTACCCTACCAGATGTCCGGTATGCGGTGATTTTATTGGATGCTTTGATAATTTCTGCAAGTCCTGCACAGACACGCTGCCTCATTATGACGGTGATAATTTTGTGGATGGTGCTGATGGTTTAGCTGCGGCGTTTTACTATGACGATAATATTTCTCCGGCGGTTATGCTGCTAAAGGATGGTATCTGCGGAAATGCCGCCTATGCGATGGGAAATGCTCTTTCGGACAGTCTTTCGGGTTTTGAGTTTACTGCGGATGCTGACATGATAATCCCTGTTCCGCTTCATAGGAAAGACCGCCGCAGGCGTGGTTATAACCAGTCAGAGCTGATAGGCAGACAGCTTTCCCGAAGGCTCGGGATTCCGCTGAGGAGCGATATCATCCGCAAAATCAGGCGTACTGCTGAGCAAAAATCACTTACGCTTGCTGAGCGAAAAGTAAATCTAAGGGATGCTTTCAGCATAGTGAAGCCTGAGGATGTTTCCGGAAAAACGATCATCCTGATCGATGACGTGTGTACTACCGGAAGTACACTTGCCGAGGCTGCGTCTATGCTGAAGAAAAATGGTGCGGATAAGGTCTTTTGCGCAGCTTGCTGCAAGACACGGAGTACGCTGATCTGATCGAATAAAAAATAAAACTGCCGGCATATATGAAATGCCGGCAGCTTTTTATGTGTATCTGTTTATTCCCATTCCTTCCAAACATCTGGCTGAAAACCGATGGTTGCCTTTTTACCGTTTCTGACGATCGGAGCAGCGATGATCTGCTGATTCTCAAAGATCTTCTCCGCCTTATCTGCATCACTGAGATATCTCAGCAGTGCCAGCAGATCCTTATCCTTTGCCTTTTCGTCGACAAGCTTATCAGCTCCGCCGACAGACTGAGAGATGCTCCTGAACTCGCCCTGACTCATGCCCTTTTCCTTCATGTCGATGAGCTGATATTTTATGCCACGCTCCTTGAACCAGCGCTCCGCCTTTTTTGTATCGAAGCTCTTTTTTGTTCCGAAAATCTGAATATTCATGCGCTGCACTCCTCCTATACAATCTTTGTAGTCCAGTCCTCGAGATTCCACACCTCGTCGGCTACGTCATAATAAAACTCAGGCTCATGGCTTACGAGAAGGACAGTTCCCCTGAACTCCTTTATTGCACGCTTCAGCTCTTCCTTTGCGTCGACGTCGAGGTGATTCGTAGGCTCGTCCAGCACGAGAAGGTTGATGCTCTTGAGCATTATGCGGCAGAGGCGCACCTTTGCATTCTCTCCTCCTGAGAGAACACGCATCTGTGAGGTGATGTGATCTGTCGTAAGTCCGCACTTCGCAAGCGCAGCTCTTACCTCAGCATTCGTCATTGACGGGTACTCATCCCAGATTGTCTGGAGCGCAGTCTCGCTTGTAGCGACCTCCTCCTGCTCAAAGTATCCGATCTCAACAAACTGGTCATGCTCGACCTCGCCAGCTACCGGAGGGATAAGTTTGAGCAGAGTTTTCAGGAGAGTTGATTTTCCGAGTCCGTTTACGCCCTTGATCGCAATCTTCTGTCCCCATTCGACCTTGAGCGAAACCGGCTTTGTGAGCGGCTCGCCATAACCGAGAACGAGGTCATTGCACTCGATAACTACCCTGCCGGTTGCTCTTGCCGTGTTAAACGAGAAAACCGGCTTTGGCTTTTCGCTCATGAGGGTGATCTTATCCATCTTGTCGAGCTTTTTCTGGCGTGATTTTGCCATATTTGTTGTTGCAACACGAGCCTTATTGCGGGCGATGAAATCCTGGAGGTCAGCGATCTCCTTCTGCTGTTTTTCATAAGCCTGCTCTATCTGACGTTTTTTAAGTTCATACATACGCTGGAAGTTCTCATAGTCACCGGTATAGCGTGTGAGGATGGCATTTTCAACATGATATATAACATTCACCACGTCATTCAGGAACGGGATGTCATGCGACACGAGGATGAACGCATTCTCATAATTCTGGAGGAAATTCTTCAGCCATGCGATGTGATTTTCGTCGAGGAAGTTTGTCGGCTCGTCGAGAATCAGGATCATCGGGTTCTCAAGCAGCACCTTCGCAAGCAGTACCTTTGCACGCTGTCCTCCGGAAAGCTCTGATACATCACGGTCGAGTCCGATCTCGCCGAGTCCAAGTCCGTTGGCATATTCTGAAATTTTTGAATCTATCGTGTAGTATCCGCTGTAATCGAGGATATTCTGGATCTCACCGACCTCCTCGAGAGCCTCGTTCATCTCCTCTTCGGAGCAGTCCGCCATCTTGTCATAAAGCGCAAGCATCTCCTGCTCGAGGTCTGCAAGATGTGCAAAAGCTTCACGCAGTACATCATTGATCGTCTTGCCCTTTGAGAGGGTGCTATACTGATCGAGATATCCGGTAGTTATTCTGCGGCACCATTCGATTTTACCTTCATCAGGCATTATCTTTCCGGTAATAATATTAAGAAAGGTAGATTTTCCCTCGCCGTTAGCTCCGACAAGTCCGACGTGCTCACCCTTCAGCAGACGGAATGAAGCGTCATTAAGTATCT
>JBGVIW010000128.1:0-11840 GCA_045128995.1 Ruminococcus sp.
CAAAATGACGGATATAAGGGTGACGCTTTGTTCTAGATTAACAAAATTATTGAAAGTACTTTATTTTTTAATTAAACTATGGTATAATCAAAATGTTAATTTTAGCAGTGCTTTAATAGCACTGCGTACATAGAGAGGGAAAATATGAAAAACGGAGTTAAAATGATCGACATCGCCCGTGAGGTTGGGGTCAGCGTTGTAACCGTATCAAATGCGCTGGCAGGAAGAGACGGAGTAAGCGATAAGCTCAGAAGAAAGATATGCGAAGTGGCGGAAGAAATGGGCTATGTTCCGTCAAATACAAAAGGTGAGAAGGCAGGTTCACCGTCGGTACAGTCAGGAAAAAGTGTGGGGATTATAACGTCTGAGCGCTTTGTAGGCGATAGGGGAACGTTCTATTGGGAACTGACGGCTATGATCTCAAACAAGCTTTCACAAAACGGTATATATACTGCATATGAATGTATTACGGCGAAAAATGAACTGGAACAGACGCTTCCAAAAATGATCACCGAAAAGAAAATCGACGGAATAATCGTCATCGGACAGATACGCCGACGCTTCATTGAACGCCTGAGTAAGGTGGATGTTCCGCTTGTTTTCGTGGACTTTTACGACAACAGATTCAGTATTGATTCTGTAAATTCAGATAGCTTCTATGGTGGATATCTTGTGACGGATCATCTCATCGAAATGGGACACCGTAAGATAGGTTTCTTTGGAAATGTAACCGCAACAAGCAGTATTCATGACCGCTTTCTGGGATATGTTAAATGTCTGATGGAGAATAATATCGAGTATCGCAGTGATTGGACTCTCGATGATCGAGATGACAGAGGAATATTATTCACAAAAATTGATTTCCCTGAGGAAATGCCTACGGCTTTTGTCTGCAACTGCGATGAGACGGCTTTTCGTGTTATCTCGGCACTTAAATCAAAGGGGATAAGAATACCTGAGGATATTTCTGTTGTGGGATACGATAACTATACTGTTTCTAATATATGCATCCCCACTATAACTACGGTTGAGGTTGATATCGATAAAATGGCGACAGCTGCGGTGGAAATTATCGCCAAAAAGATCGCCGATCCTTCGTATTCCGAGGGCAGACGTATCATCAGCGGAAAGCTGATCAGAAAAAAATCAGTCCTCGATATAAGGGGAAGCTACGCCGACAGCAGTGTAATATAGGAGCAGAAAATGAAAATCACTAACTTTACAGGTCACTTGTCGACTGTACTTAATCATCGGCATATGGTGCTGAAACATTGTATTAAAGCTGGCATAATCTGGCGTGGACTGATGCATGATCTTTCAAAGTTTTCGCCGACCGAATTCATCCCGGGCGTAAAATTTTATCAGGGCAGCCGCAGCCCAAATGAAAAAGAGCGTGAGGTGTATGGCTTCTCGAAGGCATGGATGCACCACAAGGGCAGAAATCGTCATCATTTTGAACACTGGACTGACTATAATCCAGCGACTAAGCTCATGGAGCCAGTGAGAATGCCGGATGTGTTCATATATGAGATGTTTTGCGATCGTGTTGCGGCATCAAAGATATATAACAAAAATAATTATACAGATTCAATGCCGCTGGAGTATTTCCTCAAGGCAAAGGGCAGAAGGGTCATCGAGGAAAACACCGCAAATAAGCTGGAGATGCTGCTCGTCATGCTGAAAGAAAAAGGCGAGAAGGAGACTTTTCGCTATATCCGCTCTGAACGTAAAAATAGTAAAATTCATCGTGAAAATTAAAAAAATGCTTGACAAATTTTGTCGGGTGTGTTATAATACTAAAGTGCTGTTTAGGCAGCACTATTATCCTTGCTCATAGTTGGTTGTGAGCATAATCCAGAAGGAGGTGTGTGAAATGGCAAAGGTATCCGCTAAGTATGAAGTAATGGTTGTTTTCAGCCTCAAGAACGGCGAGGAGAGCATGAAGGCTCTCGTTGAAAAGTTTAAGGCTAGAATCGAAAAGAATGCCGGCGCTGTTGAAGTCAACGAGGATTGGGGTAAGCGTAAGCTTGCATATCCTATCGAGGATGAGACAGAGGGCTACTATGTAATCTATACATTTGAGTCCAAGCCTGAGTATCCGGCTGAGCTTTCAAGACGTCTTAACATTACTGATGGTGTTCTTCGTTCACTCGTTACTGTAATGTAATCGCTTCATTATTTAAAGGAGAAGGTCAGATGATTAATAAAGTTATTTTAATGGGCAGACTTACTGCTGATCCGGAACTCAGACAGACACAGAGCGGTATCGCTTCGTGTAGATTTACTGTCGCTATCGACAGAAGATTTGCTGATAAGAATACCGGTGAGCGTCAGGCTGATTTTATTAATGTCGTTGCATGGCGCCAGCAGGCTGAATTCGTTTCTCGCTATTTTTCAAAAGGCAGAATGATTATTGTCGAAGGCTCAATCAGAAACAATAATTATACTGATAATAATGGCGTTAAGCATTATGGATATGATGTTGTAGCTGATAATGTAAGTTTTGGTGAATCCAAAAGTGCTGCTTCTGCAAACAACGGTTCATCCTATTCGGCACCTTCAAATAACTTTAATAATTCCTATCAGGCTCCCGCTCCTGCGCAGGCAGCTCCGCAGCAGCCTCAGAATAATGACAGTATGTCATACGGTAATCTCAGCGATTTTGAGGAGATCCTCAGTGACGGCGATGTTCCGTTTTAACTTTACTTTATATTGAACAGGAGGTAAATGTCATGGAGAGAGAAAGAAATTCCCGTCCTTCAAAGAAGCCCCGCAAGAAGGTTTGCATGTTCTGTGCAGACAGAGTGGAGAAGATCGATTATAAGGACCTTGCTAAGCTCAGAAAGTGCATGACTGACAGAGCTAAGATTCTTCCTAGACGTGTAACAGGTACTTGCGCATATCATCAGCGTGAGCTTACAGTTGCTATCAAGAGAGCTAGACACATTGCTCTTCTTCCTTACGTAAGCGAATAAGAAGAATATATAAATTAAGGGAGGCTAGATATAGCCTCCCTTTAGTTTTGTCCGCACGGCATCAGACGGACGTATGGGTTATCGGTCGTTTACGCTGACTGCATACTCTTCGTTGTTTCTGAAAAGAAGCGATATGCACCATACCGCTGAAATCGCAACGAGAATATACAGAGTCCTGCTGATAAGTGCAGCAGTTCCGCCAAAAAGCCAGGCGATAAGGTCAAGCTGAAAAATTCCGACCAGTCCCCAGTTGATTCCTCCGACAATAAGGAGGATAAGTGCAATCTTGTCCCACATATTGCGAGCACCTCTTGTTAAGGAATTTATCAGGTAATCCTGATATGACATCGTTGAATAACAAATGTCCTGAGGATATTATAGCGCAAATCTGCGTAAATATTCTCTGCACAAGAGGAAAAATATGTAATTACATGAATTTGAAAATAATAATTCCTGCTGCCGCAAGCTCGGCGATGAGGATCAGCGGAAGTCCGATGTAAAATTTAGCGTGCTTTGTCTTGTGGCGTATAACGTACATTCCGCAGAATCCGCCGATGATGCCGAATGCGGAAGCGATAATGAGTGATGCTTCAGAAATTCGCCACTGTTTTTTAACTGCCCTTCGCTTGTCGACAGCGAACATTGCAAATGAAATGAGATTGAGCAGTGCATAAACCGCCGCAAAAATATACCAGTCCATTTCTATTCACCTCCGTTTTTCATAATTATACCATATTACCGCAGTCGGGTCAATTGCATATAAAAAGAAGCCATAGTTTTCTATGGCTTCTGTTGTATTGTATCAGTTGTTTTTGTTATAGATCACCATAAGCCCCTTCAGCAGAAGCTGGTCGTCTATGGTAATGTTATGCCGGCAGAATGGGATGATCGAGTTAGCAAGTCCGCCGGTGGATATTACAGTACATTCCTCGCCAAGCTCTTCCTGAATGCGGTCGATGATACCGTCGATGCTTGATGCTGTACTGTAGATTATGCCGCTCTTCATGCAGTCGATAGTATTAGTGCCTATTACCTTTTTAGGCGGATCCAGGCTGATTTTCGGAAGCTGGGAGGTTCTGTTAGTGAGGGAGTCGAGTGAGACTCTAAGTCCCGGCGTGATCATACCGCCGAGGAAATTCTTCTCCCTGTCGATAACCGAGATCGTAGTCGCCGTTCCCATGTCAATGATGATCATCGGGCATGGATAGTGATTTATAGCGGCAACAGCGTCAGCTACACGGTCGCTTCCGAGCTGGGCTGGATTATCGAGCATTATCTTCAGTCCGGTTTTCAAACCAGGGCCGACGATCATAGCGTGCTGTCCGGTAAGTCTCAGAACCGCATCCCGTACGGTATGTGTGACCGACGGTACGACAGATGAAATTATCGCTCCATCAAAAATATGTTCACTCAGGTTATTAAGCTCGAGGATAGTCTTGATAAGAACAGTATACTCGAGAGCAGTTGAATTCTGATTAGTAGAAAGCCTCTCGACGAACTTTATCTCATTTCCCTCAAAGCAGCCGAGGACGATATTAGAATTTCCTATATCTACAGCAAGAATCATGATCTGGATCCTCCGGGTTATTGTTTTGCAGGAGCTTTGATGAGCTTGGCTTTATAAAGTGCCGAGCCGACAGCTCCGGTGATCACTGTGGAAGCGAGCATCTCGAAAAGTGCGTTGATTCCAACGAATGTACAGATGAATATGATTATGTTCTCTCCGTTGATGAGTTCCTGCATATAGTCCGTGCTGCCGAAGAGTGCAACCAGAGATGTCATGAAGAACGCAGTGTTGAAAAATGCGGAGCAGAAGCCTGTTACGAGGCAGGCGATATGCACATTTGAACGCTTTGCAACAGCTTTGAATATAAAGCCGAGCAGGAATCCATCGAGTACACGGGGGATGAATCGCTGAACAAATGCAAGGAACGGATTGATCTCGAAGAGGATCACGCCCATTGCGCTTGTGCCGCCGATACCGATGCACTGAAGAAAGCTTGTGAGTCCGAAAACTGCGCCTGCAATTGCTCCGCCAACCGGCCCAAGAGCTACTGCGGCGATCGCTACGGGAATCACATTGAAGGTGATTGCCAGAGGCCCTATATTAAGGTACCCAAGCGGTGTGAATGCCATCAGCAGAAGAACTGCTGTAAGCAGTCCGAGAAGTACGAGCTGCTTTGTGTTGAATTTTGTCTGCATAAAAAATTCCTCCTTGTTATTATTCCTCATACGAGGATACAATACAATACCCTAATATAATACCATATTTTTCATAAAATGTACATAGGTTAGAAGAAATTTTATTATTTTATAAAATTTATCAGTTTTGGTATTCAAATCTGGGCGAATGTGTGGTATAATATGTATAATAAGATGAGAAGGAGATAAGAGTATGCTTAAAGGTAAAACAGTAGTTCTTGCTGTATCCGGAAGTATTGCGGCTTATAAAATCGCTAATCTTGCGAGAATGCTGAAGAAGCTCAGCTGCAATGTTCAGGTGCTTATGACTGAAAATGCTGTTAATTTTATAAATCCGATCACTTTTGAGACGCTCACCGGAAACAAATGCCTTATCGACACGTTCGACCGGAATTTTCAGTACAGTGTGGAGCACGTTGCTCTCGCTAAGCAGGCGGATGTTGTGATGATAGCTCCGGCGTCGGCAAATGTTATCGGAAAGATCGCAAACGGGATCGCTGATGATATGCTTACCACGACCGTTATGGCGTGTCCGTGCAAAAAAATAGTTTCGCCGGCGATGAACCACAATATGTACCACAACCCAATCGTACAGGACAATATCGCTAAGCTCGAGCGTTTTGGCTATGAGATCGTAAGTCCGGCGACGGGAATGCTTGCAAACGGTGATATCGGCGATGGAAGAATGCCTGAGGAAATTGTCCTGCTGGAATATATCCTCAGGGAGATCGCTTGTGAAAAGGATCTTGCTGGGAAAAAGGTGCTGGTTACTGCCGGTGCAACAAGAGAGGCAATAGATCCGGTGCGATTCATTACAAATCATTCGTCCGGAAAGATGGGATTTGCAGCCGCAAAGGCAGCTATGCTGCGTGGAGCTGATGTAACTCTCGTCTGCGCTCATGCCGATGCTGAGCCTCCGATGTTTGTGAATACCGTGAAGGTTGAATCTGCCGAGGAAATGTTCGAGGCAGTTACCAGCCACGCTGCTGAGCAGGATATCATAGTAAAGGCGGCTGCTGTGGCAGACTATACTCCGGTGACTACGGCTGATTCAAAGATCAAGAAGTCAGATTCTGATATGAGCATCAGTCTCAGGCGCACTAAGGATATCCTTAAATACCTCGGCGAGCATAAGCGTGAGGGACAGTTTATCTGCGGATTTTCAATGGAAACTGACAACGTTATCGAAAATTCCCGCAGGAAGCTAGAATCAAAGAACTGCGATATGATATGCGCTAACAGCCTTCGCACCGATGGCGCAGGCTTTGGAACTGACACCAATATTCTTACTCTCATAACAGCGGAGAGTATGCTTGAACTTGAAAAAATGACAAAGGAGGATGCGGCACATCGGATTTTTGACGAGATACTGAAGATCCAGTGCCGGGATCATAATAATGGATAAGGAAATTTACAGCAGATATGAAATAATCGATGCACACGCACATATTTTTCCAGAGAAGATTGCGAAGAATGCTACGGCAAATACCGGTAAGTTTTACGACCTGCCGATGAAGAGCTGCGGAGTCAGCAGTAAGCTTATCGAAGGCGGAAGCGAGATCGGAGTTTCACGCTATCTCGTTTGTTCGACAGCTACCAAGCCCCAGCAGGTAGCGTCGGTGAACAGTTTTATTGCGGCTGAATGTGAGGCGCACCCCTGCTTTTTCGGCTTCGGAACAGCTCATCCTGAGTCTGAGGATATTGCCGGCGATATCGCCCAGATCAAAACACTTGGACTTCACGGAGTCAAGATACATCCCGATTTCCAGCAGTTTGATATGGATTCCCCTGCGGCGTATAAGATCTATGAGCAGATCGAAGGTGTAATGCCTGTGCTTATCCACTGCGGCGACAGCAGGTATGAGTACTCAGCACCGAAAAAAATTGCAAATATCCATCGTGATTTCCCCAATCTTTTGATAATGGCAGCCCATCTCGGCGGATATGAGCGCTGGGATGAGGCAGCTGAGTACATAACCGGTCTTGAGAACGTTAAGTTTGATACGAGCAGCTCGCTGTTTTTCATGTCACCTGAACGTGCTGCGGAGCTTATCTCAGCGTACGGAGCTGAAAATTGCTTCTTCGGATCAGATTTCCCGATGTGGAGCCATGCTGATGAGCTGGAGCGATTCCTTGCGATCGGACTTTCAGAGGAGCAGAACCGTATGATCCTTGCGGAAAATTTCAAGGAATGTATGGGTATAAAATAAATAATAAAATTCAGGAGGAACTAATATGATTTTTCACGGACTTAAAGAAGAAAACGGATGGACGATCGCTCAGTATTCCGCAACATGGGGCTATGGATATGACTTCATGCTCGATGCTGCGCAGACTATAATCGATTCTGATTTCAGCGACAAGACCCAGCGAGTAGCTGTTGCAGAAGCGCCGGGATCGCCATTTACGGAGTACATTGACGATGTGCGTGCGGCAGACTATAATCTCAGAGCCTGCCCTTCAGTCTGCAAAGAGGGAAGCGGGCTTATAATTGCCGGAGAGAGCAAGCTTATGCACGTTCCGGTTCAGTTTGCATTTTTCAATCAGACTAACATCATCAGAATCTGCTGCCCATTCAAGAATTACTTCGAGGCAAATGGTGAGCAGGTTTTCACTAACTACATAAACAGTGTTGAAATCAAGGCTCATTGCCGTGCTACTGAAAGACAGACCATCAAGAAATTTACTGAGCAGGAAGATAAATAAAAAAAGGGCAGTCGATCGACTGCCCTTTGATTTTATTCAATTAACCGTTATTTCTCTTAGCCTCGATATCAGCGAGAGCGTCCTTGCGGGAGAGATTGATTCTTCCCTGACGGTCGATCTCAACTACCTTGACAACGATCTCGTCACCGATAGAAACAACATCCTCTACCTTCTCAACTCTTGACTTGTCGAGCTTTGAGATGTGAACGAGTCCGTCCTTGCCGGGAGCGATCTCAACGAATGCGCCGAAGTCCATGATTCTCACTACTTTACCCTTGTAGATAGCGCCTACCTCAGGATCGTTAGCGATAGTATGAACGATCTGGAGAGCCTTGTTTACGCCTTCAGAGCTTACGCCGCTGATGAACACGTTACCGTCATCGTTGATGTCGATCTTAACGCCGCAGTCAGCAGAGATCTTCTGGATAACCTTACCGCCCTGACCGATAACCTCACGGATCTTATCAACGTGGATCTTAGTCTGAACCATCTTGGGAGCATACTCACTTACAGTAGGTCTTGACTCAGGGATAGCCTTGAGCATGATCTCGTCGAGGATATAGAGACGAGCCTTTCTTGTTTTCTCGAAAGCCTCCTTGATGATAGCAGGAGTAAGACCGTCGACCTTGATATCAACCTGAATAGCAGTGATACCCTTATGAGTACCGCCAACCTTGAAGTCCATGTCGCCGAAGAAGTCCTCAAGACCCTGAATGTCAACCATAGTCATGAAGTCGTCGCTGTCGGGGAGAGTGATGAGTCCGCAGGAGATACCAGCTACAGGAGCCTTGATCGGAACGCCTGCGTCCATGAGTGCGAGAGTTGATCCGCAGATCGAGCCCTGTGAAGTAGAACCGTTGGAGGAGAGTACTTCTGAAACAAGTCTGAGAGCGTAGGGGAATTCCTCAACAGGCGGGATTACAGGAGCGAGTGCTCTCTCAGCGAGTGCACCGTGACCGATCTCACGTCTTCCGGGGCCTCTGCTGGGCTTTGTCTCACCTACAGAGTATGAAGGGAAGTTATAGTGGTGCATATATCTCTTGGATTCTTCCTCATCGATACCGTCGATCTTCTGTGATTCGCTTACAGGGCCGAGTGTAGCAACTGTGAGAACCTGAGTCTGACCTCTTGTAAAGAGACCTGAGCCGTGAACTCTTGGGAGAACGCCTACCTCAGCAGCGAGAGGACGGATCTCGTCGATACCTCTGCCGTCAACACGCTTGCCCTCGTAGAGCCATGCACGGACGATCTTCTTCTGGAGCTTGTAGATGCACTCATCGATCATAGCGATCTGCTCGGGATAAACCTCATCGAACTTAGCATGGATATCATCAACGATGGGAGCGAGTCTCTCATCACGGATATTCTTGTCGTTAGTATCAAGAGCAAACTTAACTCTTTCAGCAGCGAATTCCTCGATAGCGTCGAACATATCGTGATCAACTTCCTGAGACTCGAAAGCGAACTTAGGCTTGCCGATCTCGTTACGGATGCCGTCGATGAACTCGACCATCTTCTTGATTTCCTCGTGACCTGTGAGGATAGCGTCGAGCATTGTGTCCTCGGGAACCTCGTTAGCGCCAGCCTCGATCATAACGATCTTTTCTCTTGTACCGGCAACTGTGAGATTGAGGTCAGTCTTAGCTCTCTGCTCGAGAGTGGGGTTGAGTACGATCTCACCGTCAACAAGACCAACGCTGATACCAGCGATAGGGCCGTTCCACGGGATATCTGAGATAGAAATTGCGATAGAAGCAGCGATCATACCAGTGATCTCGGGAGAATTGTCAGGCTCAACAGCGAGAACAGTCATAACAACTGAAACGTCGTTTCTCATGTCCTTAGGGAAGAGCGGACGGATAGGTCTGTCGACAACTCTTGAAGTGAGTATAGCCTTCTCAGAGGGCTTTCCCTCACGCTTAGTGAAGGATCCGGGGATCTTTCCTACGGAGTAGAGTCTCTCCTCGTAGTCAACTGAAAGCGGGAAGAAGTCAACGCCTTCTCTGGGCTTAGCGCTTGCAGTAACGTTCGCCATAACAACAGTTTCGCCGTATCTTACCCAGCATGATCCGTTGGAGTGTCCGCATGCTTTGCCAGTCTCAACAACGAGTTTTCTGCCGGCATAAGTAGTTTCAAAGGTTCTGAAATTTTCAAACATAAAAATATGCCTCCTGTAATTTTTCACGCAGCGGCTTTAGCAATAAACTCTGACACATCGGAGATGACGGATCACAGTTTAATGCTAAAAGTCCGGACTGCATTTTTGAAATTATTTAACGTCGTATAGACGTAAAGGCAGTAGGAAAGCTCCGACTGCCTTTAAGTGCAAATAGAAATTACTTACGGATACCGAGCTTCTCGATAGTTGCACGATATCTGTTGATATCCTTCTTCTTGAGATAGTTAAGAAGGTTACGTCTGTGACCTACCATCTTAAGAAGACCTCTTCTTGAGTGGTGATCATTCTTGTGGATCTTGAGGTGTTCAGTAAGATCGTTGATTCTTCTTGTGAGAATAGCAACCTGAACCTCAGGAGATCCTGTATCGTTTTCGTGAGTCTTGTTAGCCTCGATAACGGCTGTCTTTTCTTCTTTCAGTAACATTGAAAGCACCTCATATAAAAATTATTCCGCAGACATAGAAAGGGGTGAACATCAGAACATGAGGACAAGCCCCTATCCAAGAACACGGTGAGATTATTATATCACACCTGAAAAAATTTGTAAAGGGTTTTTTTGAAATTTCACATAATTATTTTTCGCTGAAAACCGCAGAGCGATCCGACCTGATCCGGAGGACAAAAAAATACTGAAAAAATTAGTCGAATCATATTGACGGTTGAGTGCAAATATTATATAATAAATAGTGTATAGGTCTGATTGAAAATGATGATTTATGTATAAATTATGAATAAATTCTGCGGCGCTGCCGCATGAAAGAAGTGATGTTTTTATGAAAAATTACGCTGCTGCGTCTATTCTCAGCGCTGATATGATGAATCTCGAAAACGAAGTCCGCCGCATGGAAAAAAGCGGTATCGATATGCTCCATTTTGATGTGATGGACGGTGTTTTTGTAAATAATATATCTTTCGGACTTCCTGTTCTTGCAGGTATTAAAAAACTTACGGACATGACGCTCGATGTCCACCTTATGATTACTGATCCGCTGCGTTATGTTAAACGTTTTGCCGATTCTGGTGCGGATATTATATCCTTCCATCTTGAGAGCGAAAGCGATACGATGGAGACGATCAAGGCGATCCGTGAATGCGGAGTGAAGGCTGCCCTTGCGATAAAGCCGGCTACGCTAGCTGATGCTGTTTATGAGTACCTGCCGTATCTGGATATGGTTCTCGTCATGACTGTAGAGCCGGGATTCGGCGGACAGAGCTTCATGGAGGATATGACTGGAAAGATCGCTGCTATCCGTGAGAAAATCAATCAGCTCGGACTTGAAGCTGATGTTGAAGTCGACGGCGGAATCGACGCTGTTACGTGCGAAAAGGTGAAGAGATCCGGTGCTAATGTAATGGTATCAGGCAGCTACCTCTTTAAAGCAGATGACATGGCGGCTGCGGCTGCAAGACTGCGGGAAGACGTCTGATGCTTGCAAAACCGAAATCCGAGCGGCTGATATGGCTTGACATCATGCTTACGCTTCTGCCGCTTGAGATAATGGCATATTTCTACTATGGCGTAAAAATAGTTGCCGTCAGCCTGTGCTGTATCGCAGTTTCTCTGGCGGCTGAACTGGCAGTACTTCGCCTGCGCAGCAGGAAATTCACTGCCGATGATCTTTCATGCACATCGGATGCGCTTATAATTTCATTAATGATGCCTGCCGCTATAGGTGTAGGAATTCCGGCGGCGGGGTGTGTTTTTGCTGTGCTTATAATACGCAATCTCTTTGGCGGCCGCAGGAATATGATCTTCTCACCAGCCGCTGTTGGGTATC
>JBGVIW010000129.1:0-2445 GCA_045128995.1 Ruminococcus sp.
TCTTCAGCAATCCGAGCGATTCCAGAACTGTCATCGTATACTGCGTTACAACAGTGCCATCGTTTCGCTGAAGCGGAACAAGATCACTCAGCGGAACGGCTGAGATAACAACTCCAGCCGCATGGGTCGAAGCATGGCGAGGCATTCCCTCAAGCTGAGAAGCCGTATCTATGAGCCTGCGGACTGATTTATCCGAGCGGTAGAGCATACTCAGCTCCTCAGAGGATTTGAGTGCCTGCTCAAGAGTCGCCCTCGGATCAATGAGTTTTGCCGCCTTATCGCATAGCTGATAAGGCATATCAAGTACCCTTCCCACGTCACGAACTGCCGCACGAGCCTTCATCGTATCGAATGCAATTATCTCCGAGACGTATTCCTCGCCATAACGCCGGACGACGTAATCCTTTACCTGCTGTCTGCCCTCGATGCAGAAATCAATGTCAAAATCGGGCATACTCACTCGCTCCGGATTAAGAAAACGCTCGAAGAGCAGATTGAATTTTATCGGGTCGATGCCGGTAATTCCAATGCAGTAGGCACAAAGACTGCCTGCTCCGGAGCCTCTTCCCGGGCCTACGGGGATATTATTCTCCTTTGCATACCTGATAAAATCCCAGACTATGAGGTAATAGTCAGTATACCCCATCCTTGTTATTACATCCAGCTCATATTCAAGCCGCTGAATCACCTGCCCGTCAGGATGATTTCCGTATCTTTCGTACATTCCATCATAGCACAGCCTTCGGAAATACTCATGGTTATCATCGACTCCCTCGACGGTAAATTTCGGTAGCTTGATGTTGCCGAATTCAAACTCAACATTACACTGCTCTGCGATGAGGGCTGTATTGCATACCGCCTCCTCGTGACCTTTGAAGAGGGCGCACATCTCATCAGCTGACTTCACATAGAACTCATCCGTCTCAAAACCCATTCCATTGGCTTCGCCGACCATCTTGTTGATCTGAATACATAGCAGAACGTTCTGCATTTCTGCATCTGTTTTATTGATATAGTGGCAGTCATTCGTAGCCGCAAGCGGGATTCCAGTCTCTGCGGAGAGCTTATAGAGCTGAGGAAGTATCTTCAATTCATCCTCTATCCCGTGGTTCTGGATCTCGATATAATAGCTGCCGCTGCCGAAAATATCCCTGTAAGCAAGTGCAGTCTGCCTTGCCTTTTCGTATTGTCCGCCAACAAGAAGCCTCGGGATCTCACCTGCAAGACAGGCACTCAGGCATATAAGTCCCTCGTGATACTTTTTCAGAAGCTCTAGGTCGACTCTTGGCTTATTGTAGAAGCCCTCGATGCTGCCGAGCGATACAAGCTTTACGAGATTCTGATATCCTGTATTATTCCTGCACAGCAGTATCAGATGGTACGGCGAGGAGTCCATTCCAGACTCCTTATCAAAACGGCTGCGGGGCGCAACATATACCTCGCAGCCGATAACTGGCTTTATTCCATGTTTTTTAGCCGCATTCCAAAATTCCACCGCTCCGTACATATTGCCGTGATCGGTTATTGCGACAGCGGTCTGTCCAAGCTCCTTTATACGCTCCATAAGCTTCTCTATCCTGCACGCACCGTCAAGGAGACTATATTCAGTATGCAGGTGAAGATTTACAAAGCTATCTGGTTTCATTTCAGTTTTCTCCTCCGGAACGGATTTTTTCAGCTATTTTAGCAATTCGCCTGAAGCGGTGATTGACACCTGAGCGGCTGATCGGAGTCTGAAGCGAGTCACCGATCTCCTGGAGGCTCATACCGCTGTTCGAGAGCCTCAGCTCAGCTATTTCACGAAGCTCATCAGGCAGCGAATCAAGTCCCATCGTATTGTTTATGAGGATGATATCCTCGATCTGACGCATTGCAGCGTTCACGACCTTGTCAATATTCGCACTGTCGCAGTTGGCGAGGCGGTTAGCTTTATTGCGCACATCCTTGAATATCTTGACGTTCATAAGCTCAAGCGTACACTGCGTAGCGCCGATAAAAGTCAAAGTATCCTCGATCGACTCGCTTTCCTTTATGTAGACGACATACTGACCACGTCTTACGACAGTTTTTGCATTCGCACCAAAATCACCCAGAAGCATTGCAAGCTCTCCTGCTAGCTTTTCATCCGGAACTACAAACTCAAGATGATATTCCTTTGAAGGATCGTTCACGCTTCCACAGGCAAGAAAAGCTCCGCCTGCGAACACACCGAGACTGCTGCTCGGGATGATATCTGAGTTTATGCTGCGCTCACCGGGAGTGATCCTGTAAGCCGAAAGCACTCTTCCGGCGGATTCGCCTTCGATATCGAAGCTGTAGAGCACTGTTCCGCTCTTCCTCGTTGTCTCACGGCAGCTTCCGGAGATCTCCTCTCCGAAAACCTTGAGATAGAGTTTTGCAAACATATCAGCAGCTACTCTGCTTTCGCTCTGAAAGCAGATATGC
>JBGVIW010000130.1:0-9656 GCA_045128995.1 Ruminococcus sp.
GAGATACTAACCTCGACGGCGAGATAAGCATGGCAGATATGGTACTCCTCCAGTCGTACCTCAAGGGAAACATCTCCGAGATCGGCTACGAGGCTGACCTCATGGAGGATGGTATTATCGATGCGTTTGATATGATAAGAATGCGTAAAAATCTTTATCCGGAGAGTTAAGGAGGTCATCTTATGAAAAAGAAACTCAAATCATTAATCCTGTCGGCAATAATTTGCATCACGTCAATTCCATTTTCCGAAGGAATAACGGTCAATGCTTCGCCATATATCTTTGATTCGGAATATTATAATCGTGAAATTGATTGGGAGATGTGGGACAAATTCCTGAAATATGATCTCTGCATCACGGATTATGATGCTCTGACAGCTGAAGAACAGGAGCTGTGCAAGTTTATCTTTGAGACGGAGAGATCCTCATATTGGGGTGTTATCTGCGAAAGAGCCAGAAGAACGCTTGCGGGTTATGATGTAGGTAAAAGAATTACTTTCGAGCAGGCTCAGCAATATCATCGTATTGCAGATAGGAATACCTACTATAATTCATATTATGATGGCGAGGAACAAACCGAACATTTCAATAGTACTGCTGTACTGCAATGCGTACCTGATATTCGCCATCTTTATTTTGAGTACGAAGAATACTGGCTGGATGATGAAGGAACCAAAAGAATTATTGTTGATACGGAAAAGCAAACGTATTATAACTATAAGTATAAAGATAATGATTACGGATTTGAGTATTATACTTATACTCCTGAAACAAAGGAACTTGAAACTATAGAATCAGCCGGATGTGTATACGCTATTTATCCAGATGGAACGGCAATGCTTATAGAGCTGACTGATAAAACCACAACATCTATCAGTATTCCTAGACAGGTTTCGGGACATTTAATAGTAGAAATTGGTGTTCACGCATTTAGTTCATCGGCTGTTACTGACGTTAAGCTGCCGTCTACGCTTAAATATATTGCTCCTTATGCATTCTATGATTGTGCACAGCTTGTAAATATCAATTTTCCGAAAGAACTTGAATTCATTGGCGGGTTCGCCTTTGACAAATGTACTTCTTTAGGCGACGTTATAATTGACTGTCCGCAGCTGAATTTGGGCGTAAAAGTTTTCGCTGGAATGAAGGCAAAAAGTATCTATTTAAATGTTCCTTCGATCAATTATTTACACTATTTGAGTACAGATCAATTTGAATCACTGACTTTTGGTAATGAGGTAAAGGAAATTGCTATTTCTTTCATCAAATCAGGATGTGAATTTCCACCAGCAGCGAAAATTATATTTGATTCAGAATCTTATTATGGTAATAAATCGATTACAATACCGCCGACAATTGAAGTCATCGGTAAGCTTGGTGAGAAAATATACATTGGCGCTTATATGGATAGTATGTATGATCCCTTAACCAACGAGACATGTTGTATGTTTGATGCTGACTGCGTAATCAACGGCTGGTACAACACCGAAGCCCACCGCTACGCTCTTGAATGGGGACTGAAGTTCAATCCGATGGACGAGGACGTTGCCTACGGAGATACTAACCTTGACGGCGAGATAAGCATGGCAGATATGGTACTCCTCCAGTCGTATCTCAAGGGAAACATCTCCGAAATCGGCTACGAGGCTGACCTCATGGAGGATGGTATTATCGATGCGTTTGATATGATAAGAATGAGAAAGATGATGAAAAACTGAATACAACTCCAATCCCCTTGCTTGGCTGAGTGAGGGGATTTGTTTTGCAGATCTTCAAAAATTGCACAAAGATCCTACACGAAGTCTATGTAAAAAAGTCCAGCTCAGAGCTGGACTTTTTTGATGGACTGAATCCCCATAAAAAGGGCGATTTTAGTTATTATAGGGACGTCAGGCTCCAGTTGAGACGGTCTGCTTCTCAGCATAGAAAGTGAGGATGCTGGAAGCGTCGAGAGCATCGAGTGATCTTGCATCCTTTGAGCAAATGGAATTATTCTCGTCCGATTCGTTAGCGTCATAATCTGCAAGAAATGTTGCAAACTCGTCGAGGATCTCACTGTCCTGAGAGAACCTGATATTCTTGTCGAGCGTAACGCTTGTCTGAACTCTAGCGTAGTAAGAAAGCACGATCGACGCATCAAGTGAATCCACCTCATTATTGAGGTCTGCGTCGCCCTTTACTCCGATGTATACCGGAGCTGTAACTGCGTTTCCGTCAGCGTCCGTGAGCGCCTTGCTGTTGTAATAAAGCTGGATCTCATAGGTAAAATCAATCTCGCTTCTCAGATATGTCGATTCAGGAGTTGCTCCGCCGAAGTCAACGTCAGGTGTTATATCGACAGTTTCAATCGTGCCGTCTGAGTATTCATAAGCCATGATAACGCTTACGATCTGATTCCTGCTGAAAGTGCGGTTATCATGAGAGAAATAATATCCGGGTGTGGTTATAACCTCAGTTACATAGGAAGCAGTGACTGTCGGTTCACCTCTCAGCATACTGCGTATGATCTCGGCATCTAATGAGTCAATTCTGCTGTCACCATTCATATCAGCGGCGAGGAACTGCTGCTCAGAAAAATCAGGTAATCCGCCTGCGCCAACTATAGCATAATACTCATCTACAAGAGCAGCATCCTCCTCAGTAACAATACCGTCCATATTAACATCTCCTGGAATTATCTCCGGAGGAGCTGTTGTAGTGTCTGTTGCCGTAGCAGTTGATGTGGAAGAAGCTGTAGAAGTTGTGGTTTCTGTAGTGGTAGTCGTAGTCGTTACGGCAGTCGTTGTTGTTGTCGTCGTAGCGACAGTACCGCCCTCATCATCACGGATAAGCTCATTCCAGCATGAATCCGAGCTGAAGGTATAATTCATCTCATCCTTAGTAAGCTTCAGGATATTGAAATGAGAATCGGGGTATGAATCGAATGCCGCACTCTGAGGTGCTTCTCCGCTGAGTATAACAGTATGTGTACCGCTTGCAGGGAAAGCGTAAGTTGAACCGTCGGTATACTGCTGATAAAAGTCACCCTTTATCTCGAGCGTACCTGCTGTCAGGTAGCCTGTATGATTCTTTGAAGTGTCAATAGTAAAATCTCCGTTCACGCAGAAATAATCCTTAGGGCTGGTCATATTAAGAATTCCCTCAGAGGCTGTCTCATCCTTAGTCTGCATGGAATAATTGTCAACATAAAGCTGTCCGCCGGCAAGCTTGAGCGTGCCGCTGAATTGGCGTATGTCTCCGTCAACTTTCATGGTGTTTCCGTTGAGATTTATTGTGTTATAGCCAATAAGAAAGTCTCCGCTTACATTTGCGCTGCATTTAAGAGTGAGACCAGCCATATTGCCGCCGTCCATGATAAAATTCACAGCCTCGCCGTCGCAGGAAACATTATTAGCGTCGAATTCGTCCGTAATGATGATATCTCTCGAGTCAGAATTAAGTATTTCCAGTTCGTTAAAATGATAAGTTGTATCACCGGAGTGAAAATACTCTATGGAAATAGTCTGGTCTTCTGAACCTGAAAGGATAGTTTTGCTTGTACCGGTAGTAATGAAAGCTGATTCATAGACTGTAATATCTCCCTTGAAATCGAGCGTTCCGGCACTTATTGCATCATCATTCTGTATCCTGTGTGAAAAATTCCCATTAAACACCGCAGAGCCTGACTGATTATCCATCTTGATAATACCGTTAAGCTCACAGTCCTCCATAGCATTCAGTGTGCCGCTTTTTATGTACAGCGTGCCGCCGGTCTGCTCATAGAAATCCTCCAGAGTAAGCGTACCTCTTGTAATTGTCAGAGTACCGCCGGTCTGCGTAAGCTCACCTGTTACGGTAACATCTGCTCCTGTTATCGTCAGGTTTCCCTTAGCCGTCACATAGCCGTCAACCTTCACGATATCGCCCTGAAGATTACTATTGCCATAAAATCCAAAATCTCCAGTAACGAATACATTTGATTTAACTGAGCCTAAAGATGCGCTGCCGTTAGTGCTTTCAATGTTCAGATTTTCACCGTCACAGGTAACAGCAGAACTTACAGTAAAGAAACCGTCAATGATAATACTTCTTGCGTCAGAGTTTTTTATCTGAAGATTATTGAAGCAGGCGTTTTGATTTCCGAAATAAACAGTCTGGTCACCCTCGCCGGAAAGTATTACCTTATGAGTATTCTGGGACTTGAACTGGTCGGTGTAGCTATAGAAATCACCGGCAATTTCCAATGTGCCTGCATTCAGAAGCTGCGGCCATAAAGGCATGCTGGTATTAATTTTGAACTCTCCGCCGACATATACATAGTCAGTGTTATGCTCCATTTTCAGAACACCGTTTTCATATCTCATAAGGGTTTCATAATTTTCGAGACTGTAGCTGCCCATGATCTTTACAGTACCGCCGTGTACATAAAGTCTTCCCGTATCATGCTGAACATCGCCTGTTACAGTCATCTCTGCACCGTTGAGATCAATGCCGCCATGCAGATACAGATCGCCGTCTATATAAATCTTTTCGCCTTTGAAGTCAGTGGCTGAATGGTAGAGTTCAAACCATCCGGCAGCATTAAGCTCAGAGCATTTAAGTATCTCCGGACACATACCTCCCTTGGCAGTGATAATATTCAAAGGCTTGTCTTCAGTATCTACAGTTGCTGCGCTGAAGAAACCGGATAGCTCGATATTTCTGCTGTCTGAATTTTTAATAGTCAGATTCAGGAAGTCAATGCTGCTGTCGTCAATTACAACAGACTGATCTCCCGTGCCGGAGAGGATCACAGTATGAGTTCCGGATGCAGTAAAATCACCTGTGCTGCAATAAAATTCTCCGGTCACTTCAAGTGTACCTGCCGTCAAATTGTTTGCAGGTCTGTTGCGGAAGCTTTCCGCATACACATAGTCAGCCTTGTCCTCCATTCGCAGAGAACCGCCCTCAATATCATAAGTACCATTAACCTCTGCACGTCCGCCATGAACATAGAGTTCGCCTTTATTCTGCGTCAGATCTCCGTTCACTGTCAGCGTATATCCATTTAAATCGAGGTCAGCATTGAGTATCATACCGTTTTCGACGGTCATATCGCCTGTCAGGACAGTGGCGGTATCAATAGTGGTAACAGGTATCTGTTCGCTGAACATCAGACCGTACTGGGAATAGCCCGTCCAGCCGCTGTAGCTGCCGCTGCCGGGATCGAGGTCAAAATCTCCGTAGGAGCACTCTGACACAGGCGTATAAGCTTCCCAGTGTTTTATGAACTTAAACGGAGAGTTATCCCAGTCAATAAACGGATAGCTCTTTGAAAAGGTCTTGCCGAAAAGCGAGAGGCTTGCGCCAGCTTCAGCGAAGGCATATACTTTAAGTGAACCACAGACCACCCCGTCATCCTGTATTTTCTCACGATAGCTTCCTTTTTCACCGCCCATCACGTAGACTGAACCGATACTCTTTCCGAGAACGTCAACATTCATAGCGCATTTTACAGCGACCTTCTGGTCAGCCTTTACCTCAACAGAGAAGGATTTTTTATTGAAGTTCTTGACGAGACGCCAGCCGTTGGCAGAGCTGTACTGCACGCCTGCATCGAAATCAAAGCCATAGGTGACAATGATCTCGCCGGAAACGGTAATAACGAGCGAAACTACGAGATTCACATTAACTACGCCGCATCCCTGAACAGGGATAGAAGCGATCTGCATTGTTTTGCTCTCGGTCAGGTTGAGGCTTCCGCTGAGAGTAGCCTTAGCCTCGCAGTCAGCCTCGATACCGATATAGAATTCCTCAACGTTCAGAGGACTGCCCTCAAAGGTGATCGGCATCCTGATATTTGATATCGCTCCTTCAAGCATAACGGAGAGATCATCATTTATAGGCAGCTTCATGTTAAGAGAGATATCATTTATCGGAATAACCTCAGAGAAGCCCTTCGGAGAAGAATTCTTCACTGATATATCCAGTCCGTATGTTTCATTTCCGTCATCCTGAAGCGAGGCATATCCCTCGATGTCAATGCTCTCGATAACCTCCGCAAGGTCAGGCTCCTGAGTTTCGATAGTAAGCGAGCCGTCGGGATTTTTTGTAACGCTCACCGCATTATATGCCTTAACTGATCCGTTTTCACAGCACACAAAATTATCTCCGGCTGAAACCGCCAGTGTGCTTCCGCTGACAGTAATCTCTGTTCCGGAGGATGTTACCTCTGCGCTTTCTTCAAAAACAACTACACCGTCCTTGTAGACTATCGAATCCTCGTGATTCTCGTCGATTTCCGATGAAGCGGCAACTGCTTTGGCATCAGCCAGCGCAGCAGCTGATTCCGCTGCTGTCATATAAAGCTTAGGCTGAAACTGATTTGAGTTGAGCGTGAACCAGCCTCTAGTCACTGAGATCTGTACGTCGCCCTGATAGTAGACATCATCCTTATCGGAATAGGTACAAGCCACATCATTCGGGAAGCCCATACAGTAATTCAGCGTATGAGCAGCAAATTCTCTTGTTACATATTCATCGGGCAAGAACAGCTCACCGTCGACCTCAAATACGCCGAAATTTGCTGCAAGGTCGATCTCCTCTGCATATTCACAGCCGCCGAGATCGGTGAAGCAGTGCGTCACAGTACTGGTATCCTTAACGGACATATCAAATATGGTGACAAGCTGATGGATCCATTCTGAACGTGTCATGAACTGTACATCTGCCTGCCAGACCTCTCCGACGGGGAAATAATTAATCTCTCCTGCCGCAAAGGATGAGACCATTGCAAGGTCATCGCCGTCAACAGCATTATCACCGTTGACGTCCATTTGCTCAAGACCGATAACTGTTCCTGCCTCAATAGCCTCTTCCAGAGCAGTCACATCCGCATCAGTTACTGAACCGTCGCCGTCTGAATCACCGCTTAGCAGCACACCAGACTGTTTCACAACAGGAACAGATACCTCCTCAAGTATAACATCGGCTGGTAATTCGCCGCTCTGAAGCTCCTGAGCAAGTGCGAACATCGTGCCGTAGGGTACTGCACTCAAGCACACTGCTGCCGCACATAAGCATGATAAAGTTTTCTTCCATTTTAACATATCAATTCTCCTTGCACCATTGAAAAAATTACGATTAACAATGTTTTCACTTTAATTATAATGTATATGGAATCTCTGCTTCAATAGAACTGTAAAAAAATGGCTGGATTTTGTAAAAATTCCTCCCGGACATATTTTATTAAAAATCAGTTAATCCTCAGTTAATTTGTGCTGTGGATTATGTGATATAATACAACTGAAAACATCTTGAAAATCAAGGAGTTCAGAAATGTTACATATCATAATTTTAGATGATGATCCCCGCATCGGATCTCAGCTTATAAAAGAGCTGAGAGCGATAAATGAAGCTATTTCGGCGGAGGCATTTACATCATGGAAGGAGCTGAGTGCATATCTCTGCCGCCAGCCTCATGTTGACGCTGTTTTCATGGATCTGCAGTTTGACAGCTCTGCGAGCAGCGGTATTGATTATGCGGAGAAGATATTGGAGACACACTCAAATACGAAAATCATTTATATCACAGGCTATCCTTTGGACTATATCCAGAAGGTGTTTCTAAGCAAAAGTGTGAAGCCTAGCGGATTTATCACTAAGCCATTTCAGCGTGAAGTTCTGAAAGAGTACATCGCCAGACTTATGAATGAACAGCTGCCGGAGGAAGAGATGCTGGCATTTAAAACTACAGGAAGCGGAGTGAATTATATTCCGCTGGCAGATATTCTTTATCTGAGCAGCAGAAAGCGATGCGTTACTGTTTATACAAAGAGCGGAGCATATACGGGCTACTATAAGCTTTCAGAGCTTCTTCCGAAGCTTCCGAAGTATTTTTATCAGTGCCACAAGAGCTACATAGTAAACCTCCGGAGAATACAGCGCATCGAAGCAAAACACGTTTTTGCCGGCAGCACGGAAATTCCGCTGAGTGCTATCGGCACAACTACCATCGCCGAAAAGCGAATGGAGATTGTAAGGATCAAAAGTGCGCTCCACGAGCAGGAGGTAAAATGATCATGACAGACACATTCTGGTTTATATTCAACGCATTTTTCTCGGAGTTTTTCACGCATATATACATGGTGGTCTTTTCGATACAGTTTCTCGGAAAGCCAAAGCGGCTTCCGATGATACTGTTTATATCGGCAACCTTCATCTATCTGCCGTCCTTCTTTATATACTCCCAGTGCTTTCACGGTGACCTGATGCTGTTCGCAAAAGAGGACAGGACGCTGCTCACAGTTGTGGATATCACGCTGATAGCCCTGTATTATTATTTCGCATTCCGTCCCCAGAAGCCAAAGAAGATATTTATGTGCGCCGCAGTGAATTATATCTGCTTCATGATGAGTGATATTCTGAGTGCGGTACTGATATATTTTTCTGAGATGTATACAGGAGCTGACTTGGGAATTTTCACCCAGATGATCCGTACAGATCCGTATTATTCCTTTGTGTTTTTACCTGTCGGCGGGTTCATGTATCTGATAATGTTCCTGCTGAAACGGATTTATTATAAAAAGATCCGGTTTTCGGGAGTACTTACCTTTGCGATATTTCCCATAACCCAGTTTATAATTCTCCACACATTCGTAATTATCCTTCAGCAGACCTATGTGCCGAAGAATTCGGGATATATCCTGTTTCTGTTTTTAGTGATCGTTTCGCTCAGTCTTGTATCAAACGTCTTTTTGCTGAGGATAATGAAAAAATCAAAGGAAAAGGAAATGCTCGAACAGAAGGTCAGGTTCTTTGAAGACTATCAGGGACTATCCCAGCAGTATCAGGAGCAGATCGAAACTACATCCCGTGATCTTTCAAAACTCAGGCATGATTTCAATAATCATATGGAGGTGCTCAGGAATCTTATAAATGATTCCTGCATCAAGGATGCCTCCCAGCTTGCCGATGAGCTGAGACTAACCTACAGCAGCGAAAAATACAAGCTTAGATTCTGTGAAAACGAGATTGCAAATGTTATTCTCCGCCAGACGGCAAAAAATTGTGAGAACAAAGGAATTGCCTTCGAGGCAAGCTGCACGCTGTCTGAAGACGTTGCACTAAAGAAAGCAGATATATGCAGCCTTCTTACAAATCTTCTCAGCAATGCAATGCGAGCCTGCGAGGAGATGGATGACGGAATAAAATGTATGAACTGTTCAATATGGCAGGCAGAGGATATGATATTCTTTAAGGTGCATAACAGCAAGAGCAACGGTATTAGAATATCAGAAAGCCGTATCATTACGACCCGAAAAAACAAGGCTCAGCATGGCTTCGGCATCGAGATCATAGAGCATATCGCAGATGTATACGGCGGAACAGTAAGCATTGAGTATGACGAGCAGAAATTCATGGTGATCGTTCAGCTTAATCTGCCAGTATGTTAAAACAACACCGCACAAAGTCTTGTGCGGTGTTGTTTTATTACCTTTGAAACGATATACTATTCAAAATTTTATACTGCAAAAACTCCCGGTTACATCATGAATGTGCAAAGCATATAAAATCCAGCGTAATAAAACAACATAACAGCAAAAGCGGTCAGAATTCTCTGACCGCTTTTGCGTTCTGGCTCATGTTACATTTTTAAAAATTCAGGAACCGCTGATCAGATCTGACTAAATATATTG
>JBGVIW010000131.1:0-9017 GCA_045128995.1 Ruminococcus sp.
CTTTTGAAAAAGGGTCCTCCCTCAAACTCCCTCCCTAAAACTTCCAATTAAAATTCCCCGATAGGGTCCTCGTGGACCCTATCGGGGAATTTTGTTTAAAAGTCTTTGGAAAGGGGTCTGGGGAAGAACCTTTCCTCAGAAAGGTTTTCCCCAGCAGGCTGCGAAAACACTCCACAAACAATTTATCTGATGGGATTACATAAGTTCGCAGATGAGGTTAGAGAATTCGACGGGGTTGTCGATGCTCATGCCCTCGATGAGGAGCGCCTGACTGTAGAGGAGCTTAGCGTATTTGCTGAGCTTTTCGGTATCGCCGGCAGAGCTGAGGGACTGGAGCTTTGAGAAGATCTCGTGCTCGGGGTTCAGCTCGAGGACACGCTGAGCCTTTATCTTCTGGTCGGTAGGCATAGCGTTGAGGATCTTTTCCATTTCGAGTGAGATCTCGCCCTCGCTTGTGATGCAGACGGGGTGCGACTTCAGACGCTGGGAGAGGATGACTTTTGATACCTTGCCTTCGAGTGCATCGGCAAGAGTCTTGAGCATATCAGAATTCTCCTCTTCCTTAGCCTTGATCTCCTCTTTTTTGTCGTTATTTTCAAGTCCGAGGTCGTCAGCAGAAACTGAACGGAACTCCTTGTCCTTGTACTTCATGAGAGTTTTGAGTGCGAATTCATCGACATTGTCGGTGAGGTAGAGTATTTCATAACCGTTTTCACGCACAAGCTCAGTCTGAGGGAGCTGTTCGATACGAGCGATGCTTTCGCCAGTTGCATAGTAGATATACTTCTGCTCCTCACGCATTGCTGTAACGTATTCGTCGAGAGTTACGAGCTTGTTTTCCTTGGAAGATGTGAACATGAGAAGCTCCTGGAGCTTTTCCTTGTTCATGCCGTAGTCGCTGTAGACGCCGTATTTGAGCTGGAGACCGAACGCCTTCCAGAATTCCTCATACTTTTCACGATCATTGCGGAGCATCTTTTTAAGCTCACTGCTGATAGTTTTCTCGATGCTCTTAGCGATGACCTTGAGCTGTCTGTCGTGCTGGAGCATCTCACGGGAGATATTGAGCGACAGATCCTCGGAGTCTACCAGACCCTTTACGAAGCTGAAATAATCCGGAAGCAGATCGCTGCACTTGTCCATGATAAGTACGCCGTTGGAATAGAGCTGGAGTCCCTTTTCGTATTCCTTTGAATAGAAGTCATACGGTGCCTTTGAAGGAATATAGAGAAGGGCATTGTAGTTAGCATTGCCCTCGTTTTTGACGTGGGCATATTTTATTGGCTCATTGTAGTCATAGAATTTCTCAGTATAGAAGTGTTTATAGTCCTCTTCCTTGAGTTCGTTTTTATTTTTTCTCCAGAGCGGAACCATACTGTTGAGGGTTTCGATCTCGATATACTCCTCATACTCCGGAGCCTTGCCCTCAGCCTTATCCTCCTCGGACTGTTCCTTGGGGCGGCTGTGAGTTACCTCCATCTTAATGGGGAAGCGGATATAGTCGGAGTATTTCTTCACAAGACCTCTTATCCTGTACTGATCGAGGAACTCGCCATAGCTTTCGTCCTCGTTATCCTCGAGAAGCTCGAGGATGATCACTGTACCGGGATTTTTCTTATCAGCCTCAGAGATCGTATAACCGTCAACGCCCTCAGATTCCCACTGATAAGCCTTGTCGCTGCCGTAAGCCTTAGAGATGACAGTAACCTTTTTAGCTACCATAAATGCAGAATAGAAGCCGACGCCGAACTGACCGATTATCTGGCTTTCCTCGTCGAGCTTGTTTTCGGTTTTGAATTTAAGAGAGCCGCTGTTAGCGATAGTACCGAGGTTATTTTCAAGCTCCTCAGCAGTCATACCAATACCGTTGTCCTCGATTTTAAGAGTACGGCTGTCCTCGTCAGCGGTGATCCAGATTGCGAAATCGTCCTTATTCAGACCAACCTTATCGTCTGTGAGTGACTTGAAATAGAGCTTGTCGATCGCATCGCTTGCGTTAGAGATAAGCTCTCTGAGGAAGATTTCCTTGTGGGTATAGATAGAATGAATCATCATTTCCAGGAGTCTTTTGGACTCTGCTTTAAACTGTTTTGTTTCCATATGAGACATCTCCAAAAATAAATTTTAGCACTCTCACCCCAAGAGTGCTAAAAATAGTATAAAACTTTACATCGCAAAAGTCAAGACGACTTGCGATTCTTTACATTTTATTCATATTTTACAGGCGTAAGAGCTGATTTGCGTAGGATATTGTTGCGAGTTCATTTCTGGGTTAAAACAAAAATAAATCTCGTGAGGGTATTGACAACTCGGAACGTTTGTTTTATAATATAATACGAGGAATGAAACAAATGTTCGCTAGAGCATAAAAGCTATCTTAATTCAGGCAGCACAGTACAAGGATTGTGCGGTGCGCCGGAGATCTACTGAAATTCTTCCTGACAAACAACTGACACATCAGCAGGGTGTGACGGCGCTGAGCCGGACGCATCCTCGGGAAAAGGAGGACGTTATGAAAAAACTTGTAATGGAATATAGGGAAGGCTGTATGTTGCTGAAAAAGCGTATATCTGAGCTTACGGCTCAGCTGCATGAGCTTCGGGATGCCGGAAAATATGACGAGATCGAAAAGCTTATGCTCGAAAAACGCATAAAGCTGCTTTATATCGAACACCAGCAGACACAGGAAACTGCCGATTATCTTGCGTCCTGCATCAGAAGGATCGAAGAGCGTGTCAAGAAGACAACAGTATAGAGACGATTTTTCCGGCGAGGCGGACAGAGGACTTCGTGAGATACTGACCGACGGCAGCGATCAGGAAAGCGGAAAAATGCGCATGAGAAGAATTATGTTAAATGTCATAAATAATGAGCTTACACCAAGACAAAAGGAGATAATTATGCTATACTATTTTAAGGATATGGATATAGTCCGCATCGCTGAGATGACTGGAGTCACTCCGCAGGCTGTCTCGGCGGTTATGAAACGTGCAAGACTTAAGATGTATCGCTATATACAGTACTATAAATTCTAGGAGGACAGGCAATGGGTAATGATATGCCGATCGTTGATTTTCTGATGAGATATTCCGGATCCGGAACGCTCCGGTGCCATATGCCGGGACATAAGGGAATCTGCCCTCAGGGACTGGAGCTTCCGGCGTTTGAATATGATATAACAGAGATATCCGGTGCGGACAGTCTTTTTGAAGCGGATGGGATAATTGCCCGAAGTGAGAAGAATATGGCAGAGCTTTATGGAACTGCCGGAACGGTCTATTCAGCCGCAGGCTCTACGCTTTGCATCCAGACGATGCTTGCGCTCATGAAGCAGGAAAACAGGTATATAACTGCCGTGAGGAACGTCCATAGTGCATTTCTCAATGCGGCGGCATTGCTCGATATGGATGTTGAGTGGCTGATTCCGGACTACTGCAGCGGACTTCTCTCGGGAAGGATAAGGCTTGAAGCAGTGGAAAATTCCCTGAGCAAGTATCCCGGCAAGGGCTGTCTTTATGTGACCTCGCCTGACTATACGGGCAGGAGTGCGGATATTCCGGCGCTTTCGGCGATCTGCAAAAAGCACGGCGCACGTCTTATCGTGGATAATGCCCACGGTGCGCACCTTGCGTTCTTCAGCGATAGCCGCCATCCGATCGCTCTCGGAGCTGATATGTGCTGTGATTCGGCACATAAGATGCTTCCGGCACTTACCGGAGCGGCAATGCTTCATACATCCGATCCGGAGCTTGGACTGCGGATGAAGCAGACAATGCGGCTTTTTGCCTCGACGAGTCCGTCATATCTTGTTATGGCGTCGCTTGATATGTGCAATAAATACATCAGCGAGCGCATCCGTGAGGATATCGGGCTGAATCTTTCTGAGCTTGAGAGGCTGAGGAGGAGATTTTCTGACAGGCTGAGCTTTGCTGACGGCGAGCCGTTCCATGTCACGATAGAAGCCGCACGAAGCGGCTTGAACGGCAATGAGCTTGCTGAAAGATTAAGGGAAAACGGAGTTGAGTGCGAATACAGCGACAGCGGACTTGTAATACTGCTGATGTCGCCGATGTGCCGCAGCGAGCATTACCTCAGGCTTACAGCTGCGCTGGATGGAGCACTGGCGGAGCTGACTGCCCATGAAGCACAGCCGCAGGAGTTCTTTCTTCCTGAGCCTCAGCGGAGGATGAGTATCCGAGAGGCGGTTTTTGCACCGTCAGAGGTGATCCCTGTTGAAAATTCCGCCGGCAGGATCTGTGCCTCCGTAAAAGTACCATGCCCTCCGGCAGTTCCGATAGCCGTGAGCGGAGAAATTATCACTCCAGTTCATGTAAATATTTTCAAAAGGTATGGAATTTCTTCCGTTAATGTGGTAAAATAAATGAGTAACTTGCGCTCAGGCGCAACAGGTAGGTATGTTATGAAAAAAATTTATGGAAATGAGTACCTGAAGGCTACTCTGTCAAATATGGTGAAAACCGGACGGACGGCGCATACAGTGCTGTTCTACGGCGAAAAAGGCAGCGGCAGAAAGCTTATGGCGCAGTATTATACCCAGCTTCTGCTCTGCGAAAATTCCGGAGAGGACGCTCCATGCGGAAGATGTGCCGCCTGCGAGAATGCCTCAAAGGGAATGCATCCCGATGTTATCTATGTCCAGACAAGCGGAAAGCTCGGCGGCTATTCCGTCGAGACGGCTCGTTCAGTATGCAGCGACGCCTTCGTAAAACCTAATAACAGCAGCGGAAGAAAGATTTATATCTTCCGTGACTGCCATAAAATGGATGTCCGGACGCAGAATACCCTGCTGAAGATCATCGAGGAGCCGCCGGATTATGCGTACTTCATCTTTACTTCGGAGTCGAAATCTGACTTTCTTCCGACGATAATCTCAAGATGCATCTGCTTCGGAACGTCTCTCTGCACTGAGGATGAGGCAAGGGCTTCGCTTGAAGAAAGCGGCTATTCTCCGGAGGAGATAACCAGTGCGGTAGGCTGCTTTCACGGCAATATCGGACGGTGTATCGATTATATCACCGATGAGAACCTCCGGCGGATGGTCGATTTGACAAAAAGCATAACTGATAGTATAATTAAAAAGGATGAGTATGCCCTGAATGTGCAGTTTTTCAGCCTCGGAAGAGAACGCTCAGATGTGAGAGTTACGCTCTCACTGCTGGATAAGCTTGTGCGTGACGCCGCTGTGCTGTCGGTAGATAAGAATTCTCGTACGATCGGATGCTGGCGTGACGGAGCCGAAAGGCTGGCGCCGATGATCACTGTCCATCAGGCGGCTCGCATCCACCGCAGTATCGGCAAGGCGTGGAGCACGATCGAATGCAATGTCAGCATTCCGCTTGCACTGTCGGCACTCTGCGGAGAAATTATGAACTGCTTATAAGCATTATGCAGAATGGAGATATGATGAAAGAAATAGTAGGAATCCGCTTTAAAAGCGTAGGAAAAATATATTACTTCTCACCCGGAAAGATCCAGGCTAAGGTCGGGGATAAGGCTATCGTTGAGACAGTGAGAGGAGTCGAGTGCGGCGAGGTCGTTATCGCTAACCGCCAGATAAGCAGCAGCGAAATCACTGCTCCGCTTAAGCCGATAATCAGGCTTGCTGATGCAAATGACCTCAGGACTGTTGAGAAAAACCGCCAGAAGGAAAAGGATGCATTCAAGATCTGCGAGGAGAAAATCGCTTTTCGCAAGCTCAATATGAACCTCGTGGATGTAGAGTGTACTTTTGATAACAATAAGCTGCTGTTTTACTTTACTGCGGAAAACCGTGTGGATTTCCGTGAGCTGGTAAAGGATCTTGCGGCTGTGTTCAGAACACGAATCGAGCTTCGCCAGATCGGCGTGCGTGATGAGGCAAAAATCCTCGGCGGACTCGGAATCTGCGGCAGAGAGTTCTGCTGTAAGGGCTATATGGGCGAGTTCCAGCCGGTTTCAATCAAAATGGCTAAGGAACAGGGACTCTCGCTTAACCCTACTAAGATCTCAGGTACCTGCGGACGCC
Source organism: Ruminococcus sp. (assembly GCA_045128995.1). GTDB lineage: Bacteria > Bacillota > Clostridia > Oscillospirales > Ruminococcaceae > Ruminococcus. Next base: position 6,026 of record JBGVIW010000131.1, read on the forward strand.
TTATGTGCTGCCTTAAGAACGAGCAGAACGCTTATGAGGCGCTGCTCAAGATCACCCCGAAGGTCGGCGCAGTCGTTGTTACTCCCGACGGCGATAAGGGTAAGGTCGAGGAGGTAAATCTTATCACCGGAAAGCTCAGGGTAAAAACTGAAAAGTCCGAGATGCCGGTAACTCTCGACAGAAGTGAGGTAAAGCTCCTTAAGGACGCTGAGATAAGAGTGAATCGTGATGAGCTGAAGGCGCTCAAATCACTCGAGGATAAGTGATGCCGAAGATCAACTATGGCGCATTGCTTGACCGCAGGCTTGCTGAACTTGAAAAATCAGGCGAAAAGCCGTCGCTCCTGCTACATGCCTGCTGCGCTCCGTGCAGCAGCTATGTTCTGGAATACCTCCACGAGCGCTTTGAGATCACGCTTTATTTCTATAACCCGAATATCGCTCCGGCGGAGGAGTACTCCTACCGGTGCGCTGAGCTGAGGCGGCTCGTCAGTGAAATGGGAATCGATATAACCATAATCGAGGAGGAGTACGATCCTCAGCCATTTTATGACCTTGCGAAGGGACTCGAAGAGCTTCCGGAGCGCAGCGAACGATGCCGGAAATGTATCGGACTGCGGCTGGATGCCGCTGGTGCAAAGGCGGCTGAGCTGGGGGCTGACTTCTTTACAACGACGCTCACGATAAGTCCGCATAAGGACTGCGCCTTCATCAATGAGTACGGCGCAATATCGGCGGAAAAATGCGGCGTGAACTATCTTTTCTCCGATTTCAAAAAGCACGAGGGCTATAAACGCTCGATCGAGCTTTCACGGGAATATGACCTCTACCGTCAGGATTACTGCGGATGCGTCTACAGCAAAATTGCAAGGGAGAAAAGAAATGAGAGCTAAGATCGTATGGGCGCTGAATATACTTATAATCGCCTCAGTGGCTGGTATCATTATATGGCAGGTATTTTTCGCCGACAAGCCCGACATGAAGCTTGTTCTCCGCTCAGCAGTGGTCCTTGCGGCGTATCTGCTGGGAATACTCGGCATCTACCGCAAAAAGTCTCCCTTTGATTATAAGCTCTATGAGGAAAAATACAGGGATATTATCGGCGATGCATTCAAAAATGATAAAAAAAGCTATCGCAGGCTCATGAAGGCGATAACTCAGTTCAATCGTGATGAGTATGATGCGGCATTGAAAGCGCTCCGGAAGCTTGAGGCAGAATGCGTTTCGGCGGATGATTTTTCTGCGGTACTGCTCTTTGAGGCACTTACGCTTGAGGCTCAGAACAGATCGGGTGACGCTATGGCTGTCTATGAGGAGCTTCTGGTGCATGATAATACAAATGCAACGGCATGGTCAAATCTGGGACTCATCTATCAGCGCGCCGGCAGAGCGGATGATGCTTATCGTGCCTTCAGCGAGTCGATAAGGTATAATCCAGAAAATTCGTATGCTTACAGCAACATTGCCGTGCATTTTCTGCGCAATGGCGAGCCTGAGAATGCGCTGAAAAATGCGCAGAAGGCGATAGGGCTTAACTCTCGTCTTTATCAGGCGATGAGTGCAGCTGCGGTTGCGTGCAAGCAGCTTGGCGATGATGAAAATGCGGAGAAATACTGCCGGATGTACGGCGTGAACGGCGGAGATGCCGCTCAGCTCCGCAAGACTCTTGAGTCGTGGGAAAATACATAAAGCAAAAACCGTTTACAGTGAGGTCTGTAAACGGTTTTTTTTAAGGAGGATAAAATAATTAGTTAAAAGAAGGCGTTCCGCCTGTAGCACTGGCTGCGTAGTAGTGGAGAATGCCTGAAGCATCGAGTGCGTCGATTGCATTGTCCTTGTTTACATCGGATGCTTTGATGAATGCGGAGAGATGCTCAAACCACGGAGCGGTTGACTGGTAGGCATAATACTGCAAAACCTCTGAAGCGTCGATCGAGTTTATTGCACCATCGCCGTTCACATCTCCGAACGCAGCATTGCAGTATGCTCCGCCGATAAAAAACTGACTCCAGTGGTAGCCGTCGATGCCGATGCCGAGGTATTTATAACTGCTGTTGAGAATATTTGAACGGTGGCCATCCGAGTTCATCCAAGCGCTCACAACGCTTTCAACGTTTGGATATCCATATGCGATATTCTCTCCGGCTGACGAATATTTAACATTATATTCATCCAGCACAGTAAAACAGCTGCTTCCGTCGGGACGATCGTGCGAGAACACGGTCTTTATCTCAGCTGCACGGGCAGTTGCGGCGTTGCAGGCTGGGATATAAAGCTTTAGCGGAGCAACTCCGTTATCAGCACGGTATTTATTCACGAGATCGAGCATTTCCTTGCACTGCGAAACATACGTCTCGGCAGCACCGGTATTTACCGCATTCTCCTGCATCAGCGGTGCAGCGCTGAAAACAGCGGCACATCCAAGCAGTGAGGCGGTGATTTTTTTCAATTTATTCATCTTCATGGCAAAAACTCCTGATAAACTTACCTGCCGCAGGATCATGGATATCTCGGCAGTGTATCATAAACATTGAGCAGATATTTTTTCAGAACGATCGCATCAGCGATAGTCAGCGCTCCATCACGCATACAATCAGCACTGGCGATCTGAAGCTCGTTGAGGATTACCTCCTCCTGAAGAAGCTTCAGCAGGAGAACGAAATCGAGTGACGTAACTGTTCCGTCGCCGTCGATATCGCCGCAGCAGGCGGGAGTAACGACATATCTTTCGGGAAGGTACTGTCCCTCATACTCTTTATCGTAAGCGAGGAAGGTCTGCTGCCAGTACCAGACGTAGTCTGAATCGGGGTCATAATACGCTGAAGCGCCCATATGGGTATAATTTTCGTTTAAGATCGTAGCCCAGTGATCGGGCGAATTCTTCCAAAGCTCAAAAACCTCCTCAGCGGTAGGACTTCCGGCAGCGATATTTTCTGCACCGCCGTAATATTTGAGCTGATACTCGTCGAGAATTGTCTGAAATGCGGAAGAAT
>JBGVIW010000132.1:0-17515 GCA_045128995.1 Ruminococcus sp.
CTCCGTCGACAGCTTTATTATTATAGCACTCTTTTTCTCCTTTGTCAAGCCGAAGATTGTCCAGAGTTTTCAACAGGGTTTTGTGGAAATTCACCAAATGGAGGCTTTTTCAACAAAAAGCGACGCTAAAAAGCGCCGCTATCCAATCTGCATCATATCTCTACTGTACCATATATAAAACATTGCCATCGGTATATAACATAACCAATAGCCAGTCTCAGATACCGATCTATTTTTCGTTCCGTATGACAATAATCCAATTTGCACTCCCGAAAACAGTATCACCGGTGCCAGTCCAAACAGAATATCTAGGTGAATGAGTAGCTTCGAAAAGATTCTGCCTACAATGTCATCAATTGCTCTCACCGAGTTTATATACGCTTCCGCTTCCGTATATACTATATAAACTACTAGAGCCGTTGCTATTACAGCCTTAATTATTGTATACGCACTTCTTATATAAAACTTCTCTTCTTCAGTATTTTTTCCTACTATCATTATTATCACCGTCTGCAAAATCATACAGATCGAAAATATGACTGGCCAAGCGCCATCCAGCCCAATCACATTCGCCACTGAGAGCATTAACATCGCACCAAGCCATACTGGAATCTCTATTATCGGAATCAATATTACGTAATACATTTTCTACCCCTCTTTAAATATCATCTTAGATTTTTCCTGTAATATCTGCCTCAGGTTATTCCATCCATTTCGCCATAGATTCCATTTCTCTCACAGCATCGGCACAGTACCATTTTCCATCCATTTCCCAGAATGTAGCGTATCCCGACAGAGTATCGACAAAATCGATCTCAGTTTCACTTCCTCCGCTTCTTCCGGATGCTGTATAATACACATGACGCACGCCGGTGATTTCTCCGAAACCCTCTCCCTCGTACTTCTCCATGTAGACCGTCATTTCAGATATTTCTCCATCCTCAGTCTTTGATATCTCATAGCTCCAGCCATCAGAATCCCATTTGGGTCTTGTCGTCCATAACTCCTCTCGGCGTTCTGCGAGCTGCTTTTCTGTCACATCATATTCTTTTGTTATATATTTGATCCCTGCCTCCGGGATAAGGCTCATGTATTTTTCTGCATCGTAAGACAATGACGCCTCAGCGAAAACTTCAAACGCTTTTTCCTGCGAAGAATAACCATTCCCAGAATCGGAATCCCCTCACCGCAACCAGTCATACCAAACACGCACACGCCTGCGCAGAGCATTGCCAAAACTTTCTTTTTCATGTTAATTCCTCCTATAATTTTAAGTCCCGCAATCCACAAATTGCTATTCAAATTATAGCACATATGTGTTCAAATGTCAACATATGTATTCATAACTTCCGCCTACACAGCTTATCATATAGGAGAGGTGATAATATGTATACTCCCACTCTAGATCCTATACTTGTCGGGCAAGTTATTTCAGATTTCCGCCGCCGAAAAGGCATCTCCCAAGAGGTGCTCAGCGGGCTTGCCGATATCGGCAGAACACATCTTTCCGCAATCGAAAGAGGCGAGCGAAAACCTACACTCGAAACTCTCTACCGGATATCATGTGCCATGGACGTCAGGATGAGCGCTATAGTCAGCGAGATCGAAAACCGCATCCCCGACCAGTACGCCTGATTCTATCGCTCCATCATCCTTAATCAACTCTTCCCACGTTTTCAGTCGTTATACTATTATAATATAAAATTTACGGCAATTCCGCACGTTAGTTTGTTAAAACAAGATAATTTTTACTTTTTTCAAAAAAGGTATTTGCAAATCGCAGGAAATGTGTTATAATAAGTTTATATTTTCTCAGGAGGTTAATTATGACTGAACTAGAATTATACAACCTTTGGTGCAGCAGTGCTACTGCTGACAAGGATCTTATCCCCGAGCTTGAATCCATTAAGAACGATCCCGAAGCTATAAATGATAGATTTTACCGTGACCTCGAGTTCGGTACCGGCGGCCTCAGAGGCGTTATCGGCGCTGGTACTAACCGTATGAACGTTTACACTATCAAGCGTGCTACTCAGGGCTTCGCTGATTACCTCAATCAGGAATACTCAAACCCCAGCGTTGCTGTTTCCTATGACAGCCGTATCAAGTCTGACGTTTTCGCTAAGGCTGCTGCTGAGGTTCTTGCTGCAAACGGTATCAAGGTTCACATCTATACCGAGCTTATGCCTACACCTATGCTCTCCTTCGCTGTACGCGAGCTTAAGTGTCAGGGCGGTATCATGGTTACTGCAAGCCATAATCCTGCTAAGTACAACGGTTATAAGGTTTACGGCGATGACGGCTGCCAGATTACCCTCAGAGGCGCCGAGATCATCCTCGAAAAGATCAATTCTCTCGATATGTTCAACGATGTAAAATCCTCTTCCTTCGACGAGGAGCTTGCTAAGGGCAATATTTCCTACATCGGCGACGAGGTTATCGAATCCTATTATAAGAATGTCCTCGCAGAAGGCATCAACACTGATCTCTGCGCTGACAGCGGACTTAAGGTGGTTTACACTCCTCTCAACGGCACTGGTAACAAGCCTGTCCGCACTATCCTCTCAAGAATCGGTATTTCCGATGTTACAATCGTTCCCGAGCAGGAAATGCCCGACGGCAACTTCACTACCTGCCCGTATCCGAACCCCGAGATCCGTGAAGCTCTTGAGCTTGGTCTTAAGAAGTGCGCTGAAGTCAAGCCTGACCTTCTCCTCGCTACAGACCCCGACTGCGACCGTGTAGGTATCGCTGTTCCCGCTGAGGACGGAAGCTATGTCCTCATCACCGGTAACGAAGTCGGCGCAATGCTCCTCGAGTATATCTGCCAGCAGAGCATCGCTAAGGGCATTATGCCTGAGAATCCTGTTGCAGTCAAGACTATCGTTACAACAGATATCGTTTACTCAATCGCAAAGGAGTACGGCGTACAGGTTATCGACGTGCTCACAGGCTTTAAGTTCATCGGCGAGCAGATTGCTTTCCTCGAGGAAAAGGGTGAGGAAAACCGCTATATCTTCGGTTTTGAAGAGAGCTATGGCTACCTTTCCGGCGGATATGTCCGTGACAAGGACGCTGTAAACGCTTCCATGCTCATCTGCGAGATGGCTGCCTACTACAGAACTCAGGGCATCACTCTTCTTCAGGCTCGTGAGAATATGTACAAGAAGTACGGCGTCTTCTATCACTCACTCCACAGCTTTACTTTCGAGGGTGAAAGCGGCATGAACAAGATGAACGACATCATGACTTCTCTCAGAAATGATCCTCCGGCTGAGATCGGCGGTCTTAAGGTTGTCAAGTTCGAGGACTACAAGACCAGCATCGCTAAGGATATCGCTACAGGTGCTGAGTCTGAGATCACTCTCCCGAAGTCAAACGTTCTTGCTTACTACCTCGAGGACGGCGCTAAGGCTATCGTTCGTCCTTCCGGTACAGAGCCTAAGATCAAGACTTACTTCACTGCAAAAGCTCCTACACACGAGGAGGCTGTTGCTATCGAGGCTAAGCTTGCTGAGGATTTCACTAAGGTTATGCAGTAAATTTCCAAAGGGCGATTTGTTTCGCCCTTTGATTTTTGGTTAAATAATAAAAATTTTGTCTATACCGTTGACATGGACTTGAATATGTGTTATAATTTTAAAATGTAATGTATAACGCTGTACTACTGTCTAAGGTAACTGATGGGCTACTACGGTTTACAAATCGTAATTTTGAAAGAGGTGACAATCGTGAAAGAGGGAATCCATCCGAATTTTGTAAAGACTACAATTACTTGCCACTGCGGTAACGTTATTGAGACAATGTCTACAAAGGAAAACATCAAGGTTGAAATCTGCTCAAAGTGCCATCCGTTCTATACTGGTAAGCAGAAGCTCGTTGATACAGGCGGACGTGTTGACAGATTCAAGAAGCGTTTCAATCTCGACAAGTAATATTAACAGGCGGTCTATGACCGCCTTTTTGCTACTTATAAAAAGCCCGAAAAATGGCTTATCACTGTTATGCAGGTGATCTTATGAACTATTGTACTATCTCTGAGGCTGCTGAAGCCTCCTTTATAGAAAAGCGATCGGAATTTATCGGTTATATAGCTCCTGTCAAGACAAACGATGAGGCGGTGGAATTCATTAACTCTATCAAAGCCCGTCACCGTAAGGCTAGACATAATGTCTATGCCTATATTCTGCGTCAGGATAATATTTCCCGCTATTCCGATGACGGAGAACCTCAGGGTACAGGCGGAGTTCCGGTACTGAATGTTCTCCAGAAGCGTGGACTTACCGATGTATGCGTCGTCGTGACACGCTATTTCGGAGGTATCCTCCTCGGCGGAGGCGGTCTTGTAAGAGCATATTCCCACGCTGCCTCCATTGCCTGTGATGCAGCCCATATCATGAATATGTGTCGCTGCCGAAAACTGAAGATTGAGACTGACTACGGCTGCTACGGAAAGGTCGCCTATCTCCTTCCAGGCTACGAGACGATCACTCTAAACTCTGATTTCGGAAGCGCTGTAACTCTCGAGATCCTCATCCTCTCCGAAAAATATGACGCATTCTGCAAGGATCTCACTGAACAGCTCAACGGTGCACTGAAAATCACCGACGAGGGCGAGCTGTTCTATGATTTTTCCAGCGTAAAAAATATTTCCGAAAATTAAAGGGTTTTTTCATTATTTTGAGTATAAGTATATATAAGCAATGAAAGGGTGATGTTATGAACGTTCGTGAACAGTATGAAATCGTCGAAATGGGTATACTCAGCAAGTACGCCTGCACCAGTACTGACGAAAAAGGTACGATGCGTGTGCGCTATGAGGATAAATGCCCCTACCGTACAGAATTTCAGCGTGACAGAGACAGGATCCTTCACTGCAAGGCTTTCAGGCGCCTTAAAAGAAAAACTCAGGTCTTTCTCTCGCCTGTCGGCGATCACTACAGAACCCGCCTTACTCATACTCTCGAGGTCGCCCAGATCGCCAGAACTATTTCCCGTGGCATGAGACTCAACGAGGATCTCACCGAAGCTATCGCTCTCGGTCACGATCTCGGACATTCGCCATTCGGCCATGCCGGCGAGGCGATCCTTAACCAGATCTGCCCGCATGGCTTCAAGCACTACGAGCAGAGCGTTCGTGTGGTCGAGCATCTCGAAAAAAATGGGCAGGGTCTTAACCTCACTCACGCAGTGCGCAATGGTATTCTCTGCCATACAAACGCTGTCGCTGATACAAAGGAAGGCTGCGTAGTACGGCTTGCTGATACTATCGCTTACATAAATCACGACATCGAGGACTCAATCCGTGCAGGTATCCTCACGGCGGATTCACTGCCGAGAGACTGCGTGAAGATCCTCGGAAATACCAAAACAAAACGCATTACATCACTCATCGCCTCCGTGATCAGTCACGGATGCTATGAGATAGACTTTGAGCCGGAGATCCGCAAGGCGCATGATAAGCTCAGAGCTTTCATGTTTGAGAAGGTCTATACCAACCCGAATGCCAAGCAGGAGGAAACTAAGGCGGTCGCTCTCGTGGAGAAGCTTTATTCCTACTTTATCAAGAATCCCGAAAAGCTTCCTGAGGAATACCGCCGCATCATCAAGGATCACGACGCCGACAGAGCTGTGTGTGACTATATTTCCGGAATGAGCGACTCGTATGCTGTGGATCTCTACAGCGAGCTTTTCGTTCCGAAATCGTGGAAATAAGCGAGGGATGCCATGATCCGCAATGATGAATTTCTCTACAGGCTCAGGGCGGCAAGCCCCATCGAAACAGTCATGGGAGCTTATGTCCATCTTATAAGACGTGGCAGAAACTATGTCTGCTCGTGCCCGTTTCACTCAGAAAAAACACCGTCCTGTACCGTTTTTACCGACACCCAGAGCTTCTATTGCTTCGGCTGCGGTGCAGGAGGAGATGTTATAACTTTTATAATGAAGGTCGAAAATCTCGACTTTTCAGAAGCAGTAAAACTGCTTGCCCAGCGTGCCGGAATGGAGCTGCCGCAAAACAGTTCCGCTGACAGCCAGCTCGCACGGCGCAAGACACGTATCTACGAGATGAACCGCATTGCGGCGAATTTTTTCTATACCTGCCTCGTCAAGGGAAATGACAAGCGGGGTCTTAAATATTTCGCCGACCGCAGGCTCACTCCGCAGATCATAAAAAAATATGGACTCGGCTATGCTCCGGAGTCGTGGGATGCGCTATGCACGCATCTCCACGGAAAAGGCTATTCCGATCAGGAGATCGCCGATGCATGGCTCGGAGGTATTTCCAAAAAAAGCGGCAGGGCGTTCGATATGTTCCGCAACAGAGTCATGTTCCCGATCATCGACCTTAGAGGAAACGTTATCGGCTTCGGCGGACGAGTTCTCGACGACTCCCAGCCCAAATACCTCAATACAAGCCAGACGCCCGTTTTCGATAAGGGCAGTAACCTCTTTTCAATGAATTTCGCAAAAAATGCCGAGACAAAGCGCATTATCCTCTGTGAGGGATATATGGATGTTATCGCTGTTAATCAGGCTGGATTTGAAAATGCCGTCGCTACGCTTGGTACTGCTATTACAGCAAATCAGGCAAGGCTTATCAGCCACTACGCCGAAGAGGTCGTTATCGCCTACGACAGCGACAGCGCCGGTCAGAAGGCTACCCAGAAGGCTATCAACCACTTCACTGATGTAGGTCTGCGCACTAAGATCATCCGCATGGAGGGCGCAAAGGATCCTGATGAATACATCAAAAAGTTCGGAGCAGTCCGCTTCAGGATGCTGCTGGATGACTCCTTTGACGCTACCGATTTCATGCTCGATAAGTGCGAAGAAGGGCTTGATCTCTCAACAGAACTTGGACGTGTGGAGCTTCTCAAGCGTGCTTCGAAGGTTCTTGCAGGTATCGTCTCGCCCCTTGAGCGTGAGGTGTATATTTCCCGTACTTCAAAAAAATGCGATATTCCCGTTCAGGTGCTCAAAACACACATCGACGATATGCTCGGGAAATCAAAAAGATTTGAAAAAAAACGTGAGTGGCGCAATATAACTGCCAACACGACCTATGTTCGGGACGACATCAATCCCGATGCCCAGAAATTCAAAAAACACGCCCGTGCAGAGGAAAATATCATCTTCTATCTGCTGCGCCATCAGGAGCTTTGCGATAAGATAGAAAAAGAAGCTCCGCCGGAAATTTTTGTTACTTCATTCAATAAACGCCTGTATACCGCCATCCTTTCAGCTATGAAGTCAAGCGAAAGATTTACGATCTCCATGCTCGCTGATGAATTTTCTGTGGGCGAAATGGGAAGAATAAGCGGAATAGAGGCTAAAAACCGTGATTTCAATATAAATTCAGAAGTATTTGCCGACTGCGTAAGAGTACTAAGGGAAAAACCTGCCGGTACTGCTGCCGGAGGCAATGATATAAACAATGACGATCTGCTTCAGCTCTTCAAAGCAAAAGGTAAAAAATAGGAGGATTTTCTATGGAAACTAAAAAGAATACTATCGAAACCCTGATGGAACAGGGAAAAACTAACGGAAAGCTCACCACAAAGGAAATTACTGACGCTCTCGAGGAGCTTGATTTCGACGTCGACCAGCTTAATACCTTCTATGATAACTGCGAGACTCTGAATATCGAGATCGTCGAGGATATGAATATCGACGCCGACCTCAAGATCGGATTTGATTCAAGCATGACTGATGACCTCGAGATGGCACTCTCCACCGAGGGAATCGCTATCGACGATCCGGTAAAGATCTACCTCAAGGAGATCGGACGAGTTCCGCTTCTCTCTCCTGAGGAGGAGATCGAGCTTGCTCAGAGAATGACTACCGGAGATTCCTATGCACGAAAGAGACTCTCTGAGGCTAACCTCCGTCTCGTTGTAAGTATCGCAAAGAAATACGTCGGCAGAGGTATGCAGTTCCTCGACCTCATTCAGGAAGGTAACCTCGGTCTTATAAAGGCTGTCGAAAAGTTTGACTACACCAAGGGCTTCAAGTTCTCTACCTACGCTACATGGTGGATCCGTCAGGCTATCACAAGAGCTATCGCCGATCAGGCAAGAACTATCAGAATCCCTGTGCACATGGTCGAGACTATCACCAAGGTCAAGAAGGTTTCAAGCCAGCTTCTCCATGAGAACGGTCACGATCCCAGCCCTGAGGAGATCGCTGATAAGCTCGAGATGCCGGTTGATAAGGTGCGTGAGATCATGCGCATAGCTCAGGATCCTGTTTCTCTCGAAACTCCTATCGGTGAGGAGGAGGACAGCCACCTCGGCGATTTCATCCCCGATGATGACGCTCCGGCACCAGCTGAGGCTGCATCACATACTCTCCTCAAGGAACAGCTCAATGAGGTTCTCGCTACACTTACTGACCGTGAGGCAAAGGTTCTCAAGCTCAGATTCGGTCTTGAGGACGGCAAGGCTCGCACCCTCGAGGAAGTGGGTCAGCGCTTTGATGTTACTCGTGAGCGTATCCGCCAGATCGAGGCAAAGGCTCTCAGAAAGCTTCGTCATCCCAGCAGAAGCAAAAAGGTCAAGGATTTCCTTGACTAATACTACATACCAAAAAGACGGATCTTTTTTCAGATCCGTCTTTTTTATTTCATAAATATCCACGCAGTTTCAATGCGCACTTGCATTTTCCTGAGTATGATGTTATAATAAAAGAGTATAAATTTGTGTGGTCAGGCTCTGTACCCTGATTTTTGATTGGAGAATAAAATGAATACTAGCTACTATACATCACAGATAAACAGAATTATTTCAGAAGTCAAAAAAGCTGTCATAGGAAAGGACGCTGTTGTTATCAAGGTCTTCCTCGCAATGCTCTGCAAGGGTCATGTGCTTATCGAGGATATCCCCGGTGTGGGAAAAACTACGCTCGCTCTCGCCTTTTCCAAGGCGCTTTCGCTGGAGCATAACCGTATGCAGTTTACTCCCGATGTTCTTCCGTCGGATGTAACTGGATTTTCTATATATAACAAGACAAAAAATGCCTTTGAGTTTCATCCGGGCGTTGCATTCTGCAACCTCTTCCTTGCAGATGAGATCAACCGTACCTCCAGTAAAACTCAGTCCGCTCTGCTTGAGCTTATGGAGGAAAAAAGCATAACAGTGGACGGCAGAACCTACAAGCTGCCCGAGCCGTATACCGTTATTGCGACCCAGAACCCGATCGGCTCTGCCGGAACACATAATCTGCCCGATTCACAGCTCGACCGCTTTATGATAAAGCTCAGCATGGGCTATCCTGAACCTGCCGGAGAGGTTGCGATCCTAAAATCAAAGCACAGCTCAAATCCGCTGGAGAACGTTAACGCTGTCGCCGACGCAAATATCCTGATGCAGCTTCGAGAAGCTGTCGACAACGTCCATGTCGATGACAGAATTTATGAGTATATCGTAAATCTCGCTGCCGCTACAAGAAATCACCCCATGATCAAGCTCGGCGTAAGCCCGAGAGGTACTCTCTCGCTCATGCAGATCTCAAAGGGAATCGCTGTTGCAATGGAGCGCAGCTATGTCATACCGGATGACGTCGTTTTCATCTGCCACGACGTATTTGAACACAGACTGATCCTTAACTCCAAGGCAAAGCTTGCGGGAAAAACTGCTGGTGAGATTATTTCCGAGATAATAAAGAGCGTTCCCGCTCCGAAGATCACTTCAGACAGAAGGTAAGAAATGGTTATAATAAAACTGCTTTTTCTCATACTCGCTGTTGTCTGTGCGGCATTTTATGTGCTGTATGTCTGGGAGTTTTCGTTCGTGCTGATGATCGTCATGCTCCTTTTTCCGGCGGCGATGTACATCATCACCTTCATCACCAAAAAGCTGATTTCTGCTGATATTAAAGCGCTTACGCATACTGCGGCAAAAAATGAAACATTCGATGTCCAGCTCTGTATAAACAACCGCAGCATATTTCCCGTCGGAAAGGCTGAGGCGCTTATTGAGTACTATAACGTGTTCAATAACCAGATAAACTGCATCATGTTCCACTTTCCGATCCAAGCCCGCAACAGCCATCGCCTAACATTTCAGATAAGCTCAAAATTCTGCGGAATAATAAAGCTCCGCTCGGCAAGCATCACTATTTACGATCCCATAAGGATATTCAAATTCCGCATCGGAAAAAATATACGGGAGGATATCACTATTCTTCCGGAGGGACACGATATCGGAGGTATTCTCAGCAGTACTGACCGACTTAATGACGAGAGCCAGCACTTCTCTGAGCATAAGCCCGGCGACGATCCATCTGAAGTATTCGACCTGAGAGATTATATTCCGGGAGATAAGCTCAACAGGATCCACTGGAAGCTAAGCTGCAAAAAGGATGACTTTATTGTTAAGGATTACAGTCTGCCGATCGATTCGCCTACAATGCTTTTCCTCGATCTCGTCTGCCCCGAGGATTCGGAATATACCCTGCCGATGTATGATACGCTTCTGGAATCATTTATGTCCGTATCACAGTTCCTGCTTGAAAACCAGCGTATCCACAGCATCGTCTACTATAACGCCGCACGGCAGTGCTTTGACGAGTGCCTTATCGACACTCAGGATGCTCTCATCTCGGCAGTCACTGAGATCATCAGCTCAATCAGCGACGATCTGGGAGCTGAATATCCCGAGGTGTATTTCTCGGATTTCTCCAACAGCGGACTTGCATCCTTTACATTTTTCACCGCAAACAATAATGATCAGCTCCTCTCGTATATCGACGACGAGATCGATGCTGACATGAAAAATATCATTCAGATAGTCAAAACCGCAAATGAAGCTCAGCAGAAGGCTCCTGCCTATTCCTCACTGAGCATCATCCCCGTCGTTATCGGAAGGATCTCTTCCTCAGTAAAAGATATAGAATTGTAGCAAAAAAGGATACAAAATGAAAAAGAATATAAATTACAGCGGCATCGAAATATGCGACAGCATCGTGATGTCCGTGAAGAAGCGGAAGCTCAGCCTCAGAAAATTTGAGGCAGTTTTCATCGCTCTGCTCGGATTTGTCTCGGTCATAATGTCGTTCCTGAGTATGTTCAGCCTCAGCTATAGCCGGACGGCTGTTATCTACTCAGCATTGATCTCGGCTGCCGTTTACATAGCATTTTCACTTGCCGCCCGATTGACACTGTGGCTTACGGGAGTCTCGTTTATCATCCTCGCCGCAGCGGCATATAATTATCTCGACCGCATAATAAACGGCTTCAAATACGTCTATAACATCATCTACTGCGACGCAAAAAAGACCGAGGTGCTGTATTACAAGAACCTCGATCCGGATAACGAGTATATCTGCACGACCTTCTTTCTATGCTTCTGCATCTGGCTGCTGGCGCTCGTTATCTTCACCTTCACGATACGCCGTCCAAGTCCGCTTGTCGTGCTTATTTTCACTTTTCCGGTGATCGAGATCGGACTATACAACGGAATCAGCATACCGATTATGTGGGGAATGCTTACGATCGCCTACTGGCTGGCTGTCATGGCGATAAGCAGCATCGACCTCGGCGAGTACTACGGCGGAAGCGGAGGATTCGTCCGTAAGGATGATCTGTTCTTCCCGAAACGTCAGATGCGCTTCAAGGTTACGGAAAGATGCGGCATACTGGTAATATTCACCATCGCTATTCTTACTGCCGGAACTCTCGGCGTCATGGAGCTTACCGGCTACCAGCGAAGCGAGGAGCTGAATAAAAAGCGTATCGAAATCAAGGAGGCATATCTTGAGTTCTCCTACGACGATCTCGTTTCAAGCATCTCTAACTTCACCGAAATTTTCGGAGTAACGCTTGATTATGATACTCAGAAGCTGGGAAACGTTGACCATGTCACACTGAAGAATACTACCGATCTTGAGGTAACCTTCAGCAAAAAATGCAGCAATGCCCTCTATCTAAAGGACTATACCGGAGCCGTTTACGGCGACAACGAATGGAACGTCCTGAAAAAATCAGCCTATAGAAAGGCTGACGGGCTTTTTGATGAATTCGACAAACTTGGAATATATCCGCAGGATTTTCCGCATATATTCTCTCAGTACATCTCACCAGACAGCTCAGACATCACGATCTGGATCGATCCAAAACGCAAAAAGAACAAAACGTATGCTCCCTACGGTACCAATAATTACGGAGATATGTCCTACTCTAAGGACAATAACGTCAGTGCCGAAAACAGCAAAAACTCCGGTTATTCTTATAAATTCACTGAGATCGAACCGTGGAGCATCTCTGAGGAGGTTTATTATCCCGAGGAGATCTATATCGCCTCAGATTCTATCCGCCACAGCTCTATCGTTGAATACTGCGAAAAAAATGATCTTATCAGTGCGGACGGAACTGTCGCTGTAGAAAATGCCCTTGCCTCAGTCAATTCAGAGATCCTCTCCAGCGATACAGGACTGCTTGCGGCATCTCTGCTTGAAAACAGCTACCGTAGCTTTGTCTATGACAACTACCTCCAGATCCCGAAGAACGATCAGCTTGCCGAGGTGGAAAAGGAGTTCGGTTCGATACTTGCATCCGCTGAGGATGTCGTCACTGCCGAAGAAAAGCTTGAAGTGCTCAACTCGCTCAGAGAAAGGGTAAACGAGCTTAGCGAGTATACTCTGTCGCCTGGGGAAACGCCCTCAAACAGGGATTTTGTAAACTACTTCCTGCTTGAAAACCACAAGGGCTACTGCATACACTACGCAACCTCTGGAGTAATCCTTGCACGTATGGCTGGCATTCCAGCAAGATATGCAACAGGCTATGTTCTCGTCGGAGACGACTTTTCCAATGCTAAGCAAAATCCTGATGGCACATATACCATCAAGGTAAAGGATGAACGTGCCCATGCGTGGACAGAGGTCTATCTCGACGGATTCGGATGGGTTCCGTTTGAGTTCACAAAGGGCTATTCAAATACATCCATAAACACTGCGCCTGAGACCACTACAGCTCAGGAGAATACCAAGCAGCAAAGCGTTACTACGACCGCAGCTGATCCGTCTGCTGAGCAGACTACTCAGTCAAAAAGCAGCCGTACCTCATCAACTCAGAGCGAACCTGCCACATCGGTGACAACGACTTCTGCTCCGGCTCCGGGTAATGCAGCGTCCACGTCTGCATCAGACGATTCAATGGATCCGGTCTTAAAGTACATTCTGATCGCCGCCGGAGTTATAATCCTTATCGCTGCACTTGCCATAGTACGGCGCAGGATCATCCTCAGCCGCCGCAAAAAAGCACTTGCATCCGGATCGCCGGATTCACGTATCATCCATGCCTACGAATACACCGAAAAGCTGCTGGCTTTTCTTAAACTCAGACAGGGCAATATGCAGTACAATGAGTTTGCCGCAGTTGCTGAGGAAAAGCTGTCTCCGGAATATTTTACCGCCGGAAGCTTCAGAAGGCTGACAGAGCTTGCACTTGAATGCTCCTTCGGAAACGAACAGTGCGATGCCGCTCAGGCGGAATATGCTGCTGAGTTTTCCACAAAGCTTGCAGAAAATGTTTACGCAAAATCAGGAATTTTCAGAAAAATCAGTCTTAAAATACTGCGTGTTCTGATCTAGGAGGGATCTTATGAAAATAATAAAAGCTGATTCATGGTTTATCGGGCTTCTTCTTGTTCTGGCAGGAATATTCATACTATTTCTGCCGGGAATGTTCTCGTTCCTGTTCTACATCGCCGGAATAGCTGCTATCGTCTACGGAATTGCCGCTATCCTCGGCGGAAAGGGACAGTCTGCTTCAATGGCAAAGGGAATACTCGCAATTCTGGCAGGTGTTGCATTATTCATCCTGCCGAAGCTTCTCAGCGTGGGAGTACCGATGATCATCGGAGTTATACTTACTGTCACAGGTATCTCCCGAGCATTCACCGCTGCGGAGCATAAAGATAATCCCCGTGTCCGCAACTCTGCGATAATCACAGCTTTGTGGACAATACCGCTGGGAATATTCTTCATCATAAAACCGGGATTTCTCAGCCATACCATCATGACGATCGTCGGAGCTGTCCTTCTTATTGCCGGAATCGGAGTTCTCATCTTCGCCTATTTCACAGGCTCAAGGAATACCTCCGCAAAGGGCAGAGATGATTCCATCATTGACATTGACAATTTCACAGTCCACGACGATAAGTGGAACAGATTAAAGTAAATAACAGTAATAAAGGGAGCGCATTATTCCATGCGCTCCCTTTTGTAATATCTGAATATATCAGCTTATCTCCGCAACCATTATCGAGCATCGGTTCTGCATCATTTCCGCACACTCTCTCGGAGTACATTCTCCGGCATCAAGCTTAGCTAGCTCGTCAAAGATGACCTCCCAAACTTCATCCGGCAGATGATTTTCAACTGTGGTGGTTGTATTTATGATCTCCCATACTCGGTCGACATCCTCCTGAGTAGGCATGCCCAATTCAAGAGGTGGATCAACGCCATGCCAGTAATAACCTGTGTAGTCGGTATCACTGTAAGACTGCGGAGCTAGAGCCTCCATTTCATAACTCTCAAGCTCGCTCTGAACCGTGGGGAAGCCGCCTGATGTATGATCATATATATCCTCGGTAAAGAACAGCTTCAGGCATTCCCATGCAGTTTCCTTATCCTTGCACTGAGATGAAATTCCGAACATATTATTGAGATTCCCGGTAATTCCTGTTCCATTCGGGGTGATCTCTCCGACAAATGTTATTTCGTCGCCGCCGCTTTCACCTGCACTGCGGTCAAAGTAATCTGCAAAGCTGCCTATCATTGTATAAGTATTCCCGAGCATTACCTCATCATTGCGGAAAACGCCTTGCTGCTGCTTAACGATGATCTCTCTCTCTTCCTCCAGAGCCGGATTCTCGAAATGCTCCGGAGTAAGATTATAGAGCGGTTCACTCTCCTCGGGCGGAAGATTCTCGATATACTCAAGCAGAGTAATGAACTCCTCGGAATCAAAGCTGCACGTACCGTTTTCGAGGTCAATAAATCCCTCGTATCCGATATACCCACGGGGCTGACCGTACTGATCGATCCTCATACCCTCGGGACGATTCTCGCAGGCATTTATAAAATCCTCAACATTCCAGTTTTCCTTATCACCGACATATTTTGTCTTTCCGTAGGCTGCATTATAGTAAACAAACTGCGGCAGATAATAGAGCTTGCCCTCCTTCTCAGCAAGCGTGAGGAAATTCTCATTGAACTTACTCCTGCCGAAGTCCGGATCCTTGTCCATGAATTCATACAGGTCGCATATCGCTCCCATAGAAGCAAAGTCAGTATACCCGAATCCGCTGAGAAAAATGATATCCGGCGAATCGCCAGAAAGCAGGTCTAGCGAAAGCTGTTCTCTTGCGCCATAGGGATTACCATCCGTGTTGAATGAAGAGTAGTCCTTCAGCTGGACGTAAAACTCATCCTGACTGTCGTTTATATCAGGAACCAACATATCGGCAAGCACCAGATCGTTGTTGAGCGTTGCAATTGTTATCGTTTTCTTTTCTTCAAGCTCCGAGGGATCGCACTCGGCGTAGTGATACAGCTTGACGCCGGAACCAGTAAAATTGCCGTCAGAGAGATAAAGCTCGCCTGTCTCGCTGAGATAAGCATTACCCAGTATATTAGGGTTTGCTCCTGAGGACGAAACATCGAATACTGCTTCGATAGTTCCGTCGGACTTGACGCCGTAGATCGAGCCTCTCGAGGGGATATACATAGTGTATTCGCCCGTTCCCGGGAGGATATTTCCGCACATTCCGTCATTGAAGGTATACGTCGTGGAACTATTTTCGAGAGATGCCGATGCGGCATTCATCTTACAGAACTTAAGCTTATTCACTCCGCAGTCCACAGCACAGACAATATTTCCCTCACGGTCACAGCCGAAGTACTCGATCGACTTGTCAGCGGAATCAGCCTTGATCTCACCTCTGAAGCTGCCGTCAACGCCGATGGCGTAGTACTTGTTATTCAGCTTTACTACGCAGTTTTCACCGTCCGGACAAAATATTCCCGTGATCATAACTCCGTCCGGATCAACAGTATCATAAATTTCAGTAAGCTCATTCGATGATATCAGCTCGCCGTCCGGCGAATACTTATTGACAACAAGGCTGTACACGGCATTCTCCTCATAAAGCTTCTCATCGTAGTCTGCTGCATACGGATCCGGCTCAGGCAGTCCGCCGTAGTCGACCTCGTTTACGATCGAAATAACACTTCCGTCGTCTGCGACGTTTACATCATATGCATAGCCGATCGAAAACTCAGGTATATCTAATGGCGTAAAGCTTGTGAAGGACTTGTCCGCAATATAGAAAGCCGGTGTTTTTTCCATCGAACCAGCCACCACAAACAGCTTCTCGCCGCTGCCGAATGAACGAATATTATAAATAGAAATGATCTCCTCCGGAAGCTCCATTCGGGTACGCTTATAAGTTTTGTCACTGAGCTTTTCCACGCTGATCTCCTGCGGAGTTTTTCCACCCTCGGAGCTGCATGAAAACATACTCATGCAAAGGGCTGATGCTGCAAGAATCGCCGTTAATTTTTTCATATATATATTCCCCTTTCACAGTAAAATAAAAAGCCTCTGAAATCAGCTTTCATAAGATAGTGATTCCAGAGGGCAAAAAAGACGAAGGAAATATATATTTTTATTTTTTAACGTATTCCTGTATCTCCCGCTCTACATCCTTCACCTCACTGTGAAGCTCCTCAGCGGAGACTCGGTAGGCATTGCTGCCAAGGATTATGATCTGCTCCAGACCGTCTGATGTCGCAACCCGCACACGATGATCCTTTCCAAGCTTGTGGGCAGTTTTCTCGATGTACATATCAGCCGTCTCAGCTTCCTTAGTGTAGACGACTGTAATGTTGTGAACCTTTTCCACCTCACGATGTTTTCCGGGAACTTTATATGCATCGAAAACGAGGATCACCTCGCACTGCCTGTAGCCCTGATAGTTGCAGAGCGTATTGATCAGCATATTTCTTGCGAGATCGAGATTATCCTTTGCGGCACGCTTCAGCTCGTCCCATGCAAAAATGATGTTATAACCATCCACGAGAAGATATCCCGGGCCTTTCGGCAGCTTCAGCGGCTTGTGATTTTTCACCGGCGGAGCTTCCCTTTTCGTATGCATAGCTTCACGCTCCGGACGTTTGATCTTGCCATAGGTGCGCTCGAAGATCTCCATCAGCTCGTCATCACTGGCAGTAATGCGGCTGGACTGACTCGGCATCCGTACTGATTCAGGCTCCTCAGGCTGTTCAGTCGTTTTAAGGCGGAAACCGCTGTCGACGTGCATTCTGCTGCGAACCTCATCCCACTTGACGATAACTCCGGCTCCATGTGAGCAGAAAACGCTGTCGGCGGAATTTTCGGTATCGGCATCGCAGTCATAGCCGATCTGTTCAATTATCTGCTCCGCATTGCGGCAGGGATAATATCCCTTTGGCATACATGAAAGCCTTCCCTTGCCGTGCGAATAGCCTA
>JBGVIW010000133.1:0-4844 GCA_045128995.1 Ruminococcus sp.
TCGTGGCTATGAGCATAACTACTGAAACTGAAATACCTGCAATTGCAAATCCGAGGCCATTATGCTTCTTTATAATGGCAATTATTCCAAATATTATTGAAAGCGGAGCAGCAATTAGACTCAGCCCACAGCAGCAAAGCAATAGGCTTACGATACCTAATACAAGTGATGTAACAGCAAATCCGATTTTTGATTTAGTGCCATTCTGCTGATTTTGGCGATGCTGCTGTTCAATTTCATCCATATAGTAAACATTGTTTTCCTTGTCAAAATCTTCGTACATATTGTCCTCCTTTATGTCACATATTTGTTTCCCAGAACCAATTGCGAACTTCAAGTTCTTCTAGGTTATAGGGCGTTTTCTGATAGACGCAGTAATTCAGCCAGTTCGCAAACATCAGGTTCGCTGTACATTTCCATGAAAATACCGGTGTATTTTCAGGATTATTCTCCGGGAAATAATTATACGGAATCTGAATATCGATTCCCTTATCAAGATCACGGAAGTACTCGTTTGCCAGCGTGTCACGATCATATTCAGAATGACCCGTGATAAAATACTGACGTCCGTTTCTATTAGCTACAATATGCACACCAGACATCTCAGATGAAGTAAGTATTTCAAGCTGAGAAATTTTTTCAATATCCTCACGTCGAACCTCTGTATTACGTGAGTGCGGAACGAGGAAGATATCATCAAATCCTCTCAGAAGTGCGCAGTTTTCCACCTCTGCCTTATGCGGGAAAATACCGAACATTTTCTGTTCAAGTGAATATTTCGGCACGCCAAAATGATAATATAATCCAGCCTGAGCCGCCCAGCAGATATGGAGTGTGGAAAATACATGAGTCTTTGTCCACTCCATTATCTCGCAGATCTCTTTCCAGTAGTCAACCTGCTCGTAATCGAGAAGCTCAACGGGTGCGCCGGTGATGATCATACCGTCATAACGTTTATCTTTTATCTGATCAAATGTAGTATAGAATGCCTCCAGATGATTCTGTGAGGTATTTTTTGAAGTATGCGAAGCCACCTGAAGCAGCTCGACATCGACCTGAAGCGGAGTATTGCTGAGGAGTCTCATCAGCTGGCTTTCAGTTTCAATTTTTTTAGGCATTATGTTCAGGATCAGTACCTTAAGCGGACGAATATCCTGATGCTCGGCTCTTTCGCTGGACATAACGAAAATGTTTTCTTCTCCAAGCGTTTTGAATGCCGGAAGCTCCGATGAAATTCTGATCGGCATTTCAAATTGCTCCTTTCATATTAAGATAAATGTGCTTATTTTTCCTTGCCTATCGCAGTTCTGAGGGCACGCAGCTCTTCGGCAGTAAGCTCACGGTAAGTACCTGGCTTGAGCATACCGAGCCTGAGCGGTCCGATGCTGATACGGCGCAGGCGTGCAACCTCGAGTCCGACTGCTTCGCACATCTTTCTGATTTGACGGTTCCTTCCTTCTTTGATCGTAATGAGAAGCACTACCCTGCCCTGTTCTTTTTCTTTAACAACAACAGTAGCCGGAAGTGTTTTTCTGCCGTCGATCTCAACGCCTTCAGCAAGCGCAGCAAGCTGATCATCGGTTATTGAAGGTCTGACAGTAACACGGTATGTTTTTGAAATATGACGGCTTGGGTGCATGATGCTATTAGCGAATTCGCCATCATTAGTAAAAAGAAGCAATCCTTCGGAGTTTCTGTCGAGTCTTCCTACTGGATACACTCTCTCCTCAACATCCTCAAGAAGATCCATTACGCATCGTCTGTCAAGCTCGTCAGATACTGTAGTAACATATCCTCTGGGCTTATTGAGCATGATATACACAAAATTTCTCTTTCTGGGGATAAAAAGCCTTTCCCCATCGACAGTGATCAGATCTTTATATCCGCACTTGTCGCCAAGTTTTACAGGGTGACCATTAAGCTTGACTCTGCCACGGGATATAAGTTCTTCCGCTTTACGGCGAGAGCAATAACCTGAATCTGCGATCATTTTCTGAATTCTGATTTTTTCCACTTTTTTCTCCTTATACTTATCAGGAGAATATTCTCCTGAAGAAATTTATTGTTTTGTCTAGTAAATTTTCCTTTTTTGATGAAGCATTATCTGATGAATTTACAGCGTCATAGCTGAACTCAGCAAACAAGGGGATCTCACAAATTTCCTTGTCTTTATATGTAAGTACTAGGCTTGCCAGTTGTTCACCTTCACCTACCGGTGCATACACAAACGGCGGAGATATGATCTTATAAGAAAACGCAGATTTGTCCTTACTGAGCATAGTTACATCTGCTGCTGAGCTGTCTGATATGAGTTTGATGTTCTCTGCTTGAGATCCGACAATGTCAACTTCTATAAATTCCGGCAGTGATATTTTCTCGCAAGTCACTTTTGTAAAACCGTATTCGTACAGAGCGATATGGTCATTCCAATCATTTTTATCATTGAGAGTAACGCATATTAGCCGCTTTCCGTCCCGTTCACAAGCCGAAACAAGACATCGTCCAGCTTCGTCAGTGAATCCGGTTTTGACACCATAAACACCATCATACATTGACAAAAGCTTGTTAGTATTTGTGAGCCATCGCTCGTACGGCGGATTTCCGAATGAAACTTTAATGTTCTGAGATGAACATATTTCAGCGAATAACGGATTGCGCAGCGCTTCCCGTGCCAGCAGAGCCATATCCTCAGCAGAGGAGCCATGTCCCTCACCCTCAAGACCTGAAGGTGTTACGAAATACGTTTGGCTCATTCCGATTTCCTGTGCCCGCTCATTCATCATATCAGCAAAAGCATCAATACTTCCGGCAATTTCTACCGCAGCAGCGTTAGCAGCATCGTTTCCAGATGGGAGCAGCATACCGCAGCACAGTGCATATTTAGTAACGACATCACCTTCCTGAAGTCCCATAGAAGAGCCTTCGACTTTTATGGCATCGCTGTCGACAGTGAATTCATCATACAAACTGCCGCTTTCGAGACAAATCAGAGCTGACATTATCTTAGTAGTACTTGCCATAGGAAGTTTAGTTTCGGAATTCTCTGAGTATACTATTTCTCCGGTATCAGCTGAAATAAGAACGGCTGCCAAAGCTGAAACAGAAGGCTTCTCGTCAGCCTTTACTGAAAATGACGGCAGCAAAGTAATTAACAGAGCTGCCGCTGCAAATATGCCTAAAAATTTTCTCCTCATATGCGTACCTCCATAATAGATTTCAAGAATTATTACAGAATATGCACATCTGAGGTGTATTATGACGTTATTCTACGGTAATATCAGCTGTAGCATCGTCAACCTGAGCTGGATCGCTGCCTTTCTTTTTCTTTAGGAAACCGGCAATTTTGTCAACAGCTTCAGGAACTGAACTCATCACTGCGCTGATCGGATCGCTTCCAGAACTCATTGGTACCATTTTTGCAGTACCGTTTGAGATTACAAGGAATCCTTCAGGATTGATGGAAACACCTGCACCGACACCGCCTCCGAAGAGTGCCTTATCGGATTTTGAAGGAATATCAGAGCCGCCTGAAGCAAAACCGTATGATACCTTTGATATCGGAAGAATAGTAGTACCATCATCCAGCTTTATGGGATCACCGATTATTGAATTAATATCAGCCATTTCCCTGAGTTTTTCCATTGAAATACCTAAAAGTTCGCTTACATTAGTCTGTTTTGAATTCATATTATACCTCACATTCCGCCTTGCGGCTGAGTATTCTGCGCCTGAGCAGATTTGTTTTGTTTTCTTATATTGCGTTTATTGGGTATATACACCCTAAAAATATATGTTACCAGGAACCAGACTCCTGAAATAACTGCCGTAATCGGTAAGAATCTGACCTTAAGACTTACATCCCAGCGGCATTTTTGCTTAGTGAAATCGCAGCTGATGTCAAGACTCTTGTGTTTTGTTGTAAAAATTCGTGCTAAGGATGCAAGGAAATTATAAACTACAGCATTTATCCTGCCATATTTAATAGCACAGTCATAAGCGTCCTTGTCAGCGATTACAAAATTGATATAGATATCGTTAATATGGAATCCCTTGAGTATCTTTCTGAGCGGTCGTTTAGCGCTCCTCCAGATTCCAAGGATCATATCCACCTTTTCACCCAGCGTTTTTTTAGGTTTTTCCTCTGTTTTTTCATCTGAGGAATTTTCAGAAGCTTCGGCATCAGTATTGGAAGAACTATCGCTTATCATCTGTTCTTCAGTTTTTGATGCAGGCTCCTCGCTATTTTCCTTTGGAACCGGTTCGGGTTCTGGCTCAGGCTCAGAGAGTGTATTAGTATCGTCCTGAGTCAAATTTTCTTCATTTAGTGAATCTGATCGTTTTTCAGTTTCACTGGCTTTCTTATTTTTTTTACCGGACTTTTTCTTCGTTCCAAGTAATCCTCCGCCCTCTGAGTCGAGAAAATTGATAAACGCAAATTTCAGCTTATACCTTAGCTTTTCACCGATATAGCTGAACTCGATCTGCAGCGGCATCAGAAGCACCAGTAATATTATACCTAAAACAGCCAGAAGTATAAATAATAGTATCTTCAGAATAATCATAAATAATACACCCATCAGAGAACATCAGTTTCGCCTTCGTCAAAAACATCATCCAGCAGCGAAGGCTGCTCAGCTGAGCCAGGAAGCGGTGGAAGCTCTGCTAAAGAATTCAGACCAAAGCTTCTGAGAAATACCGAAGTAGTTTTATAGACAATCGGTTTTCCTGGAACATCAAGCCTTCCGGCTTCTTCTACAAGACCTTTTTCGACGAGGTTATTTATAACAGATGAACTGTCGATGCCACGCACATTTTCAACAAAGCTTTTTGAAACAGGCTGATTG
>JBGVIW010000134.1:0-2497 GCA_045128995.1 Ruminococcus sp.
CGAGAGCTACCACGGTATCGTTTATACCGAAACTTACGGCAAGGCTGCCTATATCATCAAGGCGAGAATGCAGCTCATGCGTGACTTTGGCTGCTATCCTGCAGCTCAGTCTGCATTCTACCTCAACCTCGGACTCGAGACTCTTCCTCTCCGTATGAAGCAGTACTGCGAAAATGCAAAGATCGTTTCAGAATTCCTTGAGAGCTGCGATAAGGTTGAATCTGTCAACTATCCAGGTCTTGCAAGCAACAAGTACCATGCACTTGCTGAGAAATACCTTCCCAATGGATGCAGCGGCGTTATTTCCTTCGTGATCAAGGGCGGAAGAGATACTGCTGTTAAATTCATGGATTCTCTCAAGCTCGCTTCAAATGAAGTTCATGTTGCTGATATCCGTACCTGCGTTCTCCATCCTGCTAGCGCTACTCACCGTCAGCTTACTGACGAGCAGCTCGTTGCCTGCGGAATCAATGGCGGAATGATCCGTCTCTCTGTCGGTCTCGAAAATGTAAATGACATCCTCGACGACCTCAAGCAGGCTTTTGCTAATATCTGATAGCTTTTATCCGCCTCCGGCAAGCTCCGGAGGCGTTTTTTTACGTGTGAATCACTTGACTTGAAGCTGATTAGATGGTATAATTATATGTATATTTCTCAGAAAGGAGTCACCCTATGAACGTTACTCTGATTTCACATACTCCAAATCCCGAAAAGCTTATTGCTGCGGCTGCAAGGCTATGTTATTCAGACGCCGGAGCTGCTGACATCATGGATAACCTGACAGATGAAAAAACTGCCGGGTTTGTCAATATGCTTGCCGATATCGGTCACGAAAGTCCTATGGAACACGTTACTTTCACTTTCGCTGTCGAGGGAATCTCAAGAGCCTGTTCTCATCAGCTCGTTCGCCACAGGATCGCCTCCTATTCTCAGAAAAGTCAGCGTTATGTCAGCGAAAAGGGGTTTCAGTTTATTACTCCTCCTGCTATCGAGGCTCTGCCTGAGGCAAAGGCTGAGTTTGAAAAGCACATGGACGCTGTAACTGATTGCTATAATAAAATCGCCAATCTTCTCACAGACGCTCATGCCGCAGCGCTCGAAGCAAAGGGACTGCCCCATAATGAAGCTTTCTCCAAAGCCCGAAAAATGGCTAACGAGGACGCAAGATTCGTCCTTCCTAATGCTTGTGAGACTAAGATCGTTCTTACTATGAACGTCCGCAGCCTTTTCAATTTCTTCAGACACCGCTGCTGTAACCGTGCACAGTGGGAGATCCGACAGATGGCTGTTGAGATGTTCAAACTCTGCTATAATGTTGCTCCGAACATTTTCAGAAATGCAGGCCCTCCCTGCTGCTCTGGTGCCTGCCCAGAGGGAAAAATGTCCTGCGGTAAGGCTAATGAGGTTCGTGAGACATTCAGTAAATTGAAAAATTTGTGATTCAGGAGGCTTACAATGCTCGAGTTCAGGGATATCGACATCTCAGACAAGGACGTGATCAATGCTGCACTGAAAAAATCTGACTTCAGAGGATGCGAATATAGCTTCGCTAACAATATGGCGTGGCGCAGACTTGCAGAATCAAAGATATCATTTTACAAGGATTTTTATATAACCTGTGCTTTCAAAACTGAGGATGGTATTCCAGTGTTTACACTTCCGGCTGGAAGCGGCTCCTATAGCGAGCTTTTCGCTGAGCTGAAGAGATTCACCGACTCTCTCGGCGTTCCGCTCAGGATTTGCGGAGTCACTGATATGCATCTTCCCCTGTTCGAGGAGCTTTTCCCGGGAAAATATACCTGTGATGCCGACAGAGACAGCTCGGATTATATCTACCGTGCCTCTGATCTCATCAATCTGCCGGGCAAAAAATTCCACAAAAAACGTAACCATCTTGCTCGCTTCAGGGAGCTTGACTATAACTTCGCTCCAATCTCAGATAGGGATTTCGATGACTGCATCGCTTTCGGAGCTGTTACCTATAACAGCAAATCCGACGCGAATTCCTTCTCCTATGTCGCTGAGCAGTTTGCTATAAACACTTATTTCAGCTACTTCAATGAACTCGGACTCAAAGGCGGTATCATCAGGATCGACGGAAAAACTGCTGCCTTCGCCATCGGCGAACAGCTCAATTCCGATACCTTCTGCGTCCACATCGAAAAGGCTGATACTTCATATAATGGCATCTATGCAGGTATTAATAACTGCTTTGCTTCAGAATTTGCTGCCGGATGTGAATATATAAACCGTGAGGAGGATCTCGGACTCGAGGGGCTTAGGAAATCTAAGCTCTCTTATCATCCGGAATTCCTGCTTACTAAGCATATAATAACTTTTATCTGAACACTAACCGCCCTATGGCGGAATGGAGGACTTTTTATGATTTATGTTTTTCTCGCTGACGGCTTCGAGGAGATCGAGGCTGTCTCACCTATCGACCTTCTCAGACGCAGCGGCAAGGAAGTTGTAACTGTCGGCGTCAGCGGAAAGATAA
>JBGVIW010000135.1:0-2899 GCA_045128995.1 Ruminococcus sp.
TGAAATGGACGTATGACTGCGATTACGGCACGCTTGACATCACCATCAACCGCTCCAAGCCGGAAAAGGATCCGAGAGATATTGCCGCTGCCGGAGCTGCAAAGTCCTCGCAGTACCCGAAATGCCAGCTCTGTCCCGAGAACGCAGGCTTTGCCGGAACGGTAAGCCATCCTGCAAGACAGAATCTTCGACCGGTACCAATGACTGTAGCCGGCGAACAGTGGCAGCTTCAGTATTCACCATACGGCTACTATAATGAGCATTGCATAGCGTTCAATACTAATCACACTCCAATGAAGATAGATTCAGCAGTTTTCGGAAAGCTCTTTGATATCGTCGATTTTCTGCCTCATTATTTCATCGGCTCGAATGCTGATCTACCGATCGTTGGAGGCTCGATACTCAGTCATGAGCATTTTCAGGGCGGAAACTATACCTTTGCAATGGCAAAGGCTCCGGTTGAGACAAACTTCAGGCTCGGCAAATATCCATCCGTGAATGCGGGTATCGTGAAGTGGCCGATGTCGGTGATTCGTGTATCGTCCGAAAGCAGAGAGGAGCTTGCAGAGTGCTGCAATGAGATTCTCGTGAAGTGGAGAGCTTACAGTGATGAAAGTGCTGGGATTTTCGCTGAGACAGACGGAGTACCTCATAACACTATTACTCCCATTGCACGCAGAAATGGTAATCTGTATGAATGCGACCTCGTGCTGAGAAATAATATAACTACAGAAGAACGTCCTCTCGGTGTGTTCCATCCGAATGCGTCGCTGCATCATATCAAGAAGGAGAACATAGGTCTTATTGAAGTCATGGGACTGGCAGTGCTGCCGGCAAGGCTTGCACAGGAGATAGTCCTCCTCGAGCAGGCGATGCTCAGCGGAGCTGATATTTCTGCCGATCCGGCAATCAGCTCTCACGCAGAGTGGGCTGAGGATATCCTGAAGCGTTACCCTGATTTCAGTAAGGAAAACGCAAGGGTGATCCTGGAACAGGAGATAGGAAAGGTCTTTTTGAAGGTTCTGGAGGATGCCGGAGTGTTCAAAAGAGATGCTGAGGGAAAGAGTGCCTTTATCCGATTCATTCAAAGCGTATCTTTAAATTAAGCCTGTGATCAGATTTTTTGCGCAGATTTTTATGCTGCTTGCTGGTTGCTAAGATAGGATTGCTGATATCATTGCCGATCCTACAGCGATAAGGGTGATTGCAGTCATCCAACGTTGACAACGGTGTGATTTTGTGGTATTATTATTGAGTATTGTTGGCTGCATCAACTTACGTATATTAAACATATTCTAAGGAGAGCGTTGTTTGAAGAAAAATAACCGACCTGAGATAGTAGCGTAAACGGGAGGTTTGCGAATACTATTCTCACACAAACCTCCCGTGCTTTGTCAGCTGTTTCAGGAGGAAAAATAATGAATAAAAAAGACTATATTATCCGTTTGGAAAACGAAAATGATTATTGCGAGGTAGAAAATCTTGCCCGAGAGGCATTCTGGAATTTAAGCTTTCCCGGATGCGATGAGCATTACTTTATCCACGTATTGAGAAAGCATAAGGCGTTTGTTCCCGAGCTTGACCATGTAATTGAATCTGATGGGAAAATAATCGGCAGTATTATGTATTCTGAGTCAAAACTTGTTTCTGAAGAAGGTGTAGAAAAAGTCGTCCTTACGATGGGGCCGCTTTGTGTACATCCCGATTATCAGAGACAGGGGTATGGAAAGGCTCTTTTGGAATATACATTCAAGAGGGCAATCGAGCTTGGATATGATGTGATTCTGAACTTCGGCAACCCCGATAATTACGTCGCTCGTGGTTATAAAAGCTGCAAGAAATATAATGTCTGCTTTGAAGGCGATGTTTTTCCTGCGGCACTGCTTGTAAAGGTGCTGAAGGAAGAAGCTCTTGAGGGCAGAAAATGGTATTACTATCCAAATAATGCCGATGAGCCTTGCGGCGATGCAGATGCAGTTGAAAAATTCGACGCACTTTTTCCGCCGAAAGAAAAAGCTTGGCAGCCCAGTCAAGAAGAGTTTTATATACACTCGCATTCAATATTGAGAGATTAACGGATATAAAAAAAGCCGGCAGAATATTCTGCCGGCTTATATTATTTAATGATCAGCATTATCAGTGAAATAGTAGTCGAGGAGGAGGTTTACGATACGGCTGTAGCTTTCTATACCGTCCTCAACGCCATTGATTTTCAGAGTGGTGTTAGTGGCGATATCAGAAACAGCATCGACGGTTTCGGTAGAGATAATCTCTTTGTCCTCATTTTCCTCCCAGTAGTTTTCGGGCATGAAAGTAAACCAATCAGTTTTTACATCAGATGAAATATTATCTGTAAGATAATAAGCCTCGGTTATTTCATTTTTGTAGATCTCATTATGTACATATTCGAGAGCATTCAGATAGCCGCTGTATCGGAATTCCGGATCATCGCTTCCGGTTGCGGCAATGAATGCTATGAAGCCAGCCTCGTCCTCCTGGATAATGCCTTTGAGGTGGGCATACTCATGACAGAGGGTGTTCGGGAGATTGACCTTGTACATATCGTTATTATAGTTTGCCTCAAGTGTGAAAGGGAAATAGATACCGAGAAGCCCAGCCTGACTCATAAAATAAGACGAATTGATCGGCTTGGCATCAGGGTAGTATCCCTCAAGCTGAGGATAATCCTCCGCAGCATTTTTCATTGCAGTCTTAGCTTCGCTTATCACATCACAGGTCAGTATGAAAGCTCCGTTTTCGTCACGTTCAACTATTTCTGCAAGAGCATTTGATTCCATGATAAGTATATCATAAAGCTCAGTAAGCTCGCTTCTTGTATGCTCAGAAGGGGAGAAGTATCGCTCAGAAAATGGAGTACAGTGGTACATGATAAAGCATC
>JBGVIW010000136.1:0-7243 GCA_045128995.1 Ruminococcus sp.
TGTTCGCCTAGTGCCTTTATGTGATGATGATTAGTCAGCCTCAGTGAAGTCAGCGTCAACAACGCCGTCGTCGGCAGCAGTATCAGCACCCTGACCGCCCATGTTAGCGAACTGTGAAGGATCGATGCCCTCACCGTTGGGGTTAGCCTGCTGGTAGAGCTTAGCTGAGAGGTCATAGAATGCCTTCTGGAGGTCATCCTTCTTAGCCTTGATCTCGTCGAAGTTATCAGCAGCAACAGCAGCCTTTACGTCAGCGCACTTAGCCTCGATAGCAGCCTTTTCGTCAGCGGAGATCTTATCGCCGATCTCGCCGAGAGCCTTCTCGCACTGGAACACGAGGTTTTCAGCCTCATTCTTAGTATCAACCTGTTCACGGCGCTTCTTATCTTCCTCAGCGTACTGCTCAGCCTCCTTAACAGCCTTATCGATATCCTCCTTGGACATATTTGTAGAAGCTGTGATGGAGATATTCTGCTCCTTGCCAGTACCGAGATCCTTAGCAGAAACGTGAACGATACCATTCTGGTCGATATCGAAAGTTACCTCGATCTGGGGGATACCTCTCGGAGCGGGAGCGATACCGTCGAGACGGAAAGTACCGAGCTGCTTATTGTCACGAGCGAACTCACGCTCACCCTGAAGAACGTTGATATCAACAGCCGGCTGGTTGTCAGCGTATGTTGAGAAGATCTGTGACTTCTTAGTCGGGATAGTAGAGTTTCTCTCGATCATCTTAGTGCAAACTCCGCCGGCAGTCTCGATACCGAGAGAAAGGGGAGTTACGTCGAGGAGGAGGAGACCGTTCTTAACGTCGCCGCCGAGAACGCCGCCCTGATATGCAGCACCGAGAGCTACGCACTCGTCAGGGTTGATGCCCTTGAAAGGCTCCTTGCCGATGAGCTTCTTAACAGCTTCCTGAACAGCAGGGATTCTTGAAGAACCGCCGACCATGAGAACCTTGTTGATCTCTGAGATAGCGAGTCCGCTGTCATCGAGAGCCTGTCTAACGGGTCCCATAGTAGCCTCTACGAGGTCAGCAGTAAGCTCATTGAACTTAGCCTGAGTGAGAGTGAGGTCGAGGTGCTTCGGAACGCCTGTAGCATCAACAGTGATGAACGGGATATTGATATTTGAAGTAGTTGTTGAAGAAAGCTCGATCTTAGCCTTCTCAGCAGCGTCCTTGAGACGCTGAGCAGCCATCTTATCAGTTGAGAGGTCGATACCCTCAGCCTTCTTGAACTCATTAACGATCCAGTCGATGATTCTCTGGTCGAAGTCATCGCCGCCGAGGTGGTTGTTACCAGCAGTAGCGAGAACCTGCTGAACATCCTCGCCCATCTCGATGATGGAAACGTCGAATGTACCGCCGCCGAGGTCATAAACCATAACTACCTGCTCTTCTTCCTTGTCGATGCCGTAGGAAAGTGCAGCAGCAGTAGGCTCGTTGATGATTCTCTTTACAGTAAGACCAGCGATCTGACCGGCATCCTTAGTAGCCTGTCTCTGGGAGTCTGTGAAGTAAGCCGGAACAGTGATAACAGCCTCAGTTACAGGCTCACCGAGATAAGCCTCAGCGTCAGCCTTGAGCTTCTGGAGAATCATAGCAGAGATCTCCTGAGGAGTATAGTTCTTTCCGTCGATGCTTACTTTATAGTCAGAACCCATGTGTCTCTTGATAGAAGAGATAGTTCTGTCGTGGTTAGTGATAGCCTGTCTCTTAGCAACCTGACCCACGAGTCTCTCGCCGCTGTTTGTGAAAGCGACAACAGACGGAGTAGTTCTTGCGCCCTCTGAGTTAGGGATAACAACGGCGCTGCCGCCCTCCATAACTGCTACGCATGAGTTAGTTGTACCAAGGTCAATACCAATAATTTTTCCCATAGTGATTACCTCCTGAATAATCAATAATAGTATGTTAATTTAGTTTTCTGTATTTACTGTGCGACAGCGACCATAGCGGGACGGATGAGCTTATCGCCCATTTTCCAGCCCTTCTGGTAGACAGCGCAGACATAGCCGGAAGCATAGTCTGTATCAGCCTGCTGGCTGATTGCGTTGTGTACGTTAGGATCAAACTCCTTGCCGAGGGATTCAACCTCGGTGACATTCATCTTTCCGAGGATATCCATGAGCTGATTGAAGATCATTCTCATGCCGTTTTTGAAGTTCTCGTCGGAGCATTCCGATTCAAGTGAGCGTTCAAAGCTGTCAACAACGGGCAGCAGGTTTTCGATACACTTAGCGGAAGCATTTGAGTAAGTCTCGAGTTTTTCCTTAGCCGTTCTCTTGCGGTAGTTATCGTACTCAGCGAAGAGCCGGACATATTTTTCATTAGCCTCAGCGAGTGATTCCTCAAGCTCAGCGAACTGTGCAGCAGAGTCATTATACTCGCTCACTGCGTCATTTTCATCAGCAGCAGCTTCATCGCACTCAGCAGCAGTACATTCCGTATCGGAAGTTTCTGTCTCATTCTCCTGCTGAAGCTCAATATTTTCATCATTCTTCATTGCAGCATCTCCTTTCTGCGTCATAGTCGGCCCTCGTCCGAAGGCTCGGGCAGGCTTGTTATATATTCATCCTCCTCTGAGATCAGAGAAGAAATTTTTTGTGTAAGGTATTCGATATAGGGGATAATTTTCTTATAATTAACCCTCATCGGGCCGATAACGCCGAGTGAGCCGGCATCTCGTGCACCTTTGCGGTATTTTGAGACGATCATGCTGGAGTTTCCGATAACGAAGCTATCGTTTTCGGAGCCAAACTTGACCTGAATTCCGCTGAAGGTCTCATCGAGCATAACGGTAAGCTCATTTTTATGTTCGATAAAGCGTACGACCTCCATCTTGTCGAAATCTCCGCAGGAGAAGAGCTTATCCTCGCCGCTCATGGTGACCTCCTGATTTCTGAGGTCGGCAGAAAGCTCGCACAGTCCTCTGACGAGGGGTGAGAGCGTGACCATATAGGCGCTCATAGCGGCAACCATTTTGTCGAACATTTCGTCAGAAAGCGACTCGACAGAAACGCCGCTGAGGTTTTCCTGTATATAATGTGTAAAGAACTCGAGCTGTTCATGTGAAAGATCGAATTCGAGTCTGCACGCCTTGTTTTTGATATTTCCGCTTGAAGTGATGAGGAGTATGACATAGAGTCTTTTACCGGTAGGTATTACCTCGACCTTTGAGATAACGGAAAATCTTGGGGCGGAGTTAGTAACGACGGCAGCGCACTGAGTAAGCTCCGCAAGGGCTGTTGCAGCATTCTGAACGAGAAGCTCCTCGGTGAGAGTTTTCTCGTCGCCGAGCATTTCATCCAGCCGTGATTTCTCGTCGTCGGAAAGCTCCGGAAGGGTCATAAGCTCATCGATATAGATCCTGTAACCGAGAAAAGTAGGGATTCTTCCGGCGGATGTATGGGGCTGTTCTAGGTAGCCCAGCTGCTCGAGGGCAGCCATATCGTTTCTGATCGTTGCGGCGGAGACATTGATATCAGCGAGCTTAGCGACAGCCTTAGAGCCGACCGGCTCACCGGTGCGCAGGTACTCATCAACGACCGCAGCGAGAATTTTAAGCTTTCGGTTGTCCACCGTAACACATCCTTTCGTAGGATTAGCACTCTCACCCTTTGAGTGCTAACTATAATTTATCACTATTGTACCACTTTGTCAAGCGTTTTATACATTTTCGTCATTTTCAACTAATTAGCCGTCATGTTTTTGTAGATTGGCGGCATTTTGACAACGGGATAAGCCTTGCGATCCGGATGACCGAAGTCAATAGTGCGATTACTGATCCCAAACCTTTAAAATTCCTCAAAGGACTTGCAATTGTAGGAAATGTGTGATATAATCAGAATATTAATATTATAATAGGATAGTATCGCTCTCTGTAGATACGCTGTACGGGGAAAAAGATGCTGTCTGCTACGCAAAGGAGGAACAACAAATTGGCTAAATCAAAAGCCGTAAGCGTTAAGCCCGGGATCACTGCTGCGGACGCTTTGGGCGAGCGACTTGGTAAAAAAACCAACCGCTGGGTCTATATTGCCGCATTCTTTATTCCTGCGATACTTACGCTGATCGCCTATGCCGTGTTCGGCATCTTCCCATTCGGCGAGCGTTCTGTTCTCGCCCTCGACCTTAACGGTCAGTACATCTATTACTTTGAATACCTCAGAGACTGCTTCTGGGGCGATGAGAGCATCTTCTACAGCTGGGGACGATTCCTCTCCGGAGAATTCGTCGGCGTAATAGGATACTATCTCGCCAGCCCGTTTACTCTTATCGTAATGCTCCTTCCGAGAACCATGATCCTCGAGAGCATCATGATAATGCAGCTGTGCAAGCTCGGAGCTGCCGGAGTGACCTTCTGCATCTATGCGCAGAAATCAAAAGGCGTAAAACCGCTTCAGTCGCTTCTTTTCTCAACTGCCTACGCAATGATGGGCTACGCTGTTATCCAGCTCATCGACCCGATGTGGATCGACGGCGTGGTATTCCTTCCGCTCATAATCCTCGGTGTTGAAAGACTCATCGACGACGGAAGAAAGATCGATTACATCATTCCCCTCGCAATAATGTTCGTCGCTAACTTCTATATCGGCTTCATGGTTGCGATCTTCGTGGCACTCTATTTTGTATTCTACCTCTTCTTCGGAACAGAGAGAAGATTCAGGGATTCCTATGAATACATGAAGGTCATCGGAAGGATGATACTTGCTACGGCTGTCGTACTCATGTGCAGTGCGATCATGATCCTGCCGGTATACAGTGCGCTCTCGCTCGGTAAGTTTGAGTTCTCACAGCCGGACTACAGCTTCGCTACACAGTTCTCACCCATCGAGCTTGTACCGACACTCCTGCCGAACCAGTACTATTCAGTAAATATGCACGGTAAGCCGGAGATCTACTGCGGAGTGATCTCACTCGTGCTTCTGCCGCTCTTCTTCCTCAACAAGAAGATCAAGAGAAACCAGAAGATCGGATATTCACTCCTTCTTCTCTGCCTGCTTGGAAGTATGTACATCAGACCTATCGATATGCTCTGGCACGGTGGACAGACTCCTAACTGGCTTCCCTACAGATATTCATTCCTCGTTGCGTTTGTACTCGTATCGATGGCGGCAAGCGTATTTGCAAACCTCGACGGCTATAAGCTCTCAATAAAGCAGGTCGGCGGAACATTCGGCGGAATCGCTGTTCTCGTGTTCATCTTCGAGGCGCTCATGGATACCTTCGGCTACGATCAGTCAAGATATAAGTACGTTGCCGGCGCACCGTATACTACAACCGAACGCTTCAGCGGAGAGGAATATACTGAGCTTTGGCTTGGAACACTCGCATTCGGACTGCTGCTTGCAGCATTCTACCTGACTATGATCTGGCTCTACAGCAACTCAAAGTCAGTAAAGAACAGACGCCTTCTCACCCTTGCAATGGCAGGAGTGATCTGCTTTGAGGCAGGCTATAACGCCTACGATACCTTCAAGAAGGTCGACAAGGAGGTTGCGTTCTCCAACCGTGATACATATTATAACATCATTCAGGCTGGACGTGACGTGACAGACTCCATCGAGGCTCGTGATGACGGACTCTACCGCTCCGAGAAAACCTTCTTCCGTACCGTAAACGATAACCTCGCATACGGTCTTAAGGGAATCTCTCACTCAAGCTCAGTAATGAACTCCCAGATCATCAACTTCATCGAGACAATGGGCTACTCAATGAGAAGCTACGTTACAA
This sequence comes from Ruminococcus sp., assembly GCA_045128995.1. Lineage (GTDB taxonomy): Bacteria > Bacillota > Clostridia > Oscillospirales > Ruminococcaceae > Ruminococcus. The sequence continues at coordinate 5,738 of JBGVIW010000136.1, forward strand.
GATACGACGGAAACTCAACTCTTGCTGACTCACTCCTCGGTATCAAGTACGTTGTCCATGATCCGAGACAGACTAATAATAAGTCTATCCTCAATAATACATATAACGAGATCTTCACCGAGGACTATATCAATAACTCCGGCAACCCGTCTACCTTCACAGTCTACGAGAACCCCAACGCTCTCGCTGTCGGCTATATGGTAAGCGAGGATATCACAAAGCTCGGACACCTCGGAAATGACAACCCCTTCAACAGCCAGAATATCTTCATGAGCACTCTCTCCGGAAATACTCAGTTCTCAACTATCCCTGCAACTGCAACTCAGGGCGAGATCATCAATATCGACGGCTTCAGAGAGTACTATACAAGACTCCCCGAGAGCATCGTTCTCAGCGAGTGCTATGAGTCGCCCTACGGCGAGCAGAGACTCTTTACTGCAAATCCCGACGCTACAAATCCGCTCGTAAATGTCCATGTTACTACTCAGACCGACAACGAGGTCTATATGTACTTCAAGACATACAACGAGAAGGCTGTAAACCTCTGGATCTCGTCTGAAAAGAATGAGCACGGCGAGTTCATCAACCATGAGCAGCTTGGTTCAAATGCATACTACGAGAACCATGACTACAGCTCACTCCGACTCGGTTCATATCCGGCAGGCACAGAGCTTGAGATCCGTATGACTATCCGCCTTAATTCCGTAAATCCCGATACAGAGGAGTATACTATCGTCAAAGACTTCTTCGTTTATGAGTTCAACGACGAGCTGTTCCAGGAGGATATCGATAAGCTCAAGACAAGCCAGTGGGAGATCACTGAGTACAGCAACAGATACATCGAAGGAAAGATCACCGCAGCAGAAGGACAGATGATGTTTACATCTATCCCGAGCGAGCCGGGCTGGACTGTTGAGGTCGACGGCGAAGAGGTCGAGTATGTCGAGCTTATCAAGGCATTCATCGGAATCCCGCTCACTCCGGGAACACATACTGTCACACTGAAGTATACACCGCCCGGATTTACAGTCGGCGTGGTGCTTCTCATCCTCGGAATCGGAGCGATCGTGATGTTCTATCTCTATGACAGAAAGAACAACAAGGTGCTTCTTGCAGCAGCAAGAGAGCGTAAGAACGCTAAGCTCAACAAGGAAAGAGCTGCACAGGGACTTCCTCCGATCGAAACACCTGAGACTGCTGCTCAGAAGAAAAAAGCAGCGATAATCAAGTCAAAGGGTGCACCCTCGGGCAAGACTGAGGAAAACGCATCTGAGGAGCTGACCGATGCACAGAAGGCTGCACAGAACAGCCAGCCTGCGGCAAACAGTCAGAATAACACAACCCCGAAGAAGGGCAATAAGAAAAAGAAGAAAAAGAGATAATTGAATAATTTCAGATTCAGGGCGGTTAGTTTTAACCGCCTTGTTTTTTGCGGTTTGGATAAACTAATGCAAAAGTTTTGGGACACCGCTTTTTCTCAAAAAGCGGAGCGAGGGTTACAGGGGC
>JBGVIW010000137.1:0-48645 GCA_045128995.1 Ruminococcus sp.
TAATTATCGCTTGCTTTGTAGCAGGTTCACAGCTTGTTGTCTGGCTTGGCAACAGAATCAGCGACAAGGGAATCGGCAACGGAATCTCAATGGTACTCTTCGCAGGTATCGCAGCAAGATTCCCCGTTGACCTCGGACACCTCGTGGGTCTTACAATGGACTCACCCAGCCCGTACCTTTTCGTAACAATCGGCTACGTAGCATTCATCATCTTCGAGTTCGCTTTCATCGTTTTCATGAACGAATCCGAAAGAAGAATCCCGATCCAGTATGCTAAGCGAGTTGTCGGCAGAAAGCAGTATGGCGGTCAGAAGACTCATATTCCGATCAAGATCTGCATGAGCGGCGTTATGCCTATCATCTTTGCGATGTCATTTATGTCGCTTCCGGCTACAATTCAGCTTTTCAATCCTGTAGATGAGAATTCGTCAGGCTTCTATAAGGCGTTCTGCGAGTTCTTCAGCACAAGAGGAGTTCCGTATGCGATCATCTACTTTATCTTGATCGTTGCGTTCAACTACTTCTATGTTTCAATTCAGTATAATCCCATTGAAATTGCCAATAATCTCCGTCAGAGCAACGGCGGTATTCCTGGTATCAGACCCGGAAAGCCTACATCGGATTACATCCAGAGAGTTCTCTCAAAGATCACTCTCGTTGGTGCGGTATTCCTCGGAATCATCGCAATCATCCCGATCTTCATCTCAATGGCGGACGATAACCTTGCATCACTCTCAATGGGCGGTACTACACTTCTTATCGCAGTAAGTGTTGCTCTCGAAACAACACGTACACTCGAATCACAGCTTATGATGCGTCATCATAAGGGCTTCTTACAGTAATAGGAGGATGCTTATATGAATCTTATCTTTTTAGGCGCTCCCGGCGCAGGAAAGGGAACACAGGCTGAGGTAGTTTCTGAGGCTCTCAATATTCCCCAGATTTCAACAGGCAACATTCTTCGTGAGGCAGCTAAGAACGGTACTGAGTACGGTCTCAAGGCTAAGGCTGCTATGGATGCAGGCGCTCTCGTTTCTGATGATATCGTGATCGGTATCCTCAAGGAGAGAATCGCTGAGGACGACTGCCAGAACGGCTTTATCCTCGACGGTTTCCCGAGAACAGTTCCTCAGGCAGAGGCTCTTGACGCTATGAACATCAAGATCGACAAGGTAATCGAGATCGCAGTTCCCGATGAGACAATCAAGCAGAGAGTCTCCGGCAGACGTGTCTGCGAGGGCTGCGGAGCTTCATACCACGTTGAGTATAAGCCTTCTAAGGTAGAGGGCACTTGTGATAAGTGCGGCGGCAATACAGTTATCCGTAAGGACGACCAGCCCGAGACAGTTCTCGAGCGTCTCGCAGTTTATCACGAAAAGACAGCTCCCCTGAAGGATTACTACGGTAAGCAGGGCAAGCTTGTTACAGTTGAAGGTCAGGAAGAGGTAGCTGATACTTCCAAGCTGACACTTGCAGCTGTAAAGGCGTAAGCTGTATGATTAGCATAAAATCTAAAACCGATCTAGCTAAAATGCGTGAAGCCGGAAAAATCGCCGGCGGAGCGCTGAAGCTTGCGGGAGAATCAATAAGGGCAGGAATGACAACTCTGGAGCTTGACAAGATCGTACACGATTATATCGTCGGCTGCGGAGCAAAGCCCTCATTTAAAGGTTACGGAGGCTTTCCGGCGAGTGCCTGCATCTCGATAAATGATGAGGTAATCCACGGAATACCAAAGGCCAACAGGAAAATCTGCGAGGGAGACATCGTAAGCGTAGATGTCGGAGCATTTTATAACGGCTTCCATGGCGATACGTGCGCAACCTTCCCCTGCGGAGAGATTTCCGATGAAGCAAAAGCATTGCTTGAGGTTACAAAGGCAAGCCTTTATGAAGGCATCGCCAAAGCTCAGGTTGGCGCCAGACTCGGAGATGTTTCTCATGCTGTTGAGGAGTATTGTGCCTCACGAGGCTACGGAATCGTAAGAAATTACTGCGGCCACGGAATCGGCAGAGAGCTTCATGAATCACCGGAGGTACCGAACTGGGGCAGGGCTGGACATGGCCCGAGGCTCACGGCAGGTATGACCATCTGCATCGAACCGATGATCAATGTCAGAGGAGACGATGTAAAAGTTCTCAAGGACGGTTGGACCGTCAAGACGGTAAGTGGTTCACTATCAGCTCATTTTGAGCATACAATCGCAATAACTCCTGACGGTCCCGTCATAATGACACAGCCCTGACGGAGGGATGATTGTGAAGGTACAAAAAGGCTCAGTTGTAAGAGCTTGCGCAGGAAGAGACGGCGGCGGATATTTTGCCGTAGTTGATGTGCAGGAGGGATACTGCTTCATAGCCGACGGAAAGAGCCGAAGGCTCGCTTCACCGAAGCGCAAGAATGTGAAGCACGTAAGTCTTACAAACAGCGTGATTGATTTAAACGATATAACTGATAAAAAACTCAGAACGCAGCTGAGGGCGATCTCGGCAGCTGAGTAAAGGAGGTTATGTAAGGTGTCAAAGGAAGATGTAATCGAGGTAGAGGGAACCGTAACGGACGCTCTCCCGAACGCAATGTTCAAGGTTCAGCTTGAGAACGGACACGAGGTACTTTCTCACGTATCCGGAAAGCTCAGAATGAACTATATCAGAATCGTGCCGGGTGACAAGGTAAAGCTTGAAATGTCACCGTATGATCTGTCCAAGGGCAGAATCACATGGCGTGTTAAGTAATAAATAAGAGCGAAAAGCTCGCTATCCGCTAAAGGAGGTATTTTCAATGAAAGTCAGACCTTCAGTTAAACCTATTTGCGAAAAGTGCAAGGTTATTAAACGTAAAGGCAGAATCATGGTAATCTGCGAAAATCCAAAGCATAAACAGCGTCAGGGCTAATCCGGACGCATTAATGGAGGTGCAAGAAACAATATGGCAAGAATAGCTGGTGTTGACCTTCCCAAGAATAAGAGAATCGAGATTGGTCTTACTTATATCTACGGAATCGGTCGTCAGACTGCAACAACAATCCTCGCAAACACAGGCGTAAATCCTGACGTAAGAGTAAAGGATCTCGCTGAGGAGGATGTAGCTAAGCTTCGTGACTATATCGATGCAAATTATACAGTTGAGGGTGATCTTCGCCGTGAAGTTGCTCTTAACATCAAGAGACTCGTAGAGATTGGCTGCTACAGAGGCGTACGTCACCGTAAGGGTCTGCCTGTAAGAGGACAGAGAACAAAGACAAACGCAAGAACTCGTAAGGGTCCTGTAAAGACAATCGCTAACAAGAAGAAGTAAGGAGGTTATGAGCTTTGGCACAGCAGAAGGGTAAAAAGGTTACTACTATCAGAAGACGTAGAGAACGTAAAAACATCGAAAGCGGCGCAGTTCATATTCAGTCCACTTTCAATAACACAATTGTAACGATCACAGACACTCAGGGAAATGCAATTTCATGGGCAAGTGCAGGCGGACTTGGCTTCAGAGGCTCAAGAAAGTCTACACCTTTCGCAGCACAGACAGCAGCAGAGGTAGCAGCAAAGGCTGCAATGGAGCACGGTCTGAAGAACGTTGAAGTATACGTAAAGGGACCGGGATCAGGCCGTGAGGCTGCAATCAGAGCACTTCAGACAGTAGGTCTTGAGGTAAAGATGATCAAGGACGTTACACCGATTCCTCACAATGGTTGCCGTCCGCCTAAGAGACGTCGTGTCTAATTTCACAGGAGGTGTAATCAAAAATGGCAGTACAGAAGGAACCTATTCTTAAGAGATGCAGATACTTAGGTATCAGCCCTGCAGTACTTGGTGTATCCAAGAAGGAATCTATCAGATTCAAGAATGCAAACAACAGAAAGAAGATTTCTGAATACGGTCTTCAGCTCAAGGAAAAGCAGAAGCTGAAGTTCATCTATGGCGTTCTCGAGAAGCAGTTCTACCACTACTTTGAAATCGCTTCAAAGATGGAGGGTAAGACAGGTGATAACCTTATCACAGTTCTCGAGTCAAGACTCGACAGCGTAGTTTACAGAATGGGTCTTGCACTTACAAGAAGAGAAGCAAGACAGCTTGTTGTTCACAGCCACTACACTGTAAACGGCAAGAAGGTAAACATTCCTTCCTACAGAGTAAAGGTTGGCGATGTAATCGCTCTTCGTGAGAAGGATAGAACATCTGACAAGTTCAAGTCCACAGTAGAGGCAACAGCAGACAGAGTAGTACCTGTTTGGCTTGATGCAAAGAAGGACGACTTCTCAGCTACAGTATCACGTATGCCTTCAGCAGAGGATATTGATTACGAGGCAGCAACACACCTCATCGTCGAGCTGTACTCCAAGTAATAATATTGCTTGAACTGGCACTCAAAAATAACAGTTATTGCGAAATAGGAGGGTTTTTATGCTTGAAAAAATAAATAAGCCGGATATCGAGATTGTCGAGCTTAAGAGCGACGGCAAATACGGTAAATTCGTTTTAGCACCGTTGGAGCGCGGGTACGGAATTACTCTCGGCAACAGCCTCAGACGAGTGCTGCTCTCCTCACTTCCGGGTGTGGCTGTAACATCAGTAAAGCTTCAGGGCAAGGATGGAACAGTACATCATGAGTTGTCAACCATTCCGGGCGTAAAAGAGGATGTAACAGAAATCATCCTGAGCATTAAGGGTTTGACTGCCAAGCTCTACGGAGAGGATCCGAAAACAGTATATATAGAGGCAGAGGGCGAATGTGAAGTAACAGCCGGCGATATAAAAACCGACTCTGAGGTAAATATTCTTGATCCGGGAATGCATATAGCAACACTGGGCAAGGACGCAAAGCTTTACATGGAAATTACAATAGACAGAGGAAGAGGATATGTATCTGCTGAGCGCAATAAGAAGCAGACAAACCTTCCTGTTGATGTAATAGCAGTCGACAGCATCTATACACCTGTATTAAAGGTAAACTACACAGTCGAGGATACTCGACTCGGTCAGGTTACCGATTATGACAAGCTTACACTTGAGGTCTGGACAGATGGAACGATCTCAGCAAAGGAAGCACTGTCACAGGCAGCCAATCTCCTCAACGAGCATCTTAAGCTGTTCATCGACCTCTCAGAAGAGGCAGGACTGGCTGAGGTCCTCGTCGAAAAGGACGAAAAGGGCAAGGAAAAAATCCTTGAGATGACCATTGAGGATCTTGACTTATCGGTACGTTCATTCAATTGTCTCAAGCGTGCCGGAATTAATACTGTAGACGACTTGATCAACAAGTCTGAGGAAGAAATGATGAAGGTTAGAAACCTTGGAAAGAAATCCTTTGACGAGGTAAAGGAAAAGCTCCAGTCACTGGGCTTTGACCTTTCATCCGAAGAGGAATAATAAACCGAAAACATAACAGGTGCAATGCACCGATATGAAAAGGAGTGAATTACATGCCGGGTACAAGAAAGCTGGGCAGAACAACTGACCATAGAAAAGCAATGCTCAGAGGCATGGTAACTTTCCTTCTCGAGAACGGTCAGATCGAAACAACCGTTACAAGAGCTAAGGAAGTACGTGCAGTAGCAGAAAAAATGATTACTATCGGTAAAAATAATGATCTGCACTCCAAGCGTCAGGTAATGGCTTACGTTACTAAGGAAGACGTTGCTAAGAAGCTTTTCGATGAAATTTCACCTAAGTATGCTGACAGAAACGGCGGATATACACAGATCGTAAAGATCGGTCCTCGTCGTGGCGACGCTGCTGAGATGGCTATCATCAAGCTCGTTTAATCGCAGATTTATACAAATTAACCGTCCCTTATGGGGCGGTTTTTTGTTTATGCAGACAAAAATACTTCGCCTTTATTGTGTATGTTGTATATTGACTTTCATGGTAAGTTATGGTATTATGTAGTTACAAGGTGTAGCGCTACCGTTGTAATAATTATTTATTGGAGGTTATGGTCATGAAAAAACGAATTGTATCTTTAGTAATGTCTCTGTGTATGCTGTTGTGTTTGCCAGTTTCAAATGGCAAAGCTGCAAGACAATTGAATATTGTTACTACATTTGGAACAAGTGAAACAACAATCTATGGTGTACCTACTGCATTTACTACACGCTTTGAAGAGATGGCTAACTTAGTAGCGGAAAAATATGAACTGTATTTTTCAATTAATCTTAATTTTACTAAACCTACTTATCATGTTTTAAGATCTTCTGTTGATGAGTGCAGATATAGTGTTGAAAAACCATATAACTCTATGTGTCAGCACGTCTCGCAAAACTATTATTGTTCAAATAACGGTCCTTTTCATTGTAACAATTGTGATGTCGTTAAAGATGGGATATATCCATTTGTTACTCAGACTGAACAGATGCTACAGATGCATATAACGGCATCACAGTTATGTCATCAGACTACGACTAAGCACAGTGATGATATACATGGTTTATATCAAAGTGACGGATTTGTTATAGTACAAGATCGAGATTATATTGAAGAACCAGATCCGACAGGTAGGAAATTGTATAACAGTTCTTACTTAGCGACTGTTGTAGCTCATGAAATAGGTCATGAATTCGGAGCAGTAGATCATTACACAACTTCAGAAGGCAGTTCAAGCTGTATATATGGTTCAGGTATGTATACAGATTATGTGCGAAACAATCTTATTATTTGTTCAGCGTGCCGTGTAAAAATGTTACAAAATTCCAATGAATATTACAGTTAATATAATAAAGGAGGAACTACCATGAAAAGATTGACAGCTCTATTACTTACAACGGCATTCCTTTGCGGATGCGGAAGTACAGAATCTAAAAATGAATCGGTATCAGAGGTTGAGTCAACAACAGTTGAAATCAATTGCTATCTTGAAAATGACGTGAAGGCATATACTTCTGTAGAAGAATTTAATAATTCAACGTTCTATGATAATTTGAAGAAACAGAATATAAACGTATATGATATTATGTATGACTCAGAGCGTTATGATTTAGTACAGATTGTTACTGATGCATTATTTTATGAGTATCAGCTCTTTGATAATGAAACTCAGCTTATGGTTGACTATACAGTCAATTATGACAAGACAATGGGTAATATGAATGAACTTATGTCGATTTTCGACGGAGACAGAAATATCCTTACAACGGCAACGAATAATATCGGCACTTACGAGGTATATCTTGTAACTCCATCGTTCATGGAAGAGGAGGACTATGGATTAGTGTATCTGCCATTTGAGAACTATGTGGTTTCTATCTACGCAGGCAATAACGCGTCCTCCGACGAAATCCTCTCCTACTTTGACGACTTCGAGCTTGTGGCGGAGGAATAATCCTCCGCTGCTTTATAAATCCTGTCGAACCGAGGAGGAATCACCATGAAAAAACTGACAGCAATTTTACTAATCACCACTACATTTTTAACAGCCTGCGGAACTGACGGCTCGTCGGATACGGGGAAAGAGACAACAACACAGGGTCAGACAATTGAAGAAACTCAGGAAAAAACACTGCCGGAAGCAATCGAGAATGTTGATACATCGATTGAATATGATTCAATGGATATCTTCCTTTCCTCAGATTTTGTGCTGAATCTCAAAGAAAAAGGCTGGAATATATATGTCCCAGAATTTAACGAGGAAAAGTATTCGCTAATTCAGATCATATCTAATACCGATAGTTATCATGAGTATTACATCAGGGAAACAGCGACTGAGCAGATATTATGCTATTCAGTCAGGTATGATACCTATGCAGAAACTTTAGAAGAGAAAATCAAATCTTTTTCAGGAACTGATAACATCCTCACAACCGCAGAAATGGGCGGAGTGGAGTATGATGTATATCTGGTGACTTCTCCATACAATGTGGATCCTGAGACGAATGAGGTCTACCACGACTATAGCTTGTCATATCTGCTGAAGCCACGATGCACCGGATATCTCTCAGTTGGAAGTATGCGCACGACACAGGAGGAAGTGCTTGGATATTTCAGTGAAATAACACTCGTCGAAGCGGTGGAGGAATAATCCTCCGCTGCTGCAAAAGTCCTACCTAGCTGAGCAAAGGCTGCTTTGTAATAGGTCAGCTATCAGAATTTTGTGAATCTTACGTGAAATCGGCAAAAAGTACTTGAAAAATCTCCGGTAATATGGTATAATATTATTTGTATTTTTGCAGCCGCATAAAGCGGCAGAATGGAGATAAAGAAGATGAAAAATTTGTTTAAAGCACTCGTTCCGGCTGCTGCGGCAGTTCCGGCATTTGCACTTTCAACAGTAACAGCATTCGCTGAAGGCGGCTCAGGTTCAGGAAACGCTGGCGGCGGCGGAAGCCTCCTGTCAATGTTCATTCCGCTCATTCTCATTTTCGTGCTGATGTATTTCCTCATGATCCGTCCTCAGAAGAAGAAGGAAAAGGAAACAAAGGCAATGCAGTCCAACATCCAGATCGGTGATGAGATCGTTACCATCGGTGGAATCGTGGGACTCGTAGTCCGCAAGGGCGACGATAATGTCGTAATCGAAACAGGCGGCGAGAAGAATAAGATGAGAATCAAGCTCTGGGCAGTTTCTGAGAACACAACAGCTAACGAGAGAATCAAGGCTGCACAGGCTGAGAAGAAGGCTGCTCTCTCTGCTGGCAAGCTCAAGGATGACGACGCTGACGAGAAGAAGTCAAAGAAATCCAAGAAGGAAAATAAGGACGCTGAATAAGCTGAATAAAATAGCAAACCTCCGCATAGAATTGTAACAATTCAGAATGCGGAGGTTTTTTATGCGCCGTCGACAACGCAGTATATGGACAAACACGGCACTTAGCGTGATGATATCGTCCGCAGCAGGACTTGCGGCGGCGCTGATGTGCATGGCACTATTTGCGGCATTCACCTATTTTATGATGGACAGCATGGAGTTTTCGGACTTTTTCGGCAGCACTGCCATCGCCGCAGGCTCACTTTTCGGAGGATATATCTGCGGAAGATACCGCCGCCGCAGGGGAATAGCCGAAGGTACTCTGTGCGGAATCGTGATGTATGCCGCCGGATCTGTAATTGGCATCATCGCCGCAGGCAGTCCGCTTGGGATAAAAAAACTCCTCCTGAGCGCCGTATTTGCCGCAATAGGAGGAGTGTCTGGAGTAAATTCAAAGCGCCCGAGGAATCTCAGAAACGACTGAATCAATAGTCGCCGGAGGTATCCTCCATGAGCATGAACTCGATCTCAAAGTATGAAACCTCACCCGCGTCATCAAAACGAGCGCAGGTAGCTGGAACATAATCGCCGGCAGCATACATACTGCTGATCGTGTCATAGAAATCGTCATAGCAGGTGACCGTCTTGCCGTTTATAGCCGTAATGAAATCACCCGGCTGAAGCTCAGTATTGGCGATATCGCAGTCGTCAGAGACTTCAGCGATATAGATACCCTTGAAGTCGTCGGGCAGCTCAAAGCCAAGCTCCTGCTCAATAGTGAAGATTCTGTCCTCAGTAGTCATCTCGATGAACTGGATGCCGATCCTGAATCTTCCGGAGATATATCCCTGACCGATAAGCTCCTCGATGATAGGCATAGCGTCGTTGATAGTGATAGCGAAGCCGAGTCCCTCGTAGCTTGAGCTTACGTATTTTGAAGAGGTGATTCCGATCACCTGACCATACATATTAACAAGCGCACCGCCGGAATTTCCTGGGCTGATCGCAGCATTAGTCTGGATGCAGTTCATCTCGAAGCCGGTCGAATCAGCACGGATATTACGATTCACAGCAGAAACGATACCGTCAGTAACAGATCCGGAAAGTCCGGCAGGATTACCGATCGCCATGACCTGCTCGCCGACCATTACCTCGTCGGAATCTCCGAGAACAGCCGGCTGAAGCTCGATATCGGAGACTTTCAGCACAGCGATATCCGTCTTAGCGTCTCTTCCGACGATTTTAGCGGTACATTCCTGACCGTCGGTCGTGATGATATTATGGTAGCCGTCGGACTGGAGAACATGGGCATTTGTGACGATATAGCCATCTTCGGAGAGAACTATTCCCGAGCCTGTACCGAGGAGCGTATCCTGCTGAGCGTCGGAGTAGGTATATATCTCGACGATGGAAGGTCTTACGAGCATTGCAACGCCTTCGCTTGTATATTTTCCGTCCTCGCCGAGGTAGTCCTCAGCATCCTGAGAAGTAGGCTTTGAGTTCTGATAGACCACAACGTCACTTCCGGCAGCCGGCGGAGTATAGTTCTGGAACACCTCGTCACTGCGGCTGATATCGCTGCACATAGCGACAATTGAAAGCACGAGAGTGACGATAAAGATAAGGGCAAGGAAGATAACGATGACCTTTTCGCTGCGGGTATGCTTAGGCTTATGGTGTTTCTTTTTTTTCGCCAAATATTCCTCGCTTGCAGTCTGCTGACGTTCAAGCTCCTCGAAGCCGATTGGCTGTTTCATGAAGGCATCGTACTGAACCTGCGGCTGATTCTGGGGAGGAGTGGGAGGAGCAGCCTGAAGCTCCTCAGCGGCAGAATTCACCTCGGAGATCTGCTCATGCGCATAGCTTTCAGCCGTCTCAGCCGGAGCGTCAGTCTCGCTGGTGATATCCTCAGCCGGCTCCGGCAGGATATCAGTTTTTTCGCCATACATTTCCGGCTCTGGAGTAACATCACTGCTGCCGGAATTATGGGTAACGGTAATAAAATTTTCCTTATCGTCCATTAGAAATGATCCTTTCGATTAATCTGAATTTTGCTGCTCGGGCAGCTGGATAGTGAATTCGGTATACTCGCCGTAGATGCTTCTAACGATAATTTTTCCGTTATGGAGATGCACGAGCTTGCGTGAGATAGCGAGTCCGAGTCCAAGCCCCGAGGTATCCTTTCCACGGGAGGAATCGGTCTTATAGAAGCGGTCGAAAACCTGCTGGATCTCATCATTTTTGAGTCCCTCGCCGGTATTTCTAAGCCCGATATTGCACATATTGTCTTCCTTGCTGAAGATGAAGGTAAGCGTGCCGCCTGGGTTTACGAACTTGACAGCATTTTCGACGAGGTTATAGATAACCTGCTGAATGAGGTTAGGATCGACGACAGCCATGAGCCTGTCGGAGTCGAGTCCCTCGATCTCGAGTTTTTTGTTATTGATCTTCTTCTCGAACATAAGCACGGTCTGAACTACAAGCTCCGTGAGGTTAGTCTCAGTGAAATTCGGCTTGAGGGTACCGGACTCATAGCGTGACATATTGAGCATCGAGGTTATGAGCACCTTGAGGCGTTTTGTCTCTTTTGAAACGAGGTGGAGGTATTCCTGCTGGCTGGATTTCGGTATCGTGCCGTCGAGTATACCGTCAACGAAGCCGCTGATAGTTGTGATAGGCGTTCTCAGCTCATGGGAAACGTTAGCGATAAAAGTTTTGCCAGTCTCGTCGGAGTTTTTGATATTATCGGCGAGAGCGTTGACATACTGTGCTATCTCCTGCAGATTGCCGGGCGAGCTTATCACGATCTGCTCATCGAAATCGCCCTTGGCGTACTGCTGAACGACACGCAGGAACTCGTTTGCGTCGGTGAGATTTTTTTGTGCCCGAGCCTTCAGAGCGAAGTAAGCCGGAAGGATGCAGATTATCATGACGATAGCGGTAGAAGCGAAGAGCTTAACAGAGAACGTGTCAATATCATCGCTTGGCATATAAGCCGCAAGATAGCAAGTTTTAGGCTCATTCTGACCGTACTGCACGATAAAGCGTCTGCCATAGAAGATCGACTGCGCCTTTTCGGAGATATGTGTAGACTCATATTTGAGGATAGCTCCGGAGTCGAGCTGCTGCTTTACGGAGTCCTTCATAGGGTCGCACTGCTCACTTGTAGGATGGAGCATACAGTTTCCATGCTCGTCGTAGACGAAAAAATTTATGTTATAATCTCTCACAAAGCTTTGATGCAGATTCGAGATATTACCCGAGTACATCGAATTAGTGAGGCTGTACTCATGTTCAAGACCGCTTATGAAGAGAGCGCTCACGCCCTCGATCTCAGTGAACTTTTCATTTTTATACAATCTGCTGCTGAATGCATTTATGAGTATGGCACTCGCAGCCACGCATACGCATACCACAATAAAGGCGAATCTGAAAAATTTAGTATAAGTACTGTTCTCACTGTTTTTGTTTGCGGTGTTGTTCTTACTGTTCACATAAACCACCTTCCAAAAAAACAGGGGACAGATATAATGTCCCCTGAGTATGATTATTCGTCCTCGTCGGCTTCAAACTTATAGCCTACACCCCATACAGTTTTGAGGGACCACTTATCAGAAACTCCTTCGAGCTTTTCACGCAGACGCTTGATATGAACGTCAATAGTACGTGAATCGCCGTAATATTCAAATCCCCATACCTCATCGAGGAGCTGGTCACGGGTATAGACCCTGTTGGGATTGGAGGCGAGATAGAAGAGAAGCTCAAGCTCCTTAGGCGGCGTATCAACAACCTTGCCGCAGACTCTCAGCTCATAGCGAGTCATATTGACATTGATCTTATCATAGCTTACTTCACGCACCTCAGGCTCGGAATTGATATTTCCGATACGGCGAGTGATCGCATTGATACGAGCGATAACCTCTTTAGCGTCAAAGGGCTTAACGATATAATCGTCAGCGCCAAGCTCGAGACCGATGATCTTGTCGATAGTCTCGCCCTTTGCAGTGATCATGATGATCGGGACATTGGACTTCTTACGGATCTCACGGCAGACCTGCCATCCATCGATGCCGGGGAGCATGATATCGAGAAGCACCATGTCGGGCTTAAGAGCGTTAAATTTTACAACAGCTTCCTCGCCGTCATGAGAGAGTATAACGCTGTAGCCGTCTTTTTCAAGGTATAATCTGAGAAGATCGCAGATATTTTTGTCGTCGTCGACGATAAGAATTTTGAGACTTTTTTCAAGTGCCATTAATTTAACCCTCTTTCCTACAAAAATCGTTACATTAATTATACCTCAAAATGCAAAAAATGTCAATCACATTATAAAAAAATATGAACAGAATTTGTTGAAGCTGAGCCGAAAAACAGCTGCCGCAGTGTAGCATATCTGCGGCAGCTGGGATCAGGATAAAAAGGCTAGCCCTCGATCTGTTTTGCGAGGAACTGAGCCGAGGCGGTGATGAGGCTTTTCTGAAGCTCGGTAGCGGAGCGTGAGGTGTCGCTCTCGAGGAACACCACTGCGCCGATGACATCGCCGGCGGAAATGATCGGAGCTGCCGCAACAGCAGCTTTTTCCACGCCTTCTGCACCGAAAAATCGGGTATTATTGTCTGGCGTTCGGAAATACTGACTGCGGGATTCCATAAGCTCCTCGAGCTGAACAGTAACTCTGCGCTCGGAGAATTCTTTTCGAGAGACTCCCGACGAGGCAACGACGTGATCCTTATCGAAGATCACCACAGGACATCCGGCAAGCTTGCACATTATATCAGCGACATGAACTGCATTGTCGCTCATTTCATTTATTGCCGAATATTTCTTGAATATGACCTCTCCGTCGCTGTTTGTGTATATTTCAAGAGGATCGCCCTCACGGATACGCATAGTACGGCGGATCTCCTTAGGGATAACGACCCTGCCGAGGTCATCGATACGGCGAACAATACCAGTTGCTTTCATATATACAAAACTCCTTTACATCTTGTAGCGGCGAAACCAGTTCGCCTGAGGCGTTCACAGAACGCCCTACAAAAAAATTTTCAAAGCGTGATGCTATTATCTGTCAAACGATGGGAAATATACTGCAATGAAAGAAAATATGTCGATACATGAAGGAAAGTTCTGGCATTAAAAGTAAAGCTGATTACTTAAATTGAGCAGTCAAGCGATCATTTAAGCACAAAAAAGGCATCGCTAATTTGTAGGAAATACTAATTTTTCATAAAATGCAGAAAACCACTTGACGGGTAAGGGATGATAGGTTATAATTTAGCTAAAG
Organism: Ruminococcus sp.; assembly: GCA_045128995.1. Taxonomy (GTDB): domain Bacteria; phylum Bacillota; class Clostridia; order Oscillospirales; family Ruminococcaceae; genus Ruminococcus. The sequence continues at coordinate 13,958 of JBGVIW010000137.1, forward strand.
GCTTAAGTAAATTTAATTTGTTAAGGAGTATGAAATGGAAAAAATCAGAATTATCGGCAGTTCTCTGCCTGAAATGCCGTGGCAGGACAAGCCCGAGGGCTGTAAGCTTCCTGTGTGGCGATACAGCGAAAACCCGATCATAAAAAGAAACCCTCTCCCGAATGTAACACGTATCTTCAATAGTGCCGTAATGCCTCTTGACGGCGGATATATCGGAGTTTTCCGAGGAGAACAGCGTGACGGAATCCCTCACATCTACCTCGGCAGAAGTGCAGATGGCATCAACTGGAGCTATGATCCGGAGAAGATCCCCTTCGTCGATGAAAACGGCGAGCCGTTCATGCCGATCTATGCCTATGATCCACGTCTTGTAAAGGTGGAGGATACCTATTATATAATGTGGTGTCAGGATGCCTACGGCCCGACGATCGGCATGGCGAAAACTACTGATTTCAAGACCTTCGAGCGTCTTGAGAATCCCTATCTGCCGTGCAACCGCAACGGAGTGCTTTTCCCGAGAAAGGTCGGCGGAAACTTTGTGATGCTCTCTCGTCCGAGTGACGGCGGACATACTCCGTTTGGCGATATATACCTCAGCGAAAGCCCTGACATGGAGTTTTGGGGACGTCACCGCCATGTTATGGGCAAGTCCGGAAGCTGGTGGGAGAATCTGAAAATAGGCGGCGGATGCGCACCGATCGAGACGGATAAGGGCTGGCTGCTTTTCTACCACGGCGTAACAAATACCTGCAACGGCTATGTCTACAGCATCGGCGCAGCAATTCTCGACATCAACGAGCCGTCAAAGGTGCTCCACCGCTGCGGAAATTATCTTCTCACGCCTGAGGAATGGTACGAGGAGCAGGGCTTTGTGCCTAACGTATGCTTCCCGTGTGCAGCGCTCACCGATGCCGATACCGGAAGGATAGTGATCTATTACGGATGTGCAGACAGTTACGTCGGCGTGGCATTCACTACCGTCGAGGAGGTCTATTCCTACATTCTGAAGTATGAATCAACAAGCGATATGGACAGGGAGCTTGGCAGGAGATAAAATGAACAGGATAATTCTGAATGATAAAAATGCAAAGCAGCTCGGCAGAACACTCATCAGCGAGGATGAGATCAGACTCGTGCTTTCGGGAACGGGATGTGAATTCACCTTCACAGGACGCCGCCTGACGCTTACACTGGGCTGCGGAGAGGACTGCCTCAGGTCAGGAAATCCCGACCATTTTCCTCGGATAGCGATCCTTGCGGACGGCAGGACTGTAGTAAAGAAAACCCTGACAGCACTCTGGGAGTCATTTACTGTGCATAACAGCGAGACTCCCGAAACAGTGACAGTCAGGATCATTAAGCTCTCTGAGGCAGCCTATGGCGATGCGGTCGTGTTCCCTGTTGAAACTGAGGATGGAGAGTATATCGCTCCGACGGCTGAGAGAGGCATGAAAATCGAGTTCATCGGCGATTCAATAACCTGTGGCTACGGAGTCGACTGTTCAAAGCCTGAGAGTGAATTTTCTACCTCGACGGAGAACGTCATGAAGTCATACTCCTGCCGTACAGCGGAGCTGCTGGACGCTGACTACAGTATGTTTTCAGCAAGCGGCTATGGAATCATCAGCGGCTATACCGATGATGGCTCCGGCAATTTCAGCGAGATCATCCCTCCGTTTTATGAGAGCTTCGGTGACTCGCAGTATCTTTCCGGCAAAAAGAGGCCGCAGGATATTGCATGGGATTTTTCAAGATTTGTGCCGGATGCGGTAGTCATCAACCTCGGCACAAATGATCATAGCTACTGCCGTGAGAATGCTGAACTGAAGCGGAAATTCGAGGATGCATATCTTGCTTTCATCCGCACTGTCCGCAGTAAAAATTCCGAGGCAATGATCTTCTGCGTGCTTGGCATCATGGAGACCGACCTCTATCCGCAGGTCGAAAGCGCTGTACAGCGTTATTCTGACGAGACGGGAGATATGCGCATCAGAACGCTTGAATTCGACCGTCAGGACGGAACGCTTGGCTTCTCTACTAACTGGCATCCCTCTGAGGATACGCACCTCTGCGCCGCCGAAAAGCTTGCTGAGTTCATCCGTCAGGTGATGTGATAATGTAAACCAAAAGAACAATCCCTTAAGGGGCGTGTTCTTATAGAAGTTTATACGTATAATTATTGAGGCAGAACCTTTCCTCAGAAAGGTTTCCCCCGATAACTACATATATAGCTCCTATAAGAACAATCCCCCTTAAGGGATTGTTCTATAATTTAAGTTTGCGATGTTCGACGGATTAGTACATACCGCCCATACCGCCGGCAGGCATAGCCGCAGCAGGATTCTCTTCCTTGATATCAGCAACGAGGCTCTCAGTAGTGAGCACCATAGCAGCAACAGAAGCAGCATTCTGGAGAGCAGAACGAGTAACCTTAGTCGGGTCAACGATACCAGAGGGGATCATATCGCAGTAAACCTCATTGTAAGCATCGAAGCCGTAGCCGACCTTACGAGAACGGCGGATCTTGTCGATGATAACGCTTCCCTCAAGACCAGCGTTCTCAGCGATCTGACGAACAGGAGCCTCAAGAGCCTTGAGGATGATCTTAGCGCCAGTCTTTTCGTCGCCGTCGAGAGACGGGATGAGCTTTTCAACAGCAGGCATAGCATTAACGAATGCAGTACCGCCGCCGGCAACGATGCCCTCCTCAACAGCAGCCTTAGTAGCAGCGAGAGCGTCCTCGATGCGGAGCTTTTTCTCCTTCATTTCGATCTCAGTAGCAGCGCCGACCTTGATTACAGCAACACCGCCAGCGAGCTTAGCAAGTCTCTCCTGGAGCTTCTCACGGTCGAAATCGGAAGTAGTAGTCTCAATAGAAGCCTTGATCTGGTTAACTCTTGCAGCGATCTCATTCTTATCGCCAGCGCCGTCAACGATGATAGTATTCTCCTTCTGGATAACTACCTGCTTAGCCATACCGAGCTGATCGATAGTAGTCTCGTTAAGCTCAAGACCAAGCTCACTTGAGATAACCTCTCCGCCTGTGAGGATAGCGATATCCTTGAGCATTTCCTTACGTCTGTCGCCGAAGCCGGGAGCCTTTACAGCAGCAACCTTGAATGTACCTCTGAGGTTATTGAGGATGATAGTAGTAAGGGCCTCGCCCTCAACGTCCTCAGCGATAATAACGAGCTTCTTGCCCATCTTCACGATCTGCTCGAGAAGAGGGAGGATCTCCTGAATAGAAGAGATCTTCTTGTCAGTGATAAGAACGAAAGCGTCGTCATAAACAGCCTCCATCTTATCTGTATCAGTAACCATGTAGGGAGAGATATAGCCTCTGTCGAACTGCATACCCTCAACGACCTCGCTGTAAGTTTCAGCAGTCTTGCTCTCCTCGATAGTGATAACGCCGTCGGAAGTAACCTTTTCCATAGCCTCAGCGATGAGCTTTCCGACGCTGTCGTCAGCAGCAGAAATAGCTCCTACTCTTGCGATATCGTCAGAGCCTTCAACAGCCTTTGAGTTAGAAACGATAGTATTTACAGCAGTATCAACAGCCTTAGCGATACCCTTTTTAAGGATCATGGGGTTAGCGCCTGCTGCGATATTCTTCATACCCTCACGAACGATAGCCTGAGCGAGGAGCGTAGCAGTAGTAGTACCATCGCCGGCAGCATCGTTAGTCTTAGTAGCAACTTCCTTAACGAGCTGAGCGCCCATATTCTCGAAAGCGTCCTCAAGCTCGATGTCCTTAGCGATAGTAACGCCGTCGTTAGTGATAAGGGGAGCGCCGAACTTCTTATCAAGAACGACATTTCTTCCCTTAGGACCCATAGTGATTCTTACAGTATCAGCGAGCTTGTCGATGCCAGCCTGAAGAGCGTTTCTAGCGTCAACGCCGTATTTAATATCTTTAGCCATGATAATCAATCTCCTTTATATACAATAGTGTTAATTAGTCAACAACAGCGAGGATATCGTCCATTTTAACGATGATATATTCCTGACCGTCGAGCTTTACATTAGTACCAGCGTACTTTGAGATAAGAACCTTATCGCCCTTTTTAACCTCCATAGCAACGTCAGTCTTACCGGGGCCTACCTCGAGAACCTCAGCGACCTCAGGCTTTTCCTTAGCTGAGCCAGAAAGGATGATACCGCCCTTTGTAGTCTCCTCAGCCTCAGTCATTTTAACAACAACTCTGTCCTGTAAGGGTTTGATAGCCATATTTATTCCTCCTAAAAAATCAGTGCAGCCGCAGAAGCAGCGGCAGCGCCTAAATTATAAAGCTTGTTTAGCACTCTCTTATCACGAGTGCTAATTATATTTTATCAGCTTTTGCAGAAAAATCAAGCGGATTACGCAACTTTTCACAATTTTTGGATATATGCACAATTATACTTGACCGCAGAGCGTGATTTTATACGGATTAGGATGGAAAAATCAGGCATATACACAAGTTCGGCTCAAGAGGGGCTGATGCTGTTACAGTCAGCAAACATTTCTGCCTGTACTTGACTTTACTGCTCAGCAGCGTTAAAATATAAATAGAGGAAACTACATTAGAAGAAGGTGAGAATATATGCTGGATTGCAGCAGGCTCGAAAGCCCTGTCAGGATATTGCTGTGCGACGACGGAAGTGCATTTATCTATGCGCTTGATGATTATCTGAGAACCTGCGGATACGACGTTATCTGCCACGAGATGAAGCCTAATGAGATGAGGAGCTGCTGCGAAGAGCTTTCTCCGGATATTCTCATTCAGTGTATCAAGCGTGCCGACGCAAAGCTTCATGCCAACATCAGACAGCTTAGAAAGCTTGTTCCCGGGATGAAGATATTTATACTTTCGTATATGGCAGCTCCACGAGTACTTTTCAGGCTTACAAATAGCGGAGCTGAGCCTCCGGTTATCCTTCCGGCAACTCTTTCGACGCTCCACCGCCGTATAGCCATGATACACTGCACCACTCGTCCTGATGAGACTATACGCCATCTGATGATAGATCATATAATTCAGAACCAAATATATTCGAACAACCGTTCTTTTTCTTATTTTTACACCGCCGCCTGTCTGAGACTGCGGTATCCGCTCGAAACCCAGAAGATGGAGTGGCTCTATAAAAAGGTCGGAGAGTTATTCGGAGTTTCGCACCATCATGCGGAGCGAATCCTAAGGAATTATATCAATAACGTTACCAAGTACATCAGAAGAGGAATTTTTGCAGATATTTCTGATCCGTGCTTGCTTGAGCTGCTGAATACCGCAGCAGATACCTTCACGCAGAAGTTCGGACTTTACACAGACCCTCACAGCAACCGGCTATAACCAGCACCATGCAAGTCTTGTGCGGTATTCCCATAAAAATAACTGCCTCTCAGAAAGATATTTTCCGAGGGGCAGTTATTTTGTTTTATTATATTATATTATCATCAGTTGAGAGCTTTAAGTGCCCTCTGACCGATATCCTTTCTGTAGTGAGCGCCATCGAAGCTGATCTTCTCCACGCCTGCATAAGCAGTATCAAGAGCAGCCTGAAGAGTCTCGCCCTTAGCAGTAACGCCGATAACACGTCCGCCGTTAGTGAGGAACTTTCCATCCTCAGAGAGCTTTGTGCCAGCGTGATAAACGAAGCAGCCCTCAGCCTGACCCTTTTCGTCGAAGCCGTTCATAACAATGCCCTTGGGGTAGCTTTCAGGATATCCGCCGCTAGCCATAACAACGCAGGCACAGCTTCCGTCATGCCACTTTATGTCGACCTTATCAAGCTCGTGATTATAGATAGCCTCGAAGATCTCATAGAGATCAGCATCGAGCATCGGGAGCACTACCTGAGTCTCAGGATCGCCGAAGCGGCAGTTATACTCGATAACCTTAGGGCCCTTAGGAGTGAGCATAAGTCCGAAATAGAGGCATCCCTCAAAAGTACGTCCCTCAGCGTTCATAGCGTTCATTGTGGGGATAAAGATAGTCTCCATGCACTCCTTAGCAATGTCCTCAGTGTAGTAAGGGTTAGGAGAAACAGTACCCATACCGCCGGTATTAAGACCCATATCGCCGTCGAGAGCACGCTTGTGATCCATAGAAGAGATCATCGGAACCATAGTCTTTCCGTCAGTGAACGAGAGAACGGAAACCTCAGGGCCTGTGAGGAACTCCTCGATAACGATTCTTGCGGAGCTTTTGCCGAACTTCAGCTCGTCGATCATATCGTGAACCGCAGCAACAGCCTCCTCCTCATTCTGAGCGATTATAACGCCCTTACCGAGAGCAAGACCATCCGCCTTGATAACAGCGGGATAGCTGTTCTGCTCCTTGAGGTAAGCGATAGCCTTGTCAGACTCAGTGAAAACCTCATAGAAGGCAGTAGGGATGTTGTATTTCTTCATAAGCTCCTTGGAGAACACCTTGGAGCCTTCGATGATAGCAGCATTTGCCTTCGGGCCGAAGGTCATGAAGCCCTCAGCCTGGAGAGCGTCAACCATTCCGAGAACGAGCGGATCGTCGGGAGCTACGACTACCATATCAGGCTTAAGCTCCTTAGCGAGCGCAACTACGCCCTCAACATCGGTTGCACCAACATTGAAGCACTCGGCATACTTAGCGATACCGCCGTTTCCGGGAGTGCAGTATAATTTGCCGACCTTTGGGCTTTCAGCGAGCTTCATAATGATAGCGTGCTCACGTCCGCCTCCGCCGACTACTAATATGTTTTTCATGGGGGATAGACCTCCTTTATGTTATGTATACACACTATGTAGGAGCGAACTTTGTTCGCCCGATTAATTGCGTGTTGTATTTGGGCGAACAAAGTTCGCCCCTACTTAAATAGGGATCCCAAAGGGCATATCTGCCCTTTGGTTGGAATTCAGAGATATCGGGGACAGAGTTCCCGTAATATTAATGATGGAAAAGTCTGATGCCAGTAAATGCCATAGCGATACCGTACTTATTGCAAGTCTCGATAACGTTATCATCACGGATAGAACCGCCCGGCTCAGCGATATATGAAACGCCGGACTTCTTAGCACGCTCGATGTTGTCACCGAAGGGGAAGAAAGCGTCAGAACCGAGGCATACGTCAGTATTCTTAGCAAGCCAAGCCTTCTTTTCCTCAGCAGTGAACACCTCAGGCTTAACCTTGAAGATTCTCTGCCACTCGCCCTCACGGAGAACGTCCTCATACTCATCGCCGATGTAAACGTCGATAGCGTTATCACGGTCAGCACGGCGGATATCGTCAACGAACTGGAGTCCCATAACCTGAGGAGACTGTCTAAGCCACCAGTTGTCAGCCTTCTGACCTGCAAGACGAGTGCAGTGGATTCTTGACTGCTGACCAGCACCGATACCGATAGCCTGACCGTCCTTAACGTAGCAAACGGAGTTGGACTGAGTATACTTGAGAGTTATAAGTGAGATAAGGAGATCATCCTTCTTGTCATCGGGGATATCCTTGTTATCAGTTACAACATTAGCGAGAAGCTCCTTGTTGATATCAAGCTCATTGCGTCCCTGCTCGAAGGAAACGCCATAAACCTGCTTAGTCTCGATAGGAGCGGGCTTATAGCTCTCATCGATCTTGAGCACGCAGTAAGTTCCCTTTCTCTTGGACTTGAGGATCTCGAGAGCCTCAGGCTCATAATCGGGAGCGATAACGCCGTCAGAAACCTCACGCTGGATCATCTTGGCAGTGCAGACGTCAACCTTGTCTGAGAGAGCGATAAAATCGCCGTAGGAGGACATTCTGTCAGCGCCTCTTGCTCTTGCATAAGCGGAAGCAAGGGGAGTAAGCTCGCCGAGATCGTCTACCCAGTAGATCTTCTTGAGGTCATCGGAAAGCGGTCTGCCGATAGCAGCGCCTGCCGGAGAAACGTGCTTGAAGGAAGTAGCTGCGCAAACGCCTGTAGCAGCCTTCAGCTCCTTAACGAGCTGCCAGCCGTTGAGAGCGTCGAGGAGATTGATATATCCCGGCTTGCCGCAGAGAACCTCGATAGGAAGCTCGCTGCCGTCAGCCATATAAACTCTTGAGGGCTTCTGGTTGGGGTTACAGCCGTATTTTAACTGCATTTCATTTGACATAGTTATGTCCTCCTTAATAAAATTCGTATACGTATTTAGTGGAAGCTTGCCAGCTATCCAGAAGGAAGTGGTGTTCCATGATCAGTCGGTTATCCTCGTCATAGGAATAAGTGATTTTTGTACTGCCTGATATAGTTGCTGCGAGATTGCCTTTATGATCGTAGGTGTAGCTGTCCTCTGCATAATAAACAGGCACGTCTGAGGAGATTATTTTCCTGATTACTCTGCCTTGTTCATCATACTCATAAGTATATTCGGTAATGCCGTCAAATTCTTCATCGGAACAAGCATACTCTTTTCTGATAGGTTCTTTATGACCATCATAGGTGTATACAGCAGAGCCATAGAATTTGCCGTTAGTATAAGTAGTTTCCTTAGCGAGAGTGCCGTCGGAATTGTACTCATATAGGATCTCGACATATTTTCCGTTCATTCCCATTGAACGTCTTGCGGCAACCATACCGTTATCGTTGTACTCATAATCAATTTTATTTTTCGATTGATTATTACTACTGTTCTCTGAAACCACGAGGATTTCATTATCGTGGCTGTCAAAAAATCTGATAATAACAGAGTGATAGCCATCACAAGAATTATAGTAGCTTATCTGCTTATAAGCCGCATTTTCGGGGATTTCCGTAAAATTATCAGGAAATTTTGTCTCTGTTGCCGATTCGGTTACAGGATCAGCCGTAGTCTGTGTTTGATTAACAGACTGCTTCGTGACTGACGTTGTAGGAGCATCAATAGCAGGAGAAGATTCTACTGCCGTATCAGCTTTGCTGCAGGCAGTCAGAGCTGCCATACAGCATATCAGCAGAGAGATCACACGCTTTTTCATTTATTCTTATTAACGATTCTAGTCTCCTCAGTCTTATCCTCGAGGTTCACATAGCGAACGAAGAGAGAGACTTTATTATCCTCATTGAGGCTGTTCCAGAGCATATCAGTGAACTCATCGATATTTCCGGAGATGCCGACGAGCTTAGGCTCGCCCTCGAAGCTGGGGAGGGGATTGCCGTCGCCCATATAAGTATGGATGAAGTGACCCTCGCCGTTGAGCGGCTTGTCGTAGGAGAAAGTATATCTGTTGCAGCACTCAGGATTGCCGTTAGCGCTCTTGAGGATAGACATCTCGTAGCTGAAGTTATCGTTCTCGAAGTGCATGATACCGGAAATACGAGGAGTATAGTTCGGAGCGTCGTCCTCATACTCTCTTGTGCGGAGCGACTGCTCGAAGGTCTGACCCTTAGCCATGAGGTCATAGATAGTATCAGTCTGATCGCCGTTAGTAACGATGAGCTTGTTATCGAGGACTCTCACAGGAGAGTAGATGATAAGGTGGGGATCAGTGAGCTTGCTGGGGTCGAAAGCCTCAGTGCGCAGACCGTTTCCATCACGAGTGAAAACACGGTTGCGGCTGTTCACGCTTCTTCCCATGATGAAGTAAGCAGTAACAGCGCAGATTCCGTCGTCGGATTTACCGATAACGATACCTCTGCCGGGATAATCATTTGAGCTAAGCTCCTTAGCGAGATCGAGTTTAATCATATTATCTGTCCTTTCGGATTATGTTTAATGTAGGGACGGATATTATCCGCCCAGTGAGGTTTATCCTGATATACGGGCTGTCGGGGGACGCCAGCCCCTACACAGATGTTACTTCTTAATAACAGCCTTGCCGTCGACGATCTCGATCTTATCCTGACAGAAGAGCGAGACAGCCTCGGGGAGGATCTTCCACTCAGCCTGTTCCATGATACGTTTCTGGAGCGTCTCAGGAGTATCGCCGTTTTCTACAGCAACAGACTTCTGGAGGATGATCGGCCCGCCGTCGCAGACCTCAGTAACGAAGTGAACAGTAGCTCCCGAGAGCTTCACACCCTTTTCGAGCGCAGCCTCATGGACATGGAGTCCATAGAAGCCTTTTCCGCAGAAGGAGGGGATAAGAGCCGGGTGAACGTTCATCATTTTATATGGGAAAGCCTTAACGATCTGCTCGTCGAGGATAGTCATAAAGCCGGCATAAACCACGAGATCAGCCTTTTCCTCGATGAGAGCGTCGGTTACAGCCTTAGTATAGGATGCAACGTCAGCGTATTCCTTGCGGGCGATCACACGGGTAGCGATGCCGTTATTTTTAGCTCTTTCGAGCGCATAAGCGTCGGGCTTTGAAGCGATGACGCAGGTAATTCTGCCGTTTTTGATGATTCCGGATTTTTCGGCGTCGATAAGCGCCTGAAGGTTAGTACCTCCGCCGGATACGAGAACAGCAATATTTTTCATAGGGTTTTCCTCCGGTTATATCGGGAACTGAGCATTTCCCTGAACGATAACAGTATCATCGGTCTGAAGCGGTATATTCTCATCGATTATGACCTGACCGTAGATATCCGTGATTCTGAATGTAAACGGGCCAGCGCCCATATCGGTGCTTTCAAAGTAATTGTACTGCTGTCTGGGAAGCTCAACGAACTCGCCGTTCTGATCGAGATACTCAAGTTTCGTTATGGGATAGCGGTGATTTCTCACCTGAACGCCGCACCAGTACTGAGTAGTACCCTCCTTGAACTTATAGCACACCGGCGCATTTTCAGCGCTGTCGAGGGGAACGATTTTCCACGAAACAGGAACACGTCCTTTTTCGGCAGGAGCTATCAGCGGAAAGGCGTCAACATAGAGATCGAGATCGCCCTTTTTTCCCTCAGGGAGAAGATCGGTAACGAGCATATTAATAGTACCAAGCTCACCCGTAACTTCAAGGTAAGCTCCTGCGAGCTGGGCATTATTGTAGTCCTCGAGGTTCATAGCAACTATCCAGTAATCCTCTTTTGAGATCGGATCGAGCATAGCGCATCCGCCCTCATAGCCTCCGCCGTAATAAGTACCATCACCTGTATGAACAGTTCCCTTTGGTTCGAGGACAGCGGATTCGTCTATAGTATAATCCGAGTCATATCCTCCGCTTTGAGATGGTCTGCAAAGGAGGTAGCCGGTAAGCTCAGAAAGCTGTTTAGCCGAGGCATTTCCCTCTGCGCACATACGTCTGAGAGCGACTGCGTCAAGAGAATCAACGCAGCCGTCGGTGAGGTAGTCATACTCGGGATGCTCTCCGGCAGACAGAGCAAAGCTGCCAGGCTGTGCCGAAAGAAGCACAGCCATGCAGAGTGCAGTTACAGTAAATTTTTTCATGAGCGCCTATCAGCAGATGATTACGCCCTCTTCGGACTCAACAAGCTCACCGAGAACGTAAGCCTCTTCGCCAGCCTCCTTGATAGCAGCGATAGCCTTATCAGCGTCGTTCTTGTCAACAGAAACGATCATGCCGACACCCATGTTGAAGGTATTGAACATATCACGCTCAGGGATATTGCCTGATCTTGCGATGAGGTCAAAGATCGGAAGAACCTGAACAGCGTTTCTCTCGATCTTAGCTGAGAGGTTCTTCGGGAGGGATCTCGGGATATTCTCATAGAAGCCGCCGCCTGTGATATGAGAAACAGACTTCACGTTTACCTTATCTATGAGGTTCATGATAGCCTTAACGTAGATTCTTGTAGGAGTGAGGAGACAGTCGCCGAGAGTTGTACCGAGGTCTGAGAAGTGTCTTGCGAGGTTCTGCTCATTAACATTGAAAACGTTTCTCACGAGAGAGAAGCCATTTGAGTGAACGCCGCTTGACTTAATAGCGATGAGGACATCTCCAGCCTTCTGAGTATCGGGCTGAAGGATCTTGTCCTTGTCGACAACGCCGACAGAGAAGCCAGCGAGGTCATACTCATCCTCAGGCATAAGACCGGGATGCTCCGCAGTCTCGCCGCCGATGAGAGCGCATCCAGCCTGAACGCATCCCTCAGCAACGCCGGAAACGATCTGAGCGATCTTCTCGGGAACATTTCTTCCGCAGGCGATATAGTCGAGGAAGAACTGCGGCTTAGCTCCGCAGCAGATGATATCATTCACGCACATAGCAACGCAGTCGATACCGACAGTATCATGCTTGTCCATGATAAAAGCGATCTTGATCTTAGTACCAACGCCATCTGTTCCGGAAACGAGAACGGGTTTATTGATACCAGTCATATCAAGCTCAAAAAGACCGCCGAAGCCGCCGATTCCGGAAAGAGCGCCGGGGATCATAGTCTTGGCGATGTGAGCCTTCATAAGCTCAACAGACTTATATCCGGCAGTAACGTCAACGCCTGCCTTCTTATAGCTTTCAGAGTAGCTCTTCATTATTAAAAATCCTCCATTATAAATGTAGTAGGTTATTGATTATTCCAGACCTGTCCAGCAGTAGGTACAGGGAGTGCAGCCTGTAAGACCGATAGCCTTCATAGTACCGTCGAGAGTCTGGAACTCAAGCGAAGTGAGCCTGAGTCTGCGGCAGATCTCATCTCTGAGGTATCTGCCTCTTTCAGTAGAGGAGTCGCTGTATTCAGCGATATATTTAACGCCCTCACTGCCTTCACGCTCATGGATGACCTGACGTGCAATAAGCTCCATCTCGGACTTGCTGCTTGAGAAGTTCAGGTACTTGCAGCCGTACATGATCGGCGGACAGGCAGAGCGCATATGCACTTCCTTAGCGCCATGCTCATAGAGAAACTCGACAGTCTCACGCATCTGAGTACCACGAACCACGCTGTCGTCGACGAAGAGGAGCCTTTTTCCCTCAATAAGCTCATGAACGGGGATAAGCTTCATCTTAGCGACTTTATTTCGCATAGACTGGTTCTGGGGCATAAAGCTTCTTGGCCAGGTCGGGGTATACTTGATAAACGGGCGAGCAAACGGGATACCGCTTTTATTGGCATAGCCGATGGCATGAGGAGTACCCGAATCGGGAATTCCGCAGATATAGTCAACATCAGGAAGTCTGCCGGCGTCCATATCATTCTGAGCCATTATCTCGCCGTTTCTTGTACGCATAGTCTCGACAGTAACACCCTCATAAACAGCATTGGGGTAGCCGTAATAAGTCCACATAAACGAGCAGATCTTATTGCAGCCTGTACCTTCGCTGAGCGTAGTACATCTATCGGGAGTGAGCTGAACGATCTCGCCGGGTTTAAGCTCCTTATATGTAGAATATCCGAGCTTCTGGAATGCAAACGACTCCATAGAGAGGCAGTATCCATCGTCACGCTTACCGATAATGATAGGGAGTCTGCCGTTTACATCACGGGCAGCGATGACAGCGTCCTTAGTGAGGATGATAAGAGTCATCGTTCCCTTGATTTTTTCCTGAGCGTACTTGATTCCCTCGATGAAGTCATCCTTCTGAGCGATAAGCGCACCGATGAGCGAGCCGGAGTTTATGCTTCCGCTGCTCATTACCTCAAAGTTATCGCATCCGCAGTCAAAAAGCTCATTAGTAAGCTCCTCAGCGTTAGTGATGATACCCACGCTGCAAACGGCATAGATGCCGAAGCGGGATCTTACGAGGATAGGCTGGGGATCTGTATCACTGATGCAGCCGATACAGAGGTTGCCCTTCATAGATACGGCGTCGTTTTCAAATTTAGTTCTGAATGGTGAGTTTTCGATGCTGTGGATATATCTCTGGAAGCCCTTCTCCTCGGAGTAAGCAGTCATACCGCCTCGTCTTGTACCGAGATGTGAATGATAGTCAGTTCCGAAAAAAACGTCAGTAACGCAGTCATTTTTAGACGCTGCTCCGAAAAATCCTCCCATCGCTTATTCTCCCATGAGTCTCTTCATAATTTCCTGATAAGCCTCTTCAACGCCGCCCATATCTCTGCGGAAGCGGTCCTTGTCGAGCTTTTCATGAGTAGTGCTGTCCCAGAAGCGGCAAGTATCGGGAGAGATCTCATCAGCGAGGATGATAGTACCGTCAGAAGTTCTTCCGAACTCGATCTTGAAGTCGATGAGGTCGATGTTAAGTTCCTTGAAGAAGCCCTTCATGTAGTCATTTACCATGAAAGCGTACTTAGTGATAGTATCGATCTCTTCCTGAGTAGCAAGACCGAGACCGAGAGCATAATAATCGTTGATAAACGGATCGCCGAGATCGTCGTTCTTATAGCTGAACTCGAGAGTAGGCTGCTTAAGGGGAGTACCCTCCTCGATACCGAGCTTCTTAGAGAAGCTTCCTGCAGCAACGTTTCTCACGATAACCTCAAGAGGAACGATAGAAACCTTTTTAACGATAGTCTCACGGTCGCTGATCTCCTCAACGAGATGAGTCGGTACGCCAGCCTTTTCGAGCATCTTGAACATGAAGTTAGTCATTCTGTTGTTTACAACGCCCTTGCCGGAAATAGTTCCTTTCTTTTCGCCGTTGAAAGCGGTAGCGTCATCCTTGTAGTCAACGATAACGAGGTCGGGGTCGTTTGTAGCATAAACCTTCTTAGCCTTGCCCTCATAGAGCTGTTCCATTTTTACAATATTTTCCATTTTAAGTTCCTCCTGAGAATTATATTGAATGTCCTTAGGGACATTATGGGTGAATTATAATATCCGCAGCATCCTGCGGTGTATTAGCAATAATATCAGCGCCGTATTGTGTGAATTCCGCAGTGCATCCGTAGCCCCAGAGGACTGCCATGCAACGGATCCCGCATTTTTTAGCGCCGATTATATCATGTTTGCGGTCGCCGATCATGAGTACATCGCTTCGGTCAGTTATTCCTGCACGGCTGAGAACATACTCGATCACCTCAGATTTTTCGTTGCGTGAGCCATTTATATCAGCTCCGCCGATAACGTCAAAAAACTGAGCAAGCTCAAATTTCTCGAGTATTCTTACAGCGAACACCTCCGGCTTGCTTGTAGCAACGAGCAGGCGTTTTCCGTTGTCTTTAAGACGACTCAGCATTTCGGGAATGCCGTCATAAACATTATTCTCAAACAGTCCGATATCAGCATAGCGGCTGCGGTAGATCCTCACCGCTTCGAGAACCTGTTCACTGTTCATTCCGCAGAATTCAGCAAAAGAGTCATAGAGCGGCGGCCCTACGACACGCATAATGTCCTCCGGCTCATCGAAGCCCATTGAATTGAGAGCGTGTCTGAAGCAGTTTATGATACCCGGAGCTGAGTCAGTGAGCGTACCGTCCAGATCGAACAGAAGCGTATTAAATGAACTCATCAGATCTCAGCGATCTCAGCCTGAAGCTTAGCGTCCTTAGCTCTCACGCCGTCAGCCATAGCCTTTTTCTCAGCCTCGAGCTTAGCAGCAAGCTCCTCATCAGCGAGAGCGAGCATCTGAACAGCGAGAACAGCAGCATTCTTAGCGCCGTTGATCGCAACAGTAGCGACTGGCACTCCGGGCGGCATCATAACAGTAGCGAGGAGAGCATCCATACCGTCGAGTACGGAGCTTTTCATCGGGATGCCGATAACGGGGAGCGTAGTATGACCAGCGATAACGCCGGCGAGGTGAGCCGCCATTCCGGCAGCGCAGATAATAACGCCGAAGCCGTTTTCCTTAGCGGTATCAGCGAACTGAGCAGCCTCGACAGGAGTTCTGTGAGCGCTCATTACACGGCATTCAAAAGGTACGCCGTACTTTTTAAGTTCTGCAAGAGCAGCCTTGACAACGGGAAAATCGCTGTCACTGCCCATAATTACAGCAGCTTTTTTAATCATAATGACCTCCATAGGTATACCTCAGCGGAAATTCACCCGCTGGGTAAGCCGCAGTTATAACGGCAGCGGCTTGCCGAGATTTTTTTAAAATACAGTGATCTAGACCTCTCCATCCGCATCATCGGAGCTTGTTTCCTCCTGAGCTGATTCAGGAACGGGCAGAGCCTGAGTGGTGAACGAGCCTGCCTGAGCGTATACGCCGGTATCAGAGCATCCGAAGTAGAGCGAAGCCTTATAGGAGTTTCTGACAGAATAGGTATTCCCGTCAGCTCCGGTATACTGGATCTCAGCCATAACAGTAACTGAAGCGATATAGAGCGGCTGACCGCTGTCGGATTTTTTAGAATAGACGAAAACGTCTGAAACCTCAAGCAGCTTTTTTGAAGTGACATTTTCCGCATCTGCGAAAAGCTCAGAAAACCGGCTGTACTCATCATTAGCAGCAGCCACGCCGAGGTAAGACCTGTCGCCGGTGAAGGCGAAGGAGAGGTAATCTGAGATAGAATCAGAGATCTCAGCGAGATCGTTGCAGCTGAGCTGAGACAGTATAGCCCTGCTTGACAAGCTGAATGAAAAGTGTCTGCCCATAGCTTCGCCGGAGATATCGGCATTAGTGCAGGTAAGACCGTCCTCACCGCAGGTATAGGAAAATATATTATCGTCATGAATCAGCGTAAAGCCATTTTCCTCAGCGATACAGGAATCCCACGAGTTCATAAAGAGCGGAGCGAAGCTCTCGTCATAGATGATGCAGGATCCATCCGTATCGGACTCAGCGAGATAATAAGAGAAGTCGCCGAAGGAATACGGAGTGATATTCTTGTAGATGACCGGCACGGTAACATTACCCTCGAGGTCGATGCATCCGGTGAGCATTCTTCCGCCGATGCGTTTAGAGGCGATGCAGTTATTTTCGCCGGCAAACTGAAGCTCAGTCCATTCCGGCTCAACGATGATCCTGTCGCCGCTGTCAGCGACTCCGACAAGTCCGTTTTCGCCCTCAAAGATATCGTTTCCGAGCTTATCGGAAGAGAGCTTGCGGATTATTTCAGCTGCATCGCTGCTGCTTCCGGCGTTCTGGGAATTTGACCTGTAGAATCGGAAAATAGCGGCAGCGAGCAGGATGATGACGATAAAGAGCAGAGCGACGACGAGTCGAGTATGCTTATTCAAGGCTCACAGCACCTCCGTTTTGGCACAGCCAGCGCTGTACAAAGGTGATATCAGTCATTGGAGTCCTTAGCGGAGCTGTTCTCATTATTTTCAGCAGCCTTTTTGCTGTTTCTGTAGATCTCCTCAGTTTCCTTAGCGATATAGATGGGTCGCTTTTTGGATTCGAGGTAGGTTTTCGAGAGATACTGACCGAGGATACCGGTGCAGAAGAGCTGGAGTCCGCTGAGGAGGAAGATCACGCAGATAGTAGTCGGATAACCTGCAACAGACTCTCCGAAGGCGATAGTTTTGATGATCGTGATGATCATCACGATAAAGGCGATGAGACAGCTTATGATACCGAGCAGTGATGAGATCGCAAGCGGAGCTGTCGAGAACGCCATGATACCCTCGAGAGAATACTTGAAGAGTCCCCAGAACGACCATGCAGTAGTACCAGCGGCACGTTCAACGTTCTCATACTCTATGTATCTTACATTGAATCCTACCCAGCTGAATATACCCTTGGAGAAACGGTTATACTCAGACATAGAGAGAATAGCGTCCACCATCTGGCGAGTCATAAAGCGGTAGTCCTGAGCGCCGTCAACGATCTCAGTCTGGGAGATCTTGTTCATGAGGCTATAGAATTTTCTAGCGAACCATGAGCGGATCTTTGATTCACCCTTACGGCTTACACGGCGTGTAGTAGCGCAGTCGTACTCACCATCCCTGACGTAGCTGTACATCTCAGGGAGGAAAGCGGGCGGATGCTGGAGATCAGCGTCCATAACGACAACATAGTCGCCCTTGGCATTTTTAAGACCGGCATACATACCGGACTCTTTGCCGAAATTTCTTGAAAACGAGATATATCTGACACGCTTGTCCTTATCAGCGAGTGAACGGAAGATCTCAAGCGTTTTGTCTTTAGAGCCGTCGTTTACGAAGAGGTACTCGAACTCAAGCTCAGGGAACTGAACTGACATTTCGCCGGTAACTCTGGTGATCTCATCATAGAAAAGCGGAAGAACCTCCTCTTCGTTATAACACGGAACAACAATTGAAACGAGCTTCACAAAACTCCTCCTATACAATAAAAATACATTGCTGTCTGTCGGCAACAACACACTATTAATAATACAACAATTCTCCGAATAATGCAAGAGAAAATTACTGAATTTTCGATTTTTTTAAAAGATTCCGAGCAGTATTTTTTTGAAAGAGGGGTATTTTTAGAGGGTGTCTGATCGGAAAGAGGAGACCATGGGGCTGGTTTCAACAAAAAACACCGCTGATTTTTGTGATAATAGACAAAAAACAGCCTTGCAGTCTAGCCTTTATCATGGTTTTTCAAGAAAACTGTTGATTTTTTAGCGAATGTCATGTATAATGAAAAATGCAGTAATGTAATCTGCTGAGATCCGTCTGCTGAGTGCAGGGCGGGATCAGTTAATAAATATAATTATGAAATGAGGATCAATTATGACATATGAAGAAATTTTAGCCGGACTCAGAGAAAAAATGACCGGTGCAACTGATGCCGAGAACGAGGCTATCCTCCGTGAAGAGGGTCTGAAGTTCGGCAAGGAGGGCAATTATAACGGAGTAAGAGCCGTCGGCGAGCTTCTTCTTGAGGTAATGCCCGAAGCTGAGAAGAAGGAAGTACAGCGTCTTACTCACCTCGACGGCATCCGTATCGATGAGTATTACAAGAACATCGTCGAGCTTGTTAACCAGAAAAACTGCGTGGATGCAAAGCCGATGGCTGAAAAGCTCTATTACAAGATCGTCGAGGAGTACCGTGAGGGCGAGGATGCAATGTTCGTATCTCTCAAGAATCCCTTCGAGGACAACCTCTACCAGTACCTTTTCAAGCCCGAAAAGAAACTCAACCGTGCGCCGTTTGACTTCGCAACATACCTGACTACATACGGCTTTATCCTCTTCGAGACAGGTTCTCCGCTTGACGCTATTCCGGTACTCGAGAAGGCTATGGAATATAACCCCGTAGACTGCACTCCGAAGTTTGAGCTTGCAGAGGTCTACAAGATGATCCATAACAAGAATAAGCTCATCGAGATCACAAAAGAAACTCTCCGTGTTGCATCTTCACCGCAGGCGATCGCACGCTGCTATGCAAACATGGGATATATGTGTACCGATATCCGTGAGCTTGACGATGCCGTTGCATTCTATTGCGCAAGCGTAATGATGGCTCCTCATCCGGCTATCCCGAGAGAGCTTCAGGGCATCGCCCAGATGAAGAACAGCGCTATCACAGAGCCTACATTTGACCAGATCAAGGCGGTTCTTGCTAAGTACGGCATGGAGTTCGGCCCGAACAAGGACGTAATATCTGTAGCAGCACAGCTTTCAAGTCACTATATGCTCAAGAAGGATATGCCGAATGCCATAATGGCGCTCAAGCTGCTGTATAACCTCACCCGTGACGAGCAGGTTATGGAGATGATCAAGAAATATGATCCGTCAGCAAAACTTGTCAAGCCCGCTGGAGTACAGCTCTCTGAGGGCAAGCCGAATATCACAAGAACAGTGAACGAAAATCCTGAAAAGGACGAAAATAACGAGGAATAAAGTTAATAATAAAAGGGCAGGCGGAGGTCTGCCCTTTTTGCACACGATCTGGGAAAGGAGAATAGAAATGAACCCGAGACTTCCGTATCTGCGAGAAAAAACATCAAAGCTCACCGCCTCGCCGGGAGTGTACATCATGAAGAACACCAGTGGAGAGATAATATACATCGGCAAGGCAAAGAACCTGAAGAACCGTGTCACGAGCTATTTCAGAGAAAATCCCGACCATCTTCCGAAGGTGGCAGCGATGGTATCGAATGTGCATGACTATGACTTCATCGTCACTGACAGCGAGTATGAGGCTCTTTTGCTGGAGTGCAGCCTCATCAAGCAGCATAAGCCGAAGTATAATATTCTCCTGAAGGACGACAAGGGCTATCACTATATCCGTGTTTCAGCAGATGAGTTCCCGAGGATCACGGCTGAGAAGAATACAAAAGAGCCGGGAGAGTACCTCGGGCCATACACCAGCGGATTTGTCGCAAAGGAAGCTGTAAGCGAAGCGAACAGAGTCTTCATGCTTCCGACCTGCCGAAGAGTTTTCCCCAGAGATTTCGGAAAATCCAGACCATGTCTGAATTATCATATCAAACAGTGCATGGGCGTATGCCGTGGAAAAATTAGCCGTGAGAGCTATCTTGAAAGCATATCAGGAGCAGTTGAATACATCCGGAGCGGAAGTGCACTCTCGGTCGAGCGCATGGAAAAAGAAATGCAGCAGGCGGCTGAAGAGCTTGATTTCGAGCGTGCAGCGCTTCTGCGTGACAGGATAACTGCCATAAAAAAAGCGTCAGAGAAGCAGAATATAATCGGCACGGGAGTGAGATCTGCCGATATTATAGGAATTGCCGAATACAACGCAGGAATATTCATCTCCGTGCTGATGTACCGTGAAAGCAGACTGTGGGACAAGGCGGTCTTTGAGTTTGCAAAGGACAGCAGCGAGGATATCCTTAGTCAGTTCATAACGCAGTTCTATCACGGCAGAAACGATATCCCAAAGGAGATAATCGTCGACCGCATCCCCGATGAGGCTGAGCTTATTGAGGAATTCCTCTCAGGTGCGGCAGGATGCAGGGTAAAGCTCCGCCGTCCGCAGAGAGGTCAGCTTCATGAGCTTCTGCGGCTTGCAAAAAGCAACAGTGCAGAATATGCCGCACTGAAAAGCAGCCGTACCGCAAAGGAAGTCATAGCCCTTGAGGAGCTTGGAAAGCTGCTTGGACTGGAAAAGCCTCCGAAATATATCGAGGCGTACGATATCTCCAACCTCTCGTCAGAGTCGATGGTAGCCGGAATGGTCGTGTTCGAGGACGGCAGACCGCTTAAAAAGGCATACAAGCGGTTCAATATCAAGGAACAGGAGCTTCAGAACGACTACGGAAGTATGCGAGAGGTGCTTCGCCGGAGACTTCTGCGCATCGGTACCGACGAGGACGAGTACTTCCGCCGGACGCCTGATCTTATCCTCCTTGACGGCGGAAAAGGACACGTCGGAGTGATCCAGCCGCTGATAAAGGAGCTGGGGCTGGATATTCCAGTGTACGGCATGGTAAAGGATAACAAGCACCGCACAAGAGCCATCGCCGCAGGAGGTCAGGAGCTTCAGATAAGCGATCTTAAGTCAGCTTTCATGCTCGTCACACGCATTCAGGATGAGGTTCACCGCTATTCAGTAAGCTTCATGCACTCAAAGCATAAGAAGAAAACCTATAAATCCGAGCTGACGAATGTACGTGGAATCGGTGAAAAAAAGGCAGCAAAGCTGATGCTTCAGTTCAAGACAAAAGAAAAGCTCCGCAGCGCCTCTCCCGAGGAGCTTGCTGCCGCTGCCGGTGTGAGCATCAATACCGCCCGTGAGCTGTTCGATGTGATCCGGAATATGTAAAACATAACGCATCAATTTGCAGTGGTATTCTTATAGAAGTTTTTATGAGTATTATTGAGGGAGACCCTTTTGAAAAAGGGTCTCCCTCAAACTCCCTCCCTAAAACTTCCGTATTAAATTTCATCCTGACAGGGCACACTTACCAAACAAATGCGTAATTTTAGTATTTCTCTCAGTGTGCCCTGTCAGGATGAAATTTGTATAAAAGTCTTTGGAAGGGGGCTCGGGGGAGAACCTTTCTTCAGAAAGGTTTCCACCGATAAATACATATAAAATTCCTATAAGAATACCACTGCAAATTGATGCGTTTTATGATTGTACCTATCCATCCACGTCAACATCCGAGTTTGGATAATTGGCGAATCTGACGGATTATGGGGATATGACCTGATGGAGCTTTACAATCGGAGCGGAGCGTGGTATAATTGTTACAAAACCATAAACAGAAAAATCGGAGGATTACTGAAATGAACATAAAGCTCAGAAGAATCGTAGCATCGCTTCTTGCCGGTGCAGCTATCGGGGTGAATATTCCGGAGAACGGAGTGCTTTACGCTGACGCAGCGGAGATAATCTCGTCTGGAGAATGCGGAGACAATGCAAGCTGGACTCTTGACAGCGACGGACTGCTCACGATAAGCGGCACGGGAGCTATTGCTGACACAATGTTCGGAGAGACACCATGGGACAATGC
The DNA here is from genome assembly GCA_045128995.1 of Ruminococcus sp. Classification (GTDB taxonomy): domain Bacteria; phylum Bacillota; class Clostridia; order Oscillospirales; family Ruminococcaceae; genus Ruminococcus. The sequence goes on from JBGVIW010000137.1 coordinate 35,988, forward strand.
AGCTGTAAAAAAAGCGGTAATAAAGTCTGGCATCACCTCGATCGAGCGAACTGCCTTCAACGGAAACGAAAACATGACAGAGATCGAAATAGCCGATACAGTGACATCGATCGGAAATTTTGCATTTCTCGGCTGCGAGTCACTTAAAACGGTCAGCATTCCTTATAAGGTTTCAGAGCTTGGAGTCGGAGTATTTGCATTCTGCGAAAATCTGGAAGCTATCGAAACTGACAGCCGTAGCGTCTATCTTACGGACGAGGACGGCATCCTCTTCACAAAGGACAAAAAGAAGCTGATATGCTTCCCGAAGGCAAAGGATGTGAGCACATACATCATTCCCTACGGCGTTGAAACTATCGGAAACAGCGCATTCTACAACTGCGACCAGCTTACTGGAGTGGAAATCCCAAAGACGGTAACAGTGCTTGATATCGACAGCTTTGCGGAATGCGGCGGACTTACCTCGATAGCTATTCCTGAAAGTGTGAATGAGATCGGAGAGTATTCGTTTTCTAGGTGCGAAAGCCTGAAGACTGTGTTTATCTATAATCCCGACTGTGAGATTTTTGACGGCTCGGCAACTATCTGCAATACGTCAGAAGTTATAGACGACGGAACATTCAATATAACCCATGAAGGAAGTTTTTCGGGAACAGTTTACAGCTATGCCGGTTCGACAGCCCAGTCGTATGCTGAGAAGTATGGCTATAACTTCAGAGCAATAAAATCCTATGAGTTCCAGCTCGGCGACGTAAATATTGACGGAGCGATCGACGCTCTTGATGCATCTCTGACGCTTATGGAATACGCCTCAGTTTCAACCGGAAAGCCATCAGAACTTGACGATATCGAAAAGCTTGCCGCTGATACCGACCACGACGGCAATATCAACGCACTCGACGCATCATACATCCTGAGCTACTATGCCCACACTGCAACTGGCGGAAAGGGTACATTCGAGGAATTCATGAAATAAATATACACTGAGAGGAAAATAGCATGAAAGCAAAAAAACTCATTGCCGGAGCGTTATCGCTCGGCATTATGGGAACAAACTTCATCGGCATTAACACAAGCGCAGCGGATATTGTTGCCTCAGGACAGTGCGGAGACGATGCATACTATACGCTTGACAGCGATGGAACGTTCACCGTAAGCGGAAGCGGAAAAACATGGCAATGGAATTACGGAACGGCATACATATTTGACGGCGATATGCAAATAGAATGGGATGATTGTGATCCTATGCCATGGTTTGATATCAGAGATCAGATCAAGAGTGTCGTTATCGAGGAAGGCATTAGCGGACTTGAAGACGTAATATTCTGGGACTGTGATAATCTGACCTCGGTTGAGTTTCCGTCGACTCTTACGTCATTGCATGGTTCATTTGAATGCTGCGACAATCTCGCAGAAGTAAGACTTCCCGAAGGTCTGAAGGAAATCGGCTGGAGCAACTTTCTGCACTGTTCTTCAATCGCCAGCGTTGAGATTCCCGAAAGCGTTTCTACAATAGGACTCTTCGCCTTTGATGGAATGACATCTCTTGACAAGATAGTTATATCAAATCCCGAGTGCAATATATACGACTCCATACACACGATAAATAATATCGGGTATGCATACACGGATGAGATACCGTTTGCCGGAATAATTATCGGTCATGCAGGTTCTACTGCTCAGGCGTATGCCGAGAAATACGGCATAAGATTCATGAGGTTTGATGAATTATTGCTCGGCGATGTAAACCTTGACGGAGCAGTGGATGCTCTTGATGCATCGCTGACGCTTATGGAATACGCCTCAGTTTCAACCAGAAAGCCCTCGGTGCTTGATGATACCGAAAAGCTTGCCGCTGATACCGACCACGACGGCAATATTAACGCCCTCGACGCATCATACATCCTTAGCTACTATGCTTATACTGCAACTGGCGGAAAGGATGCATTCGAGGAATTTATGAAATAAATATACATTGAGAGGGAAATAGAATGAAAGCAAATAAACTCATCGCCGGAGCGTTATCGCTCGGCATTATGGGAACGAACTTCATCGGCATGAACACAAGTGCAGCGGAGCCTGTAGCCGCAGGGCAGATAAGTCTGACGGCTTCATGGAGCCTTAACAGTGATGGAGTGCTTACTATATCAGGAACAGGAGCGCTTGAAAATTACGAACCGGGAATGCATGGATATGGACCGATCGATGACGACGAGGTCGAAGTTTACTATTGGAAGAATATGGTTCCGTGGTTCGACGTGCGCAGCAGCATCAAAAAGGTTGTAGTCAGCGAAGGTATCACCTCTCTTGGATCGTCTGCATTCATGGACTGCGACAGTCTCACTGAAGTTGAACTTCCGTCAACTATTACTGACATTCCGTATTATACATTCTTCCATTGCAGCAATCTCAAAGAGATCAGACTTCCGGAATCCATAGCAACGATCGGAGAAGAGGCATTCAGATCCTGCGTAAATCTTACGGAAGTAACGCTGCCTTCGGGACTTTCAGTGATCGGAGATTATGCGTTTGAGGAGTGCATATCGCTTGATAACGTAGTAATTCCGAATGGCACAGAAAGCATCGGAAAGGGAGCGTTCAGATACTGCACCGCACTTTCAGAGCTTATCATCCTCAGTAAAGACTGCATAATGCCGCCGGATTACGCAAGTATTTCAAATTATGAGGATTATACAGATTATTTTTATGTTTTCGAGGGAACTATCTATGGAAAGGAAGGCTCAACTGCACAGGCATATGCCCAGCAGTTCGGTCACAGATATGTCTCGCTCAGACTTGGAGATATCGACTGTGACGGAGCAATAAACGCTCTTGACGCATCACTCGTGCTTGCGGAGTATGCATCAAATGCCACAGGTGACGGCTCGACATTCTCACTTGCTGAGGAATACTGCTCAGATACCGACCACGACGGCAATATCAATGCCCTCGATGCATCATACATCCTTAGCTACTACGCCTACACCGCAACCGGCGGAAAGGGTACATTCGAGGAATTCATGAAATAAATATACCTTGAGAGGGGAAATAACATGAACGTAAAAAAGCTTATCTCCGGAGCATTATCGCTCGGCATTATGGGAACAAACTTCATCAGCATGAACACAAACGCAGCGGAGATCCTGTACTCCGGTGAGTGCGGAGAAAATGCAAGCTGGACTCTCGACAGTGATGGACTTTTTACGGTAACAGGAACCGGATAAATAACTGACTGGGGATACACGATGGGACGATATCTTGAGGATGGCTTCAGTACTTACTGGTCAGACTATGAAAAGATAGTCCCGTGGTATTATGATCGTGAACTTATCAAGGAGGTAATTATCAGCGAAGGAATAACCCACATCGGAACAGCATCCTTCATCGACTGTGACAATCTCGTCAGCGTGAGCCTGCCGGATTCGCTGAGATCTACCGAATGGTCAGCGTTTATGCACTGTGATAATCTGAAGGAAATAAAATTCCCTGACGGTATGGAAAAGATCGGATCGGATACAGTCGGATCCTGCGATTTAATTAAAACGATCACTGTTCCTGCAAGCGTCATCGAGATAGGCATCGGAGCATTCGGAAGAATGGAGGGTCTTGAAAGAATATATTTCCTCAATAAGGACTGCGAGATCTACGATTACAACGATACTGTCTCAAGCCTTTACAATAAGGAGATCGGTGAGTATGAATACTATGGAACTATCTACGGATGGGAAGGCTCGACCGCACAGGCTTATGCTGAGAAGTACGGCTATGCTTTCAGTTCGATAGATGATATCGGCGACGTAAATTTTGACAGCGCAGTGGATGCTCTCGACGCATCGCTCGTGCTTACGGAATATGCCGCATCCGCAACAGGAAAGCCCTCAGTGCTTGACGATACAGCAAAGCTCAGCGCTGATATAAACTACGATGGAGCAGTTGATGCACTTGATGCGTCAAGTATCCTTAGCTGCTATGCTCACAAGGCAACCGGCGGAAAGGGCTCGATACTTGAATTTATATAAAAATTTCAGAGGTGAATCATGAACATAAAAAAGCTCACATCATCCATTATCGCCTGCACACTCATCGGAGTATCAGCTCCGGCGGCAGAATACGCAGTTCCTTTCAGCCTTACAGCTCATGCATCAGAATACACTAAAGTGACTGAAAACAACATAGAGTATAATGTATACAGTGATCACGCTGAGATAATGTATTATACAGATGAATCAGTAACCGAGCTAGTAATTCCCTCGGAGTTTAATGGCGTACCTGTGACGGTGATCAACGCATATACGTTTCAGGAGTGTGCGGCTCTTTTATCAGTTACCGTTCCTGCAAGCATAACAGAGATAAATTCATGGGCTTTTGACGACTGCACGGGGCTTACTCAGATCAATGTAGCAAAGGAAAATCCCTACTATTGCAGCGTCGGAGGAATACTGTTTAACAAAGATAAGGATATTATCGTAAAATATCCATCCGGCATGGAAGGCACTGCATATACCATTCCGGCGGGAGTAAAAACCATCGGTGATTCTGCATTCTTTCACAATATGTATCTGAAGAACATTATAATCCCGAACGGAGTCGAAACGATCCAGGAGTATGCATTCGGAGGTGCATTGGAGCTTGAGGAGATCGATATCCCAAACAGTGTAAAAAGCATAGGAGAATCTGCATTCCAGCACAACATAAAGCTCGCTGAGGCAAAGCTTCCGGATACGCTTGAGGTTATCGAAGGCTATACATTCAGTTGCTGCGAGTTACTCAGGAGCATTCGTATCCCGAGTTCAGTGACTGCGGTCATGAGTGCAGCATTCATGGAGTGTAATTCTCTTAAAAACGTGATCATCCCTGAAAACGTTTCTGTTATCGAGGACGGTGCGTTCTGGTGCTGTGCCGAGATCGATAATATCACCATTCTCGATCCTGAATGCGCTATCGGAGTGTACCATCAGGAATATCCGGAAGTGATATGCAACGAATACGATTCAAGTAACGGAGGAATGCAATACTACGGTACGATCAGCGGCTACAGCGGCTCGACAGCTGAGGAATACGCAGAGGCGATCGGCTGTGGATTCATAGCGATCGATCATATCGGCGACGTAAATCTTGACGGCGCAGTGGATGCGCTCGACGCATCGCTCGTGCTCATGGAGTATGCCGCATCCGCAACAGGAAAGCCCTCAGTGCTTGACAGCGAAGCAAAGTTTAATGCCGACGTCAACTCCGACGGCACAGCTGACGCCCTCGACGCATCAGAGATCCTTGGCTACTACGCTTACAAGGCAACCGGCGGAAAAGGATCTATACTTGAATTTATATATAATTTTCAGAGGTAAATTATGAACATAAAAAAGCTCACATCATCCATCATCGCCTTCACACTCATCGGAGCAGCAGCTCCGGAGTCAGAATATGCATTTTCCGCAAGCCTTACAGCGTATGCAGAAGAAGCATATACTCTAGTGGAGGAAAATGAAATAACGTATAAAATATACAGCGATCACGCTGAAATTTGTTATTTTGATGATAAATCGATCACCGAGGCAGAAGTCCCTTCGCAGATCAACGGAGTACCTGTGACGGTAATCAACATCCGTGCATTTGTTGATTGCGATGACCTTTTATCAATAACCATTCCTGCAAGCATAACAGAGATCAAAGGAGGGGCTTTTGACGGCTGCCCGGGACTTACTCAGATCAACGCAGCAAAGGATAATCCTGCATATTGCAGCGACGGAGGAGTACTGTACAGCAAAGATAAAGAGGTTATCGTAAAATACCCAACAGGCAGAGAAGAAACTGTTTTTGCTGTTCCGGCAGGAGTAAAAATCATCGGTGATTCTGCATTCTATGATAATCTGCATCTGAAAAATATCATAATTCCAGATGCAGTTGAAATGATCCAGCGCTATGCATTCTGCGATGCAAAGGAACTTGAGAAGATACATATTCCGGACAGTGTAGAATACATAGGAGTATCAGCTTTAGAGCATTGCCTCGCCCTTACTGAGGTAAAACTTCCGGAGTCGCTCAGGATCATCGAGAAATTTGCATTAGCTGACTGTGAACAGCTCAGGAAGGTTAATATCCCGAGTTCAGTGACAGAGATTCGCAGTGCGGCATTCAGGTATTGTTCTTCTCTAAAAAACGTGGTAGTACCTGAAAGCGTCGATGTGATCGAAAACGTTGCATTCTGGTGCTGCTCAGGGCTTGATAATATCACCATTCTCAATCCGGAATGCGTTATCGGAGAATACGACTATGAAGCTATATGCAGCGTAAACGATGCAGATAACGGAGGAATGAAATACTACGGTATGATCAGCGGCTACAGCGGCTCGACTGCCGAGGAATATGCAAAGGTTATCGACTGTAATTTCAGAGCGATAGACAACATCGGAGACGTAAATCTTGACGGAGCAGTGGATGCGCTTGACGCATCGCTCGTGCTCATGGAGTATGCTGCATCCGCAACAGGAAAGCCCTCAGTGCTTGACGAAGCTGCAAAGCTCAACGCCGACGTAAATGCCGATGCAACAGCCGACGCCCTCGACGCATCAGAGATCCTCGGCTACTACGCTTACAAGGCAACCGGCGGAACAGGCTCATTGCCTGAATACATTGCAGACTGATATTGACATTCCAGAGGAATCACGCTATAATAAAACGAGAATATGAATCGGAGGAATGACTTTGAATAAATCAAAATATGACAAGGAGCTTGAAAAGGCATACAAGGAGCTTAAGGAGATGAACTCCGAAAAGAAAAAGGAGAAGAATGATCTCCGCAATTTCTTTATCGGCTTGATAATGCTTGGCGCAGGACTTTTCATGATCTTCAACGAGGCAGTAGTCAGCACTGGCTTTGGCTCAGGCTATTTCAGAATGTGGGGCGGCTGGAGCCTTCCGAATGGAATAATACTTCTCCCGTTTCTTGCCGGAATCGTGATGCTCTTCCTGATGAAGCGCAAAATTTTCGGCTGGATAGTTCTTGCGCTCGGAGTAGTATTCATCCTGCTCTCAATACTCATGAGCACGACCATCCGCTTTCCGCATACATCGCTTTATGAGTTTATCATTATGTTCGGTCTCACCGCAGCCGGCGGCGCTCTTGTTGCAAGAGAATTGCTGAGGAGCAGAGGATAATAAATAGAGCGGAGCTTTTCGAGAGTCCAATAACCAAAAATCCCAGATAGGGGAATAACCTATCTGGGATTTTTCATTTAAAGTTTTTCTCTATCAAACCATCTCCGGCGGATCAAGAAATAAATCAATCCTTGCTCGGCTCGACGGGGCTGAAGCGGATCCTGATCTTGGGGAGCTTTTCGATAGTAGCGTAGTAATTGAGAAGCCCGTCCTCAGTGGAAATATCGTTCTCGCCGGAAGCAGGAGGAGCGAAGATCTTCATAGTCATATCGCACGGGCCATCGAGAGGCTTCTCGTAGAAAGCGGACATAAGGTCGATGCATTTAGCCTGCGGCGATTTATAGAACCATCTGCCGTTGATCTCGATCATGAGGTTTGAGTCATCCTCGAAGTAAAGCTCACAGAAGTGGGGATTTGAATCGAAGTGAAGCGGAACAGCAAGTCCCTCTGCGTCCTCAGAGCCGCCCCAGCGGAGAGTTACAGGAAGAGTTATTTCATCGCCCTGAGTCATCGAAGGCAGGAACCACTCATCATGGAGGATCTCCTTGTAAGTTTTAAGAACAGGCTGTTCGATGCCGACATCCTCATTATTTGGATCCTGTATCTCGAGTCCGAGACGTCCTCTGTCACGGAACTGATAGAAGGTGAAGCCGCTGAACCACTCAGCCTTATCCTCCTTGAGGATATCGCAGAATGCCTTTACCATTTCAGCCTGCTCATAAGCACCAGTAACATCGCCGTCGGAGTTGAATTCGGACATTACCATCGGCTTTTCAACGCCGCCGTTGATGAACTTGAAGCGTTCATAGCTAGCTTTTGTCATGTCATAAGTCTCACGGACAGAGCTTCTGCTGTGGGATTTTCCGCCTGGCTCAGCCACGTCATACGGCCAGCCCCAGTGGAGGGACATATACTTGTCGACAGACCAGATATCAGTCTCTCTGACAGCCTGAGAGAACTCCTTTTCCATCTCGATCTCGCCGGTTTCAGGCTTTTCAACGCCGCCGATGCAGAGGATAGTTGAAACATTGGGAGCGTTCTCCTTAATGATCCTGCTTGCACGGCAGTAAAAGTCAGCAACGCCCTGATATGTAGTACGCTTGGTGAATGAGAACCAGTTTCCGGTAGCCTCGTGGTTGATACGCAGGAGGAGTCTGCCGAAAGGACGGAGATCCCTGCCGATAGCAGCGAGATGCTCATCTGAGACATTCGGGTCGATAGTGAGCGTGAGAGTAACATCCTGACCGTGGCGGCGGATATCACGCATACAGGTAAACGGCTCACCGTCGGTATTTCCGTTAATACCGCCGAGGTACGGGAAATAGTCGTCATAGGGATAATCCCACTGGAAGGAGACATCGGAGTCCTTCATTACCTCAGAGATCCTGCCCGGCCATTCCTTATCGAGCGGATAGTAGCAGTACATGAGGCTGATACTTCTGTGTGGTCTTCCGAGCTTATGGAGGATGTAATCCTGATTAACATACTCGCCACGTTCGCTTCCGTCGCCTAAATCGAGAGCGCACTTGGCTTTACCCATAAGAACCTTATAGATTTTTTCCATTTATACAAAACCTTTCTGAGAGAAAATATAGTACTTCAATTATAATATGACTTTAATTTTATGTCAATAGGCGGCGGCAAATCACTTATTATAAATTTTTCGGATTCAGTAGAGGCTGGCGTCCTCGACAGCCTGCTTATTGTCAATGCACCCTAATAAAGATTTGTGATGCCGGGATGCCGTTCTAAACAAAAATCGTAGAAATAGCTGTTGATTTCGGGATGGGTTTTATGTTATAATATGTAAAGACAGCAGCAGGGCGCTGTAAAGATAATAACAAACGGAATTTCCGGAAAGGAGTCTGCTATGAGAATAAACGTTACCGGCGGCACGATGAGCCGTCACGAGATAGATGAGTACATCCGCTATGGACAGGAGAAGTATAAAGGCCGCCAGATAAGACAGCTCGACATAAATATCGACGGAGAATTCGTTGACCTTAAATTCTATTTTAAGGATACCGATTTTCAGTATGCATACCGCTCGGCTGATTATCTTGTAAACAGCATGGAAAAGCTCAACGATGCAAAGCAGACTGAGTTTTCCCAGAAGGTACGCCATAAAGTTCAGGAGTAAGCTATAATGAATTTGACTAATATTGGAAATGTTAAGGAAATACTATCGAGACACGGCTTCAGCTTTTCAAAGGGACTGGGACAGAATTTCATCATCAATCCCGATATATGCCCGAGAATAGCCGAGAACGGAAATGCCTGCAAGGGGTATGGAGTCCTCGAGATAGGCACAGGAATAGGAGTCCTCACGGCTGAGCTTGCAAAGCGTGCGGAAAAGGTTACGGCAGTCGAGATCGACTCAAGACTGCTGCCGATACTTGCCGAGACGCTCGAGGAGTTTGATAACGTTAAGATCATCAACGAGGATGTAATGAAATGCGATCTGCACGAGATCATCCGTCAGGAATTTTCCGGACTTAAGGTTGCCGTCTGCGCAAACCTGCCGTATTACATAACCTCGCCGATCATCATGATGCTGCTCGAGAGCAGACTGCCGATCGAATCCATCACCGTAATGGTTCAGAAGGAGGCTGCCCAGCGCCTCTGCGCAAAGGTAGGTTCCCGTGAGTCCGGAGCGATCACCGTCGGAGTGAACTACTTCGGAACAGTGCGCAGCCTGTTCAATGTCTCAAGAGGAAGCTTCATGCCGGCACCGAATGTGGACTCTGCCGTGATACGAATCGACATAAATCATGAACCGAGACTTCAGCCGGATGAGGAAAAATTCTTCTTTTCAGTAGTAAAGTGCGGCTTCTCACAGCGCAGAAAAACTGTTGCAAATGCGCTCGCTTCGCAGATGGGCATAGAAAAACAGCGTATCTATGACGCTCTGCGGGAGACCGGACTTCCCGAGGCAGCAAGGATCGAACAGCTCTCAATGGAACAGCTCATCGCCTTTACTCAGCAGCTCAGAGGGTAAAATTCAAGGCTATCGCCATAAGCGATAGCCTTTTGTTGTATTATAATTCAGATTCCGTTTCGTGGTAGAAATCTTTCTCATAAAACTCACACTCTTTACCGTCAAAATACACCTCATCAGGCTTTTGGATTCCCTCGTCTCTGCTGTAGATTTCACAGTAGGCTTTTTCGGGCAGATCTTCGAATGGAGGCTCGCCATGTGAAAACATACAAGTCTTGCAATACTTCGGATTGATTTTCTTACAACCTGGAATCCATCCTTCTTCTAAAAAACTTTTCTTTTTCATCGTATTTCCTCCTATTATCCCCTATACTCTATTTCAAATTCTTTGAGTATAGTTATTAGTTGATTATCCAAATAACTTACAGCTTCCTCGTACAACTCTTTAGGAACTCCGTAATATGCTTCTGCGATTGAACAAGCTATTGCTGCAAGCGTGTCGCTGTCTCCTCCGACTGATATCGCTGTTCTCAGCGTATCTTCAAAAGACGTTGATTCAAAGAATGCTTCCAACGCTTGTGGTACTGTCTCTTGACAAGTCTCGTTGAACTGATATGTGCTTCTGATTTCGTCTATTGTGAAATCAAATCTATAGCCATATTCTTTCTCGATATGCTCTTTGATTGTTGATTTAGGCATTCCTGTTCTTGCGAGGAATATTGCTGCTGTTGTTGCTCTTGCTCCTTTGATTCCCTCTGGATGGTTATGTGTTACCGCAGTAACTTCATCGCTCATTTTCAAGGCTTCTTGAAGCGTTTCTGCCGCAAATCCGCAAGAACTTACTCTCATTGCAGCTCCGTTACCGAAGCTGTTATATGGCTGAGGATTCTCGCTGAACATCCACTCAAGAAATCTTGAACCATATCCACAGCGAGGATATCTCCTGCCTATCTCCTGCATACATCTTACAGCCTCTTTGCTGAGATTCGATTGCTTCTTTTTACTTTCGAGTACAGCTTTTGCAATAGCAATCGTCATAATACTATCATCTGTCGCTTCACACTCTTTTGTGAACAACTCGAATTCCTTTGAACGATGATTGTTGAACTCGAAACGAGAACCTACTACGTCGCCTATTACAGCTCCTATCACTTTATCACCTTCTCAAGTTTTTTGTTTTATAATTTCATACTAGATCCAATTCAGATTCCGGAAGCTCAGAGATAAGCTGAGCAATTTTTTTCTGGACAGCGAGAGCGTCCATGTTGCTTATGCCGTCGCCGGTCTGATATACATCAGCGTTGATCATTTCGATTTCGCTGAGCGTTCCGCCGGGAGTTGTGGTGTGAACCATGATTTTTACTACGTCAGCGATACCAAGTTCACCGTCGAGGTCAGCGTCACCGTTTATAAGTGGTATAAAGGTACGCTCGTATTTCTCAGCGTAAGCCTGAGCGGTTGAGCCTTCGTAGCCGTAGATGGTGCCATAATAGATATGAGAGCTATAGTTGCTGATTGTGGAATGGTGGTCTCCGATTTCGCATTCAGGGTTAAGAATGATCACGTTATCAAGAGAGTTACAGCTATTGAATGCACCGAGTCCGATGGATGTTACGCTAGCTGGAATAATTACATCATCCAGATTTTTGCAAAAACCAAAAGCATCGTCATATATGTATGTTGCGCCGTCAGGGATTGTTATCTCCGCCAGATCATGGCATCCGGAGAACGCATCTGAACGGATAGATGTAATACCATCAGGAAGTGTAATTTCTGCCAGACTGGAACAATAATAAAAAGCTCGGTTTGGAATATAAGTAATATTTTCGGGTAAGGTTATTCTTCTTAAAAAATAACACTGATAAAAAGCCTCCTCGCCGAGCTGGCTGACGCTGTCAGGGATATTGATAAATCTGAGCGATTGGCAATTAGCAAAAGCTTTTGTTGAGATTATTTCAACACCATTAGGTATAGTGTATTCTCCTGATTTTGTTTTGGGACACTGCAATAGAGTTGTTTTATCCTTATTAAAAAGAACTCCATCTAAAGAACTGAAAGCAGTATTTTCATCGTCGACGATAAATTCTGTTAAAGAATCGCAGGATCTGCAAATATCAACTCCGATATTGATAACATTTTTGGGAATGGTAATGCTGGTGAAAAGTCTGCAATCAGAAAAAGCGTAATCTCTGATTGAAAGGATAGTATCTGGGAGCGTTATACTTGATAAGTATTTGCAATTGTAAAAAGCTTCGCTCGCTATCACCGTCACCGGCAGACCATCGATCTCCTCAGGAATAACGACTTCAGTGACTGCTTCATCACAATCGATGATCTCGATGCGATTGGAATAAGCACGATAAGTGAGTGCCTCATACGTACCTTCAGTATAATCTTCTCCCCATAGAGCTGAAGCCTGAAGAACAGGAAGCGTGGCGGATGTAAGCAACACTCCGGATGCCATAACAGCACAAGCTATTGCAGTTGAGAAAATTCTTTTAACTTTCATAAAAACGACCTCCGTTCATATATTGATACACAAATTATACCATAAAATCAAGTGGG
>JBGVIW010000138.1:0-11595 GCA_045128995.1 Ruminococcus sp.
GTGTGTGCGCGGCGATTTTTGCAGTGCTTCTCAGGCGTTATTGTCAGGAGCAGTCGCTGCTGATCTCGCTGGCAGGATGTACGCTCCTGCTTGGGGCTTTTGTTATTATGATCCATCCGGTCATCGAAAGTACTCAGGAGCTTTTTGTTGATGCAGGGATTTCCACTGACTATATTTCGCTGATATTCAAAGCGGCGGCGATATGCTTCATAACGCAGATAACCTCTGACATCTGCCGTGACAGCGGCGAGACAGCTCTCGCTACGGGAGCTGAACTATGGGGCAGGGGAGCTATCACGGTGATATCCCTGCCGCTTATAGAGGCTATACTTAAAATGATAAACGAATTTCTAGAGGAATAAAATGAAAAGATTTCTAAAAGTGGTCATACTTTCAATTCTGGTGGTGTTTTTACTTCAAAGCCCATCGCTCATCGCTTTTGCAGAGGAATCTTCAGGTGGTGAAGAGGAGCTTCGCAGTCAGGTGGATTCGATGCTGGAGGATTATGATATAGGATTCAGCTACGATGATATGGCAGAACTTTCGCTGGACGAGCTGGCATTATCGCTCTGGGATGTGCTGGCGGCGAGAATAAAAGCACCGATGAAGCTGCTGGGGATTATATTAATGATAGTTATATTCATCTCCTTCATGAAAAATCTTGGCGAGACAGCGTTTCCCGACAGCAGATCAGCTAATCTTTATAATCTTGTATGCGTATTGGCAGCGGTAGCGGCAGTAACTCCGACGCTGCTGGATGTGTATCATAATTCAGCTGACGCAATGCAGACAGGCGGAGCGTTCATGCTGGTATTTGTTCCGATTTATGCAGGAATAACTATCCTCAGCGGAGGAATAACGTCCGGAGGGATATATAATGCCGTGGCACTAGGCGCAGCCGAGCTTATGGTTCAGCTTGGGTCGAATGTGATAATGCCCTTGCTGACCATGACGGCAGCATTGGCTATAAGCGGAAGTGTTTTTCCTAATTCGACGCTTGACAGCATAACTGGTCTGATCCGCAAGGTGATAACATGGGGGCTTACAGTATCAGTCACGCTTTTTACTGGTTTCATATCGCTGAAAAGCACGCTTGGAAACTCCGTGGACGGCTTTGCGTCAAAGACAGTGAAATTCGTCGTATCAGGAATGATCCCGATAGTCGGCAGTGCGGTTACCGATGCATACGCCGCTGTGAAGGGAAGCTTCAGCATAATGAGATGCACTGCCGGAACGGCTGGAACAGTTGCAGTGATACTGATAATACTGCCGCCGATCCTGGAGCTTGCAGTATTCCGGTTTGTGATGTGGACATCCCGCACTGCGGCAGAGATGTTCTCGGTAACACCACTGGAAAAGCTCTTCCGCAGCCTTGACAACGGATTGGCGATAGCAATGAGCGTGATGATCTGCTTTGGGGTATTATTCATAATAAGCACGGCAATACTTATGAAAGGCGCAGGATAGGAGGAGTTATGAGCGAGTTTGGGACGATAATAAAATCGATCTGCATCTTATCTGGAGCAATATTTCTCGTCGAGGGGCTTACGTCCGGAACGAGATTTCGCACCCAGATGAGATTTCTTCTGAACCTGCTGTTTATCATAGTGATATCAGCACCTGTACTGAAGGGAACGCTGAGCATTGAGCTTCCTGATATGGAAGAGTATGAACTTCCTGAATTTTCCGACCAGCAGGAGCTGTATGATGACGAGGTTTTGAGAATAACGGCAGAAAACATTGAGGCTGTCCTCACGCAGCAGCTTGAGGCGGCAGGAATAAATTGTACCGAGATCACGGCTGAGATTAATATTTCGGAGACAAACAGCATATCTATTAGTAGTGTTACTGTAAGCGCTGATGATTTCAATGCAGCCGCCGAAGTAATCAGGAGCAGTCTCGGTGCAGATACGGAGGTATACGATGGCGATACATGATCTGATATCATCGCTTAAAAGCGATAAAAAAGCACTGACGGCAGTTACCGTTCTGGGAGCGGCAGGATTATTGCTGATAATGCTGTCATCGCTGATGCCGGATAAAGAAACTGAGAAAAAAAAGAGCAGTGAAGTTGTTACCGAAGCAGTTCAGAAAGATTACTGTGCGGAAACAGAAGCACGGCTTACGGAGTTTCTCTCCGGAATCGACGGAGTAGGCAGAGTAGAGATATTTCTCACGGTGAGCGGAAATGAGGAATATATCTATGCGACCGAAGGGAAAAAAAGCTCATCAGAAAACAAGACGGAGGAGGAGTACAGCTATGTGATGGTAGGAGGAGGCAGTAATGAGACTGCACTGATAGAGACAGTCAATTCGCCGGAAATAATCGGAGCGGTGATCGCCTGCACCGGATGCAGTGACCCATCGGTTCAGGAGGAGATATATGAAACTGTCTCAACGGCACTTGGTATCCCAACGAGCCGGATATACGTTACTAAACTTAAATAAAGGAGTAAAACTTATGAAAAAGCCCACCATTATTATTGGAAAGAAGCAGATAATCATGACCTGTCTTACGCTGATGCTAGCAGTAGCTGTGTACATAAATTATGCATCAGCTCCCAAGATCAAGGAGGATGACGGTACGCTCACAAATGTGGATGTGAGTACTGGAGAGGAGATCAACTACGGCGAGACGGAATTTGTTAATGTTACTGCCGATGGCGAAACAGCAGAGGATGCGGCAGTTGATTATTTCGCTCAGGCTCGCCTCGACAAGATGAATAACCGTGATGAGGCAGTCCAGACACTTCAGTCGATAATCGGCGGAGGAGATCTCACAGAGGACGAAATGGTAGTGAATGCCCTCGATGCAGTGGAAGTATCAAAGCTCATTGAATCCGAGGGAACGATCGAATCTCTCATAAAAGCGCAGGGCTACGCCGACTGTGTAGCCTACCTCGACGGCGAAAGTGCAAAGGTAGTAGTCAAGACTGAAGGACTTGACAAGGCACAGGCTGCGGCTATCAAGGAAATAATTCTCGGAGAGGCAGAAGTTTCTGCTGAGAATATAAGAATTTTTGAGGTAAAGTAGTTGTACAAATCGATTTTTTTTGGTATAATATAAAAGACAGGGTGTAATGATAATTTTGGTTAAAAAATACACTCAAACCTGCGATGGATATGGAGGTAAAAATGAAAGGAAATACTAAAACTGCACATAGCAGACTAAAAATATCCGAGGACGTAATAATTACCGTTGCACGGCTTGCCGCACTCGATGTTAAGGGTGTGGCAGGGCTTGACGGTGAAATAAATGCTATTAGCAAGCTGAAGAAAAACAGCCCTATAACAATAACTCCTATGGGAGATGTCGTTGCCGTTGATATCAGAATAATTATATCCGGCAGCGCAAAGGCTTGTTCAACAGCTCAGGCTGTTCAGGCTGCTGTAAAGGAAAATATTCAGACTATGACCGGCGTTACAGTTGCAAGAGTAAATGTGACCGTTAACGGCGTCGTGTTCGATTAAGTTAGGAGAGTAAAAATGACAAGACGTGAAATCAGAGACAGTGCATTCAAGCTGGTATTCGAGCAGCTTCTTCGTGATGACAACATCGAGGAGCTTTATGAAATAGCTGAGGAGATCGATGAAATAACAGTAAACGACGAGGTGAAGAAGATCGTCAATGGTACTCTTGAGCATAAGGACGAGCTGGATCAGATAATCTCAAGCTACAGTAAGTCAAGAAGTGTTGCAAGAATCTCAAAGCTCAACCTCGCTATCCTCAGGATCGCTCTCTATGAGTCTATCTACGATGACAATACGCCGATGAATGCAGCGATCAGCGAGGCTATCAAGCTTTCAATGATGTATACTTACCAGGAGGATACCTCCTTTATTAACGGCGTACTCGGTGCGTTCTCACGTGACCGCAGCAAGGGAGAGAACGCTGATGCCTGATTATATCGGCATTGATACCAGCAACTATACAACCTCGGCGGCAGTATTTGTCAGCGAGGAGATGAGAATATATCAGGCAAAAAAACTGCTTCCGGTAAAAAAAGGGGAACTTGGACTGCGTCAGAGTGATGCGGTTTTCCACCACACAAAACAGCTCCCGGATATGCTGGAGAAGCTGTGCGGAATCAGGGATATTTCTGGTGCAGCGGCAGTATGTGCCTCAGCACGTCCCAGAAATGCGGAAGGCTCATATATGCCGTGCTTTCTGTGCGGAGAAGGCTTTGCAAGAGGACTTGCGGCAGTGAATAATATCCCTCTCTATACGACCTCACATCAGGTAGGACACGTTCTTGCAGCATTGTATTCTGCTCAGAAGCTCGAGCTTATAAGCCAGCGTTTTATTGCATTTCACGTAAGCGGAGGTACGACCGACTGTCTGCTGTGCGAGCCGGACGGCGAGGAAATGCTAAAGATCACTCAGCTCGGCTCATCCCTCGATCTCAAAGCTGGTCAGGCAGTCGACAGGATAGGTCTTATGCTCGGGCTAGGATTTCCATGCGGCATGGAGCTTGAAAAACTCGCAGAAAAAAGCAGCCGCAGATTTAAAGTTCGTCCCGTGATGAAGGGAATGGACTGCTGTCTGTCAGGACTCGAAAACCAGTGCAGAAAAATGCTCGATTCCGGCGAGCCGGAAGAGGATATTGCGGCTTACTGCCTTAAGTTCATTACAGAAACAATAATCGCAATGACAAAATCAGCTCTTGAATGTACAGGAGAGCTTCCGGTAGTTTATGCCGGAGGAGTAATGTCAGACATGATAATCCGAAGGGAAATTATTTCCCGTATAAACAATGCCTATTTCGCAGCTCCGGAGTTTTCATGCGATAATGCTGCCGGAACAGCGATTTTCGGCTATCTGAAGTCACAGGAGAAGAATTTCTAATGCCCATTTTAACAGTATCACAGATCAATCGCTATATCAGCTTCAGACTGAAAGAGGACAGAAATATTCAGGGCATCATGGTAAAGGGCGAGATCTCGAATTTTACCGAGCATTACCGCTCAGGACATATTTATTTTACCCTGAAGGACAGGGAAAGCTCGATCAAGGCTGTAATGTTTGCCTCGGCAGCCTCACGTCTCAGATTCCGTCCAGAGGACGGTATGGCAGTGATAGTCTCAGGAAGTATTGCTGTGTATGAACGTGACGGCGTGTATCAGCTGTATGTGAATGATATCCAGCCCGATGGTGCAGGTGCTGCAAGCGTGGCACTTGAACAGCTCAAGGCAAAACTCGCAAAGGAAGGCATCTTCGATACGGCGCATAAGCGCCCTGTGCCAGTGATGCCAAAAAAGATCGGAGCAGTGACCTCGCTGAGCGGTGCGGCAATAAGAGATATCATAAACGTCCTTTCACGTCGTTATCCGCTGGCGGAGCTGTATGCGGTGAATGCTCTGGTGCAGGGAGAAAATGCTCCTGATTCAATATGCCGTGGAATTATTGAGGCTGAAGCTGCGGGCTGCGATGTCATAATCGTCGGACGAGGCGGCGGCTCAGCTGAAGATCTGAGGGCGTTTAATACAGAAAAAGTTGCGTATGCTATTTACGGATGCAAGGTGCCGGTCATCTCAGCAGTCGGACATGAAACTGACTTTACTATTGCCGACCTTGCGGCAGATATGCGTGCGCCTACGCCATCGGCAGCGGCTGAGCTTGCAGTCCCATCAGCGGAGCAGCTCACAGAGCGGATAGATATACTCGTCCGCAGATTGACAAACGCTGCGCTCGGCGTTACAGATAAAGCGGCAGATAGGTATATTGCCCTTAACAGCTGGCTTTCGGCACAGTCTCCCGACAACAGACTCAGACTCTCACAGGAACGTATAAGCTCCCTTGAGCTGAGAAATATCCGTGCGTTTGAAAGATATATCAGCCGTCAGGATTCCATTCTCAATGAGAAGCTGGCAAGACTGGACAGCCTCAGTCCGCTCAAAGTCCTGTCTAGAGGCTATTCACTCGTTTATCACGGCGATTGTCTGATAAATGATGCCGGAAAACTGAAATGCGGCGACAGGATAAAGATACGCTTCGGCAGCGGTGAGGCTGATGCGGAAATTATAGATAATCGGTGATTTGATGGAAAATAATTTTACATTTGAAGATAATATGAAAAGACTCGGAGCGATAGTTACTGAGCTTGAAAAAGGCGATATTCCGCTTGAGAAGGCGGTGGAGCTTTATGGCGAGGGCGTCAGGCTCTCGGCTGAGTGCAAAAAACAGCTCGCCGATGCCCAGCTGAAAATTACTGAAGCCGGCGGAGCTATTCCGGCTGAGGAGGGAAAATGATGAGTACTGATTTCAATATGCAGCTTCAGGAATATATCGATTTTACCGAGATGAAGCTGAAAGAGTATAATGCACTGACGCCGGAAACTGCGGCGCAGAAAAATCTGATCGAGGCAATGAATTATTCCCTTGAAGCTGGCGGAAAGCGTATCCGTCCGGTGCTTGTCTATGCTTTCTGCAAGGCTCTGGGCGGAGACTATAAAAAAGCGTCCGCACCAGCTTGTGCGATAGAAATGATACATACCTTTTCGCTTATTCATGACGACCTTCCGGCGATGGATGATGATGATTTCCGCCGTGGAAAGCCCTCATGCCACAAGGCTTACGGTGAGGCAATGGCGATACTTGCCGGAGATGCGCTGTCAGTGCTTCCGTTCGAGATCATCGCCGACGATGATTCTCTTACTGTTCAGCAGAAGGTGAGGATGATCTCTGTTCTCGCAAAGGCTGTCGGCAGGGCTGGAATGATCGGCGGACAGGTAATTGATATGGAAAACGAGCAGCGAAGCGATGTCGATGAGGCTAACCTGCGCAATATGTACCGTAATAAAACAGGTCAGCTTATCGCAGTTTCCTGCGTTATGGGAGCGATCTGTGCCGGAGCTTCAGACGAGAAGATCAGCATTGCGGCAGAATATGCCTATAAGCTTGGACTCGCATTCCAGATAATTGACGATATCCTCGACGTGACCAGTACAGCTGAGGTTCTCGGAAAACCGATCGGAAGCGACGCTCAGGAAAATAAAACTACATTTGTAACGCTTTATGGAGTCGAAAAGGCTCAGGAAATTGCATCAGAAATAACAGATGAAGCAATGCAGCTTTTAAGTGAATTCGGAGATAACAGTTTTCTGCGTGAGCTTACTGAAATGCTGCTGAGACGTAAAAACTAGTTGTAAAGGAGTTGCAGTTTACGCTGCTCATATAAAATGAAAAAAGATATAACCAGCAATGAAAATATAAGCCTCGATCAGCTCAATCTCCCGTATGATCTCAAAAAACTGACACTGAAACAGTGCAGTCATCTCTGTACTGAGATAAGAAATCTTCTGATATCTACAGTCTCAAAAACAGGAGGACATCTTGCTTCAAATCTCGGCTCGGTCGAGCTGACAATGGCACTGCACAGGAATTTCAATTCTCCGGAAGATAAGATAATCTGGGACGTCGGCCATCAGGCTTATACTCACAAGATCCTCACCGGCAGAGCTGACCGTTTCGCAACGCTTAGGCAGGAGGACGGTATATCGGGATTTCCAAAGCCTGAGGAGTCTGAACATGATACGTATATCTGCGGACACAGCAGCACTTCGGTATCTGTTGCCTGCGGAATGGCAGAGGCAATGAAGCTTCAGGGAAAGGATAACTATGTTATCGCAGTTATCGGCGACGGCGCAATGACTGGCGGAATGTTCTACGAGGCGATGAATAATGCCGGAAAGGAAAGAAAAAGCAACCTCATTGTGATCCTCAATGACAACGATATGTCGATCTCCAAAAGCGTAGGTGCACTTTCACGATATCTGACATCCCTGAGAAATACCGAGAAATATTTCAATACGAAAAAGGCTGTTGCCAATACGCTCAGGAACATTCCGGTCGTTGGTAAGCCAGTAGTAAACAGCATTCGCAATGCTAAAGATTCAGTAAGATCAAAGATCCTCGAACAGAGCACAATGTTCGAGGATATGGGATTTGAATATCTCGGGCCGGTAAACGGACATAATCTTGCCGAGCTTGAGGAAATGATCCACGTTGCCAAGAACTGCACCCAGCCTGTGCTTGTCCATGTAAAGACAGTCAAGGGAAAGGGATATATTCCGGCTGAGAAGAATCCGGGTGAGTATCACGGAATTTCACGCTTTGACATTGTAACCGGTAACCCAGAAGTTTCAGCTGATGAGTGCTATTCTACCGTTTTCGGAAAGGAGCTTGTTGAGCTTGCCGAAAAGGATGAGCGGATATGTGCAATAACTGCGGCTATGAAATATGGTACAGGCTTGCAGTTCTTCTCATCAAAATTTCCTGAGCGCTTTTATGACGTAGGAATCGCTGAACAGCACGCCGTAACCTTTGCCGGAGGACTTGCCGCAATGGGACAGCTTCCGGTATTTGCCGTATATTCAACGTTCCTCCAGCGTTCATATGACCAGCTTGTTCATGACGTGGCGATAGGAAAGCTCCACGTTGTACTTGGAATAGACAGGGCAGGAATCGTAGGCGAGGACGGCGAGACGCATCAGGGACTTCTTGATATACCAATGCTGACATCAATTCCGGATACTGTAATATATTCTCCTTCATGCTACGAGGAGGTAAAGCTATGTCTAAGACGAGCGCTTTATGAGGACAAGGGTCTTGTCGCAGTGCGCTATCCCAGAGGTGCAGAGAATCCGTCCTATTCAGAGGCTCCGCCGAATACTGACTATACATTTACGGAAACCAGTGATAAAAAAATACTTGTGGTATCATACGGACGCTGCTGCTGTGAGATGTATGACGCAATGTCACTCCTCAGCGCCGATGGGATCGAGTGTGCATCTCTCAAGCTGACGAGAGTTTATCCGCTGGCGGATGAGGTGATCGAAAAAGCATCCGAATATGAACAGATCATTTTCTTCGAAGAGAGCATGGGCGCCGGAAGTATTTCCGAAAAATTCGCTGACCGTCTTACAAAAATCGGATACAGCGGCAGCTACAGCAGTGTCACTGCCAGCGGATTTGTAAAGCAGGCATCAGTAAGATCCTGCCTCGATAAGCTGGGACTTTCAGGTGCAAAAATGGCTGAATACGTGAGAAAAAGGAGTATTTTCAATGGCAAGGCTTGATGCAGAGCTTGTCTCACGGGCAGCTGCCCAGAGCCGTGAGCGTGCAAAGGAAATGATCAAATCAGGCGGAGTCAGAGTCAATGGAGCCGTCATTACAAAGCCCTCGGCAGTTATTTCCGAAGGCGATGAGATCGAAATACTCGAGGCTGATATCCAGTATGTCGGGCGAGGTGCGCTTAAGCTCGAAAAGGCGGCAGAGGAATTTGACCTGAGCTTCGACGGAAAAGTGTGCCTTGATATCGGCGCTTCAACAGGAGGCTTCACTGACTTCATGCTCCGGAACGGTGCGGCTAAGGTCTATGCTGTTGATGTAGGCCATGGACAGCTTGCCCCGTCACTCAGAGCTGACAGCAGGGTGGTAAATGCTGAGGGAACGGATATACGTGAAGTGACAACAGAATTTATCGGCGGCGGAGTGGATATTATCTCAGCTGATGTGTCGTTCATATCGCTAAAAAAGATTCTCCCGAAGATGTATGAGCTTCTGAAGCCGGATGCCTGTGCCGCAGTGCTCATCAAGCCGCAGTTCGAGGCAGGACGTGAAAACGTCGGGAAAAAGGGTATCGTCAAGGACAGGCGTGTACACGTTAAAGTCCTTCAGGATATCAACAGCTTTGCTGAATCGATCGGATTTTGTACGGAAAAATATACCTATTCCCCTGTAAAAGGCGGAAGCGGAAACATAGAATATCTCGTTAAGCTTGTAAAATCAGAAAGCTCCGGCGTTCAGCACGATTTTCGTGAGCTTGCCGAGTTGGCATTCAAACAACTATAAAGGAGCCTGACATACGATGAAGGTAGCGTTGTATCCTAATTTTCAGAAAAAGAATGCTCTGAGCTGTGCACGTGAGGCGTGCGACGTTCTCAGGAGTGCAGGAATAGATGTTTTTGTGAGCAGCGAGTATGCTCAGGAGTTCGCCGATAAACCGGGAGTTAAGCTTGAGGATATTGCTGAATCTGCGAAAACAGCTGACGTTGTCATTGCGATAGGCGGAGACGGAACGATACTTCGCTGCGCTAAATATCTCATGGGAACTGATACGATGCTTCTGGGAATAAATACTGGAACGCTCGGATTTATGGCAGGACTTGAGGCTGATCAGCTCGACAAGCTGGTACAGCTTCGTGACGGAGGCTATGAGATTTCAGAGAGAATGACGCTCGACGTCAGAATGCCCGACGGCAGCGTCGGAACAGCACTGAATGATATCTGTGCAAAGTCTGTTAACTCTAAAATATGCGACTTTGAGATATATGCCGACGGATATCTTATCGGGCGGTATCGTGCCGACGGAGCACTTTTCAGTACGCCGTCAGGCTCAACAGCTTACGCTCTTTCAGCCGGAGGCCCGGTTATTGAGCCAGATCTGGAGTGCATAGAAATGAACCTGATCTGTCCGCATTCTCTCTTCGCAAGAGCAACCCTCTTCTCGGCTGGAAGAAAAATGTGCTTGAGAGAGGTCAGTTCCTTTGATGACAGAGCAATGGGAGTAAGCGTCGACGGCGAGCTTTTCGGCGAGCTTAGAAAAGGACAGGAAATTGAAATATTCAGAGGAAGGCATAATATCCGTTTCATCGACCTCATCGGAAATTCATTCCATGAGTCGCTGTGCAGGAAAATGATGAAGCCCATAAAATAGTGAGGTGAGAGAATGAAAAATCAGCGCCATGAAGCAATTCTGGAGATAATTGCAAGTACTCCTGTAGCAACTCAGGAGCTGCTAATAGAGCTTCTTGCGGAGCGTGGCATAAAAGCAACTCAGGCAACGCTGTCAAGGGATATCCAGCAGCTTTCGCTGGTGAAATCACGTGACGAAAACGGTATAAGCCGCTATATGCAGCCAGCTGCAACTGCCGTGGAAAAGAGCTTTTTCGCAGAGGCAGTGATATCGGTCGACTATGCGATAAATACGATAGTCCTTAAGTGCCGTGCCGGAATGGCTCAGGGAACGTGCGCTGCGATAGATTCAGTCAATCACCCGGGCGTGGTAGGAACTATCGCCGGAGATGATACGATCTTCATTCTCGTCCGCACAGAGGCGGATGCAAAAAAGCTTTCCAGAAAATTCCGGAGCGAACTGCTTCCCGGGAACCAGAGATGAGGTGGAGCGATGCTCAAGGAAATTTATATCAAAAATTTAGCTGTAATAAAGGAAGCTGTAATACCGCTTAATGGGAATCTCAATATCTTCACTGGTGAAACTGGTGCAGGAAAATCTATACTTATAAATGGAATAAATGCAGTGCTGGGACAGCGCTGTTCAAAGGATATTGTACGTACCGGCTGTGATAAGGCAATTATCACAGCCTTGTTTACCGGATTGTCGGCTGAGGTCATGAATAAGCTGGATGAGCTTGGGATAGCTCATGACAACGAGGAAATAACTGTGACTCGTGAGATAAGTGCTGACGGAGGCAGTGTTGCACGTATCAATCACAGGACTGCTTCGGCAACTATTCTGCGAGAGATCGGCGGGATGCTGATAAATATCCACGGTCAGCATGACAATCAGATCC
>JBGVIW010000139.1:0-53740 GCA_045128995.1 Ruminococcus sp.
TGCTGACTTTGATTCCTACAGACAGGCTCAGAAGTACAGCTCCGAGTGCTACAGAGACACTATGAAGTGGGCTAAGATGTCACTCAATAACATCGCAGGCGCAGGTATCTTCTCTGCTGATCGTGCTGTTAACGAGTACGCTGACAATATCTGGAGACTTTAATTTAAACCTATATAACTAATGCAGATGGGCGGATTTTTATATCCGCCCTCGTGCTATTATCTTTGATGGGAAACTGTGCCGATTACTGGGGAAAACCTTTCTGAATAAAGGTTCTTCCCCAATAATCTGCGCAAATTCCCACAAAAATAAATATCTGGAGTGAAAAAATATGAAACCAATCTACGACAGCTGGGATCTGAATTATAAATCGATCTTCGGTGCTGTAAAGCAGGGTGAGACCTGCCGGTTCTCGATAAGACTGTCAAAGGACATTACACCGGATTTTCCACCGGTGCTGGTGCTCTTCAGAACAGGCTTCAAGGAGCGATTCCTCCATATGCAGCTCGTTGCCGAGGAGGAGGACTGCAACGTCTACTCAACTGAGTACAACGCCCGCTACAGCGATGTTCATTACTACTATTTCTCCTACATGACAGGCGGAATACGTCACTATATCAAAAAGGTAAACTGCCACGAGGGCAGCATCCACGGCGGCGATCTCTTTCAGCTTACCGTTTACTCAAAGAACTATAAAACTCCCGACTACCTCAAAGGCGGAGTTATGTACCAGATCTTCCCCGACCGTTTCTGCCGCAGCGGAAAGGTGCATGAGAATATCCCCTATGGACGAGTTCTCCGTGAGGACTGGGGCGGTACGCCATATTACAAGCCCGACGAGAACGGTCACGTCTGGAACAATGACTACTTCGGCGGCGATTTTGCAGGAATCCAGTCAAAGCTCCCCTATCTTAAGGATCTCGGCGTTACCTGCATCTACCTCAACCCGATCTTCGAGTCCCACGAGAACCACCGCTATAATACGGCAAATTACATGAAGGCTGACCCGATGCTCGGTACTAACGAGGAATTTGCCGAGCTTTGCGCCGAGGCGAAGAAGTATGGCATTTCAGTTATCCTCGACGGCGTATTCTCGCATACCGGTGCGGACAGCATCTATTTCAACAAGTTCAACCGCTATGATACTCCCGGTGCGTTCAATTCTAAGGAAAGTCCCTATTATAAGTGGTACTCCTTCTTTGACTATCCCAACGGCTACGAGGCTTGGTGGGGAATCGATACTCTCCCGAACGTGAGGGAGAACGATCCGGATTATACCGACTACATCTGCGGCGAAGAGGGCGTGCTTAACTACTGGCTGTCGCTGGGTGCGGCAGGCTACCGCCTCGACGTTGCGGATGAGCTTCCCGATCAGTTCCTCGATAATCTCCGCAAGTGCGTAAAGGGCTTCGATGAGGAGAAGATCGTGATCGGTGAGGTCTGGGAGGATGCCTCAAATAAGGAGGCTTACGGCGTGAAGAGACGCTATCTCCTCGGACATCAGCTCGACTCTGTAATGAACTATCCCTTCAGAGAAGCGATCATCACCTACGTCAAGGGAGGCGATCCGAAGTGGATTCAGGATTCCGTCATGACGATTATGGAGAATTATCCTCAGCCGACTATCGAGGTGCTTATGAACTTTGTTTCGACTCACGATATCGAGCGTGCGATAAACCGCCTCGGCGGCGAGAGCTGTGACGATAAGTCCAAGGACTGGATGGCGGAGAGATATCTCTCTCCTGAGGAATACTCAAAGGGAAAGAACCTCCTAAAGGCTGCTATGGCGCTTCAGTTCTTCCTGCCGGGCGTTCCGAGCATCTACTATGGCGACGAAGCCGGACTTCAGGGGTATAAGGATCCCTTCAACCGCCGCTGCTATCCATGGGGAAATGAGGATAAAGAGCTTATCGCATACGTTTCTGAGCTTAGCCGTGTGAGAAAGTCACTCAGCGTGATGAAGGACGGCAGGATCTATTTCGTCTACAGCGACGACAAGGTCATTGGCTTTACAAGAACCGGAGAGACGGATGCGCTTGTATTCGTAAACCGCTCCGGCGAGAAGGCTGTTATCGGCAACGCCGAGGGCGTCCTCAGCCGCTTTGAGAATATCCAGCCGCTCCACGGTGAATTCAACGGAAGCGAGATCTCCGTCGAGCCTTATGGCTATACGATCGTTACGGCAAAATTTCTTGGATAATTTTTCAGAAAATGCTGCTATTTTTAAGGTTCGTTTAAGATAAACCCAATATAATAATAATCGGATTAAGTAATCCCCCAATTCCCCCTCTAAATTCATTTCATCTTTCCTGAAAGGCTGTGCTGATAAAGCACAGCAATTTTTTTGCCCTTATGGACAGTGAAAGTTTACGCTCTCTTGTTTTTTGCTGTGGAATTGTGTATAATATAAATATAGACTACGACAGCAAAAGGAGTGCATAAAAATGCCAACAGCTCACAACAGTGCCAGAAAAGGCGATATAGCAAAAACTGTCCTGATGCCGGGAGATCCGCTCAGGGCGAAGTTCATAGCTGAGAACTACCTCGAGGATCCGGTATGCTACAACGAGGTGAGGGGTATGCTCGGCTTTACGGGAAAATATAAGGGAGTGCCCGTATCGGTTCAGGGAAGCGGAATGGGAATCCCCTCGATCGGAATCTACTCGTGGGAGCTTTTCAACGAGTATGATGTGGAGAATATCATAAGAGTCGGTACAGCCGGTGCTATCGCCGACAACGTGAACCTCAGGGATATCATCATTGCCCAGAGCGCAAGCACTAACTCAAACTATGGAAGCCAGTTCGGACTTCCGGGAGTATTCGCTCCGACGGCTTCATGGAAGCTTCTTTCGGCAGCGGCAAGCGCTGCTCAGGCAAGGGGAAGTGTTTTTCATGCGGGAAATATCCTCTCGAGCGATACCTTCTATGACGACAGCTCAAGCCTCGGTGTATGGGCAAAAATGGGTGTACTCGCCGTCGAGATGGAATCTGCGGGGCTTTATATGAATGCAGCTCGTGCCGGAAAAAATGCACTGTGCATACTCACAGTCTCAGACTGTCCGCTCAGAGGACTTGCCACGACTGCCGAGGAGCGTCAGACTTCGTTCCGTGAGATGATGGAGATCGCCCTTGAAACGGCGGTACTGACGGCGGAATGAAGAGATTTTTCAAGTTTGCGTGGGACTTTATAAGGGCATTCCCGAGGCTTCTGCTGTTTGAGCTGATGTACAAGCTCCTGCTGACGGCACTTGGAGTGCCGCTTCTGGGATTTCTGGTGGAGCTTGCGATGAAGCACGCCGGAATTTCGTACCTTACCGGAACAAATCTGCTTGATTTTCTGCTAAGTCCGGTAACGCTGGTGATACTTGTGCTGCTGCTTTTCGTGATAGCATTTTTCTCGATCGTGGAGCTGTCAGCGCTCATCGCCGGCTTCGCCTATACTCACGAGGGACGGCGTATCACCGCAGTCGGTATGCTCCGGCTCGGAGCAGGTTCATTTCTGAAGGCGTTCAGAGGAATGGGCATCCTGAGCTTTCTGGGATTTATGCTTATCGTTCCGGCGGCGCAGTTCACGCTCACCTCAGGTATATTCTCGCTTCCAGTACTTCCGATGCTGACCGGACTTTTCGGTGAGTCGGCAAAATGGCTGAGCATAGCCGTTTTCGTACTGCTTCATTTGCTGATGATCTGGCTTCTTTCGGGTCGCTGGTACAGCCTTCATTACCTTGTCCTCACAGACAGCAGATTCTCGGAATGCACTGCAAAGAGCCGCAGCTGTCTCAGCGGAAAACGCCTGCGCACGGCACTTACGCTTCTTTTATGGAGCGCCGTCATGCTTCTGGCGGCGGCAGTGATAACATTCGGCGTGAGCTTTGTGATAATTTTTGCGGTAAAGGGATTTTCAGCTCCGCAGGCGGCGCTTGCGTCATCGCTCAGGGTGCTGAGCTACGCCGGAGAGGTATTCTCTGCCGTATCGGCAGTATTCTCCGCACCATTCATCGTCGGCTGCCTTACAAACAGATTCTTCCGTGACAATGCACAGGATGAGAAGATCGTTTTTCCCGAACTGAGGGAGAGAAAATATCCAAAGGCAGTCAAGATTATCAGCTTTACCGTCGCAGCAGCAGCGTCAGTTTTCCTCAATTTTACGTACATTCAGGAGATCTATCAGGGAAATGTAAGCTTTCGTGTGGGAATATTCGATAATACCCAGATAACCGCTCACAGAGGATTTTCCTATGCAGCGCCGGAGAATACGATGTATGCCTTCGAGGCGGCTGCTGAAGCCGGAGCTGACTATATCGAGCTTGACGTCCAGCAGACTGCCGACGGACAGCTTGTGGTTTTCCACGACGATACCGTCAGCCGTACTACAAACGGTGTCGGAAGGCTGAGCGGATTTACCTACAATGAGCTGGCGGAGCTTTCATGCGGAAGCTGGTTCAGAAGGGGTGATACCGATTTTTCCGATGCAAGAGTTCCTCTCTTCTCCGAAGCTCTCGAATTTGCCGCCGAGAATGATATGATGCTTAATGTTGAGATAAAGAAGTCCGACCGCACCGATGATACCGCCCGCCGTGCAGCTGAGATGCTGGTGGAGTACGGGCTTGAGGATCAGTGCTATGTGACATCGTTTGCATATTCTGCGCTGCGTGAGACAAAGCTCGTGGACAGCGGCATAAAAACTGCGCTGATACTGAACGTTGCGTCGCCGTCGATATACTCAAACCTGCGCCATATCGACGCTGTGAGCATAAATTATCTCTTTGCCAGCCAGAGCACGATAAGTCAGGCTCACCGCAGCGGAAAACGTGTCTTTGTGTGGACAGTCAACAGCCGTGCCGATATGGAGCGCATGATCTCCATGGGTGCGGATAATATCATCACCGACCGTCCCGATATCGCTGCCGAGGAGGTCTATTCCTACGGCATGGGCGATTTCGTGATCTCGCTTATCGAAAATATCTTAGGTTAATTCAAAAGGACAGACCCTTAAACGGATCTGTCCTTTGTTTTGTGTGTGATGATTTTTCGTGTATACGCCTGTAAAGATTTATTTGCTGATGTCGAAGGTGTATTCGTAAAGAAGTTCGGGATTACCATTTTCATCGTGAGCCTGTTTATTGAACCACTTTACGGTAATTTCAGAGGAATCGGTTGAAGCGAGGATTCCTGTAGAAAAGCCGTCGCCGTAGTCAGGAAGCTCTCTGACGTCGATAAAATCAATCAAGTTTCCGTTTTCATCAAAGTATTGTGCTATTACGGAGTATTTCGGTCCCTCAAGAAGCTGACCTCCCTCATACCAAGTGATGGTTTCGCTGTTGGTAAGATAAAACTCGGGATACTTTGTTCCGACTGTAATGCCAGCTGGTGAAATCTCATAGATCTTAGCTTCAAAGCCGTTCTCAGACATACTTGCATAGCATTCCTGCACAAGCTTAAGCTCAGGGACTACATCAACGGTCATATTTACCTCACCGTCAAGATATACTGGGGTGTCCATAATGTAATCATAACCGCAGGAAATATTATAAAGTCTGATGTCGGCTGTAGTGGGATTCTCGATTTTTTCGCCTGTTTTGAGCGTAAGGGAGATACTTCCTGTAAAGCTGTTAGTCTGTCCCTCGTCGATAACCATATTGCCGTTCATACGGAGATAATTGTGATGCTCTGTTATAACGTTATTCATTGAATAAGTTTCTCCGTCGATTGTGATGTCGCAGTGGAAGTTGAGAGTAATAATTCCAGAGGGATTTCCGTCCGCAAGCGAACCGGAAAATCCCACGATGAGATTTGAGCCATCGCAGTAGACGCTTTCAACATTTACCAAAAGCTCCTCTGACTGTGCAGCAGCTGTCACGTCCTGAGCGTACTGACCGATGATTTCATAATTGTTTTTATCGAACTTGTCGAGCTTTACCTCATTGCCGTTGTCGAGAACAACAGTCCTGTCCTTTTTGTCACTCAGCCTGTCGAATGCGCCGAGCTTATCAGCAGCGACAGCAGCCGTACCTGCGCCGACGGTAAGAGCCGCAGCAGCGATAAGAGCCACAGCCTTTTTATTCATTTTATGTTTGATCTTTCCTGTTCTATTTTTCATAGTGAAAACCTCTTCTCTGCACCTTTCGCTTATCTGAAGGCGGTCGGTGACATTTTTATAATCGTTCATATCCATAATCATGACTCCTCTCCGAGAGTTTTTTTCAGCAGTTTTCTTGCACGGTAAAGCTGCGTCTGGACGGCGGATTCGCTTTTTGAGACGATGCCGCTTATCTCCTTTATGGAGTAGCCCTCGTAGTAGTAAAGATGAATAACGAGACGATATTTCGGGGGAAGCTCCATAACAGCGTGATAGACCGTATTTTCCTGAGGAGTCTCATAAACGAGAGCAGCCTCCTCGAGCGGAACGGTATGCTTATAGCGGAACGACCGGAAAAGATCCCGGCATCTGTTTGCGGTAACTTTAAGCAGCCATGCTTTTTCATGCTCGTCGTCGGAAAATATGGTGTTGCTTGTGAACCGGCGTATAAAGACATCATGGGTGATATCCTCTGCATCGGCAGTATTCCTGCACCATGCAAAGGCCGTGCGGTAGACTGTATTTTTATATTTATCATACACCGCTGCCATTTCGCTGTCGGTCATTCATGCCTCACTCCCTTCATTTGTTTTGAAGCGCTTCATATGATACACGATCCGGAAGCGTAAAATATCACACATCTTCCGGAAAAATTTTTTCAGGAAAAATATCAAGGGCAGGTCAGGATTATCCTGATCTGCCCTTTTGTCGTTGAATAGATATATCTGCCGGATCACTTTCCCCTGAGGAATTTTCCGCAGTAGGAGCATTTTACTGTTTCGCCGGAGCGGACTGACTGCGAAGCGCCGCAGCCTGGACAGCTCACTACGGAGTAGGAATTCTGTGGTACAGTATTCGCTGCCGTCTGCATCACTTTTTCGCTTAGCACGATCCTGAGTACAGGGTCGCATTCCATAGTGCAGCCAATGATAAAGCCCTTATGCACGAGCCTTTCAAAAAGTCTCTTTGCCGTATCGGGAGAGGTATTCATCATCCGTCCGAGGCTTTCGAGCGGGATATAGCCATCCTGATCGCCCTCGAAGATGTTGTTGAGTCTGTTTGCCTTTCCGGTGAGCCGGAGGTTGTTTGCAGCCCATAATGCAAGTGCGCCCGGTATGACGATAAAGACGATATAAACCGCAAGCGAGCTGCCGATCTCGTCCTTCTCGATATATTCATAATTTCCGCCCATTGCGGAGATCACAAGCCCGATGCCTGAGATACCGAGAACGATCACAAACAGACATCCAAGTATCAGAATGCTTGAGATAAGCTTTGAAAATATTATTCTGCCTTTGGAGAGGTACATTGGCAGCTCCTTTCTATAAGATGCTGATAAAAGACAGCAGCAGTTGTTCTGTTCAGCTGCACATCAGACACTGAGAGCATTTATTTCTGCATAATTTTCAGCTCTTTCCCTGATGAGATCGGCTGTATTTGGATTTTTGAGAAATTCAAGATCGTCCTGTATCCGCCTTAGTTCAGCAGCTGAAGCGGCTGGCGCTTCATTATGGTACTTGACGGGAAGCACACTGGTGATAAGGCTGATGACGCCGGGGATGGATTCCGAGCACGCTTTGAGGCAGTATTCAATATAATCCTTTACATACCCAAGCGTCTGAACACAGTGCATGACGTTCAAATCCTCGCAGTGAGCAAGCTTTATTTCGGCTTGCTCAAGAGCTTTGCTGATAGATGTGATATGCGAGCTGAGGGAGTCACTGGTGTCGCTATTATAGCACAGCAGATCAACACAGTCGCTGACGATACCGGATAAATCTACCGCCGGCTTCAGCTCAGCACTTCTCATAATTTCAGCACAGACATTTTTAAATCTGCAAAGGCTGAAAAGTCCCCAAATCTGAATGCCGTTACAAGGGTCATAGCCCTGTTCGATCACATTGCTGATGTAGTCAGAGATAATCATGCGCTGCTGCTGGAATGGATCCATTGCTTATCTTACTTTCTTAGCGATATCGTCGATGAGCTTCACGAGGAGGTCAGCCTGAGACATAGAGCCGAGGTCGCCCTCACGTCTTGAACGGACGGAAACAGTCTTTTCCTCGACTTCCTTATCGCCGACAGTGAGCATGATCGGGAGCTTCTCCATAGTAGCGGAGCGGATCTTGTAGCCGACCTTTTCAGCACGGTCGTCGATGGACGCACGGATTCCGGCAGCCTCGAGCTTAGCAAGAACCTCGTCGCAGTATTCAAGATGACGGTCAGCAACAGGGATGATTCTCACCTGCTCAGGAGCAAGCCAGAGCGGGAATGCGCCTGCATACTTCTCGATGAGGAGCGCAAGAGTTCTCTCATAGCAGCCGAGTGAAGTTCTGTGGATGATATAAGGACGTCTCTTTGAGCCGTCGACATCGACATATTCCATGCCGAATTTCTCAGCGAGGAGCATATCGATCTGGATAGTGATGAGAGTATCCTCCTTGCCGAAAACGTTCTTTATCTGGATATCGAGCTTCGGGCCGTAGAATGCAGCCTCATCGATACCGACCTCATATTCAAGCTCGAGGTGGTCGAGGATCTTCTTCATAAGTCCCTGAGCCTCTTCCCACTGTTCGGGAGTACCCTCATATTTATTCTTGGGGTTAGCAGGATCCCACTGTGAGAAGCGGTATGAAACGTCCTCAGCAAGACCTACAGTTTCGAGCATATGCTTAGCAAGCTCGAGGCAGTTCTTGAACTCCTCCTCGAGCTGTTCGGGACGGAGTACGATATGTCCCTCGGAGATAGTGAACTGGCGCACACGGATAAGACCATGCATCTCACCGCTGTCCTCGTTTCTGAAGAGAGTAGAAGTCTCGCCGAGTCGCATAGGAAGATCACGGTATGAACGCTGGCGGTTGAGGAAAACCTGATACTGGAACGGGCATGTCATCGGACGGAGCGCAAAGCATTCCTTAGTTTCGTCGTGGGGATCGCCGAGGATGAACATACCGTCGAGGTAGTGATCCCAGTGACCGGAGATCTTATAAAGCTCTCTTTTAGCCATAAGCGGAGTCTTAGTGAGGAGATAGCCTCTCTTCTGTTCCTCGTCCTCAACCCAGCGCTGGAGAGTCTGGATAACTCTTGCGCCCTTCGGAAGGAGGATAGGAAGACCCTGACCGATGCAGTCAACAGTTGTGAAAAGCTCAAGCTCACGTCCAAGCTTGTTATGGTCACGCATCTTAGCCTCTTCACGCTGCTTGAGATCAGCGTCGAGATCAGCAGCCTTGGGGTAAGCGGCAGCATAAACTCTTGAGAGCATCTTGTTTTTTTCTGAGCCTCTCCAGTAAGCACCTGTGCATGAAAGGAGCTTGAATGCCTTTACCGGAGCAGTAGTCATAAGGTGAGGGCCAGCGCAGAGGTCGATAAATTCGCCCTGCTTGTAGAAAGAGATCGGCTCGCCCTTGTCAGCGTGTTCCTGACAAAGCTCAACCTTGTAAGGCTCACCCATTTCCTCGAGCTTAGCGATAGCCTCAGCCGGAGAAAGCTCGAACTGCTCGAGAGCGAGACCTTCCTTTACGATCTTCTTCATCTCAGCCTCGATCTTCTCAAGCTCATCAGGAGTGAAGGGCTTCTCGAGGTCGAAATCGTAGTAGAAGCCGTTGTCGATAGCCGGGCCGATAGCAAGCTTAGCCTCGGGATAGAGTCGCTTTACAGCCTGAGCGAGGATATGTGAGGCAGTATGCCAGAAGGTTTTCTTTCCGTCGATGCTGTCGAAAGTACAGACCTCGAACTCGCAGTCGCTGTCAACGACAGTGCGGAGATCCTTTACCTCTCCGTTGAGCTTCACGCAGCATGCAGCCTTATAAAGACCCATGCCGATGCCCTTGATGATGTCAGCCGCCGGCATAGCCGACTCGATCTCACGGATGCTTCCGTCTTTAAGTGTAAGTTTGATCATGGTAATTCTCCTTTATGTGATTATAATTTTATTTTGTTTGTGTATATGTAGGGGCGAACAGTGTTCGTCCGCAATTGGGTGAAAAATATTCGACGGGCGAACGCAGTTCGCCGCTACAACAAGTGAATTCGGTTCAATCGGCTGAGACTTTTTCTGCTGCTGCCAGAAAATGCACATCTTGTTTTGGGTACAGATCGTAACAAAATACGCCCCATTCCGGCTGTAATCGTAATTTTCAAGTCGAAGTTTTTTGCGTATTCTGTAATCCATAAAACCTCTGGAAAACAAAAAATCCCTCAAACCGCAGTACGGTTCAAGGGACGAAAAAATCTCGTGGTTCCACCCTGATTCACACGGAAAAAACTTCCGTATCTCATTGGCTCTGTAACGGGAGCGGCCGATGCTTATTAGGCATACTCAGAGGCGGTGTGCTGTGATTCCAAGCCTGTGCAGCCTCGCACCAAACGGCTGCTCTCTGAAACGAAGCCTACGGAAAAGCCTTCCTCATCAACGATTTAACACTATTCTATTGTTCATATTATCACACTTTTGCCCCTTTGTCAAGCGTATTTTTATAATTTGTTTCAGAAAATTTCCGGAAATCGCCGGGAAATTTGCAAATGGAAAAATAGTGTGTTATAATAGGAAAAACACGAAAACAACAGGACGGAAGGCATTTCGTCCATGCAATAAATTCCTCATGAAGGAGATTGAGATCAATATGGAAACAGAGACACTGCTTCAGTACAAACAGCCTGCGGAGAATTTCAACGAGGCGCTTCCTGTAGGAAACGGAAGGATCGGCGGAATGATCTTCGGCGGAGCTTCAAACGAGCTTATAAAGCTCAACGAGGACTCAGTATGGTCAGGCGGACTGAGACACCGTATCAACCCTGACGCAAAGGAAGGTCTTGCAGAGGTGAGGGAGCTTCTTGCAAAGGGCGACATCCCCGCAGCTGAGAAGATCGCATTCGAGAAGCTTCAGGGAGTTACTCCGAATATGCGTCACTATATGCCGCTGGGCAACCTCTCGATAGATATGGAGCTTGAAGGAAAGGTGAAGAACTACAGCCGTTCGCTCCAGCTTGCAACAGCCATGGCCGACGTGCATTTTACTGCCGGCGAGGTCGAGTTCACCAGAGAGGTATTCGTATCTGCGCCGGATGAGGTAATGGTAGTTCGCATAACTGCGTCAAAGCCCGGAGTTGTCACACTTTCATGCTCGATCGACGGCAGGGATGACTACTATGACGACAATCGCCCATGCGGAGAGAATATGCTCCTCTACACAGGCGGAACAGGCTCCGGAGATGGAATTTTCTTTGCCTGCGCAGTCGGCGCAAAGGCTGAGGGCGGTGAGCTTCGTACGATCGGCGGAAAGCTCTCGGTGAAAAATGCCGACGAGGTAATGATAGTCCTGTCAGTGCGCACGAGCTTTTATACTGAAAATTACGAGGCATCGGCAGAGGTCGATGCAGAGATGGCGCTTGACTGCGGCTACGACGAGCTTTACTACCGCCATGTAAGCGACTATCGTGAGCTTTTCGACAGGGTGGAGCTGTCGCTCAATGACAACAGCGACGCCGGAACAGAGCTTGCTACAGACGAGAGAATAATGCGCCTCAGGGGCGATGAGCTTGACGATAAGGAGTGCGAGAGGCACATCCACGACAACAAGCTGATAGAGCTTTACTTCAATTATGGACGCTACCTGATGATCTCCGCAAGCCGTCCGGGCTGCCAGCCGATGAACCTTCAGGGTATCTGGAACGAGGATATGTGGCCGGCATGGGGATGCAGATTTACGATAAACATCAACACCGAGATGAACTACTGGTGTGCCGAGAACTGTAATCTTCCGGAGTGTCACCTTCCGTTGTTTGACCTGCTCGAGAGAGTATGCGAGAACGGCAGGATCACTGCTAAGGAGATGTACGGCATCGACAAGGGCTTTGTATGCCATCACAACACCGATATCTGGGGCGATACAGCTCCGCAGGATCTGTGGATGCCGGCTACGATATGGCCTATGGGCGGAGCATGGCTTGCGCTGCATATTTTCGAGCATTACGAATACACCAAGGACATCGAATTCCTCGAGGACAAGTATCACATCCTTCGGGAGGCGGCTGAATTCTTTACCGAGTACCTCATCGAGGACAGCGAGGGCAGACTCGTTACAAGCCCGTCTGTATCGCCGGAGAACACGTACCTCACCGATAAGGGCGTGAAAGGAAGTCTCTGCATGGGGCCGTCGATGGATTCACAGATAATTACCGTGCTGTTCAATGATGTGATAAAATGCACCGAGATCCTCGGCAGGGACAAGGCTCTTGCGGATAAGCTCCGCACGATGCTCGAGAAGCTTCCTCAGCCGGAGATCGGAAAGTACGGTCAGATAAAGGAATGGGCAGTAGACTATGACGAGGTTGAGATCGGTCATAGGCATATCTCTCAGCTCTTTGCGCTTCATCCGGCAGATCTTATCACTCCGCACAAGACTCCGAAGCTTGCCGATGCCGCAAGAGCAACGCTCATCCGCAGACTCATCCACGGCGGCGGACATACGGGCTGGAGCTGTGCATGGATCGCAAATATGTGGGCACGTCTCCATGACGGACGTATGGTTTATGAGAATCTTAAGAAGCTGCTTGCTTACTCGACAAATCCGAATATGCTTGATTCACATCCGCCGTTCCAGATCGATGGAAACTTTGGCGGTACGGCAGCGATCGTGGAGTGTCTGCTTCAGAGCACCTGCGGCGAGATCAACATACTTCCGGCACTTCCTGAGGAATGGAAGGAAGGTCATGTAAAGGGACTGAGAGCAAAGGGCGGCTTTACGGTTGATATAGAATGGGCAGGCGGAAAGCTTGTCAGTGCAGAAATAACGCCTGATGCAGACGGCGAATGCCGGGTGAGGGCGAACAGCGTAGTGAGCATAAAGTGCGAGGGAGAGACAGTAGGCTCGAGCATATCGGGAGGAGTTATCGCATTCAATGCACAGCAGGGCAGGACTTACACGCTGAGCTGAAAGCAGAAGGAAGATTGGGATTCCAAAGGGCGGGTCTTTCACAAAAACAGCCCTAGGGGCAAACGCAGTTTGTCCCTATAAAAGCTGCAAAGTACGGCTTAGGGCAACAAAAGAAAACCGTCCGCTCAGCATCGCTCCGCTCGCAGGGAGCTAGTTTGTGCTGGCGCATCGACCTGCGGTCGATACGAGGCTCCTCGCCTCGTGCACCCGCTCGCTTTCTGAGGAAAGCGAGGCAAAGACTTTATGCCTGCCTGCGGCGCTTGCCGCTTAACATACAGACAGATAAGGAGAATATATGAAAAATTTGCGAAAAATTATTACTGCCATAACGGCGGCTGCAATTACGGCGATGCCGCTTGCCGGCTGTCAGGAGGTCGGTCAGATCAGCGTCGATCACGACAGCTCTATCACCGCCACCGACGCCCCCATGGGAAGTACTGCTGAACCGGCGGCTACTACTGTGCCGGTCGATATCTTCCCCGACTACCCCATCACTTTCCCCGAGATCGAACAGCAGTCCATCGGTGACCTCTATGAAGCCGAAAACTGCATCCTCGGAACACTTACCGAAGCCTCCGAGCGTGAGGGCTACAGCGGAAGAGGCTATGTTACTGGATTTTCAGACGATACTGCTAAGGCGATCGTCTTTGAAGCCGATGTCCCCAGTAACCAGCACTATGACCTCTCGTTCTGTATCGCGTCAGATGCCGAGGTGAGCTGTACCGTGCTTATCGGCGATAAGGAGATAAGCTCATTTAAAACAAAAGCCGACGGCGCATTCACTATCATCACGCTGTACGGAAATTTCATCCTCAACGGCGAGACTCAGATACAGCTTCGTGCCGACGACGGAAATATTGACATCGACTATATGAAGATCTCCGACAGCTCTACCGTCAGCGAGATCATCTATGAAGCCGACGGTGAGCTTTCAAATGAAAATGCCGCCGAGCCGGCTAAGGAGCTTATGCAGTTCCTCACTGATGCCTACGGCGACTATGTTATTACCGGTCAGTATGTCTCCTCCGACGCTAATGAGGAGATGGAGCTTATTTGCCAGACTGTCGGAAAATATCCCGTTATCCGCTTCTCGGGGATCTCTGAGGATAAGGATGAGCCGACGACTGTCGAGGGCGCAAAGGCATGGCATGAAAACGGCGGTATCATCGGATTTGTATGGCACTGGAAGTCTCCCGGCGAGAATGGTGCGGTCTACTCTGAGCAGACTGATTTCAAGCTCAGCGATCACGTTACCGATGAAGATATCGCAAAGCTCAGCGCTGAAGAGCTTGAGGCTCTCGTCAGCGATGGCACGATCACAAGCGAATGCCGTGAGCTGATGCTGGATATCGACAGCGTTGCCGCCCAGCTCAAAACACTCAGCGATGCTGAAGTTCCGGTGCTGTGGAGACCTCTTCACGAAGGCTCAGGCGAATGGTTCTGGTGGGGCGCAAGCGGCGCAGATGCCTATAAATGGCTCTGGGACGTAATGTACACCCGAATGACCGAGTACCACGAGCTTAACAACCTCATCTGGATCTGGAACGGTCAGAGTGCAAATACACTCGTTGACAAATCGACATTTGATATCGCCGCTCTCGACCTTTACGTAGGCGAGGGCAAGGAGATCGGAAGCTGCTATGAGCAGTTTGCGGCGCTCCAGAAGCTTGTGGGAACAGATAAGCTGATCGCCGTGAGTGAGTGCAGCAGCGCTCCCGACATCGACGCCTGCTTCAGAGATAATGCAGTATGGTCGTTCTTCGGACAATGGTACGGCGGATATCTTAAAAGTGATCAGGGTACATACTCTGAGAAATATATGTCAAAGGATAATTTTATCAGAGCATATAATTCAAGCGGAGTGTTGACGCTCGATGAATACAAGGCGATGGATGGTACATATCAGCCTCCGGCTACGACTGCTCCGGCGGAAACTACCGCTCCTGAGGTGGTTTCCGGCGAGGAAGACATTGCGTAGCAATATATATATATATATATATATAAGATATCATGCATTATAACCGAAACTCAGAAACACTTGCGGTTTCTGAGTTTTTTGTTTTTGTGAACAAAACTTTATGATACGAATTGTAACTGTATACAAATTTTGCTTCAGAAATACTATTTTGCGCAATTTATTATTGACAAACCGAAGACGCTAGTGTATAATGTAGTTACAGGAAGAAAATGGATAAACATCGGATATCCTGAGTTGGCATGTTACGTTGTTAAATATAATAATTTAGGAGGAATTTCTATGAAGAGATTTATTTCAATCGTGTCTGCATTTGCAATGCTCTCCGCAGTGCCGATGAGCAGTTATGCCGCCGATTCAGATGAAGAGAATAGTGTTCGACTGGATGTTTTAGTAGATACAATTCTAGAAGATATCTCACTTTATGACTTCAATGCTGACGGTGTAACAGATTTTAATGACCCTTATGTGGCGATGGTGATTTATGCAGACGCTGCGGTTCAAAATATTTGCATTAACGATGACAGAACTTACTCGTTAACCGAATATAACGACAATCCTTTTGATGAATATACAGAAGAGACGCTTATCCGTGTCCTTGCAACAGGAAATATTACAAATCCTGAGTGGGATCCTGAGAGAAAACATGGCAGTGCCCCGGATGCTGCTATGGACAAAATAGATGCTATCGATGCCTCACTTTTACTTACGGCGTTAAACGAGTATTATAGTGACGGTGACGTTAATGCTGACGGCGCAGTTGATTCGCTTGACGCAAGCAGCGTGCTCTCATGTTATGCTGCTTTTCAGACAGGTGAATACCCCGAAATGTCGCCTGAAAGCTTGGGTATTCAGTGCCTCGGCGACTACAACGCTGACGGCGCAATCGATGCCCTCGACGCATCTGACATTCTCGCAGGCTATGCAGCTGCTCAGACAGCTTAAAATTATAGGAGGATACTATTATGAAAAAACTTATTTCCTTAATCTCTGCCCTGACAATGCTCTCCGCAGTGCCTATGAGTGCTTCGGCTGAAATGAGCGATCTGACCGAATGGGAAGTTTCTGTAGTTGAAAGAATAATGAATGACCTTCCTTCATATGACTATAATGCAGACGGCGTGACTACTCTGGAAGATGCACAGCTTATACTTTATGTGTATACTTTTGCTCAATGTGGATATGTTGAGATCAACGATGACAGGACATATACTATATGCAAGGAGAATTGTTTTGATCATGATATAACAGAAGAGGAGTTTATCCGTGTTCTCGAAACAGGAAATGTTACAAATCCTGAGTGGGATCCTGAAAAAAGAGAAGAGGCATTTTCGGAATCATGGATTGACGGAGTAGACGCCGTTGATGCTACATTTATCCTTAGAGCAATGATTGAGTATTACGGCGACGGCGATGTTAATACAGACGGCGCAGTTGATGCTCTCGATGCAAGTAATGTTCTGACATATTACGCTAAGGGTCAGTCCGGAATTTATGATGAGGAGTATAACGCTTCGACCGATAAGCTCGGCGCAGAGTACCTCGGCGACTACAACGCTGACGGTGCAATCGATGCCCTCGACGCTTCAAATATCCTTTCCGATTATTCAGAGGCTCAGACAGAATAAACCATTTTCTCCTTTTTCATAAAAATTCCTTTAAAATAAAAAACCTGAGAAGTTTTCTTCTCAGGTTTTTTTGCTGTATAGAGTGTTATTTTTCGTTTTTGCCGCCAGTATCACCGAGAAACTTGGGATCCATTTCATTAAGGAACTCGTCGACGATAAACCTTGGGCGACCCTTTACCTCGGAGTAGATCTTGCCTATGTACTCGCCGATGATACCGAGGCAGATGACCTGAAGACCGCCGATAAGCCAGATGGAGATCATCATGCTTGACCAGCCGCTTGTAGCGATATCCAGAACCTTCGAGACGATGGCATAGATAAACGCTGCAATGCTGAAGAGAACCATCAGTATACCGATCTTGGTAATGAGCTTAAGGGGCTTTACGCTGAATGAAGTAAGGCTGTTCATAGCGTAGGAAAACAGCTTGCGGAGGGAATATTTGCTCTCGCCGGCAAATCGCTCATGGCGCTCATAGTAAACGATATCGTGCTTGAAGCCGATGAATTTTACCATACCTCTGAGGAAGAGGTTGACCTCCTTGAAATTTTCAAGCTCATCGAGGACACGCTTGCTCATAAGGCGGTACTCGGCGTGATTATTGACAACATCAGCGCCCATATACTTCATGAATTTATAATACGCAAGGGCAGTGTATTTCTTGATAAAAGTATCCTTTTTTCTGGAGCTTCTCACGCCGTAAACGACTTCGTTTCCGTCGTAGTACTTCTGCATCATCTCGTCGATAGCGTTTATATCATCCTGAAGGTCGACATCCATCGTGATAACAACGTCGCAGAGGCTTTTTACAGTCATAAGACCAGCGAGGATAGCATTCTGCTGACCACGGTTGCGTGAGAGATTGATACCGGAGTAGATCTCGGGCATATCGTTATGGAGCTGAGTGATAAGCTGCCATGTAGAGTCCTTCGAGCCGTCGTTCACGAGGACGATACGGCTTTTAGTGGAGATAAGCTTCTTCTCGACGAGCGAATTGAACTTTTCAGTGAGACGCTTTGTCGTCTCAGGAATTACCTCCTCCTCGTTATAGCAGGGAATTACGATATATAAAGTATGCGGATTATACATATAGTACCTCCTGTGAAAAAGTATCAAATTTATATGTATAAATCATAGCATAAATAGTGAGTTTTGTCAATAGCGGAGGAGGTTATAATGCGGAGTTCGGAATTAAATGTGTCGGCTGTGCCGACGGATCAGAGTTTTATGGATTTTTCATTTTTAAATCGATCGCCGAAGGCGATACCACAATTCCGAGCTCCGAACTCCAAACTCCGAATTAAAATCACTCCCTACTCTGCCATGACGATCTCGCAGCCGGAGTAATAATGCTCCAGTATTTCACGCCATGTACTTCCCTCCTGCGCCATTGAATTTGCTCCGTACTGGCTCATTCCGACGCCGTGACCGTAGCCTTTTGTAGTGAACATGACGCTGTTGTCGCCGCAGGTTATCTCAAAGCACGCCGACCGCAGCGAAAGTGCCTCCCTGAGGTCATTTCCGGAGATAGTTTTACCGCCGGCTGAAGCGGTGAGGACAGTACCCGAGTCGGAGGTTTCTGTTATCTTTATCCACGACGAAACATCCTCCCCGAGCTTTGTGATACCGAGCTTTTTCTCGAGGAGACTCTTCAGCTCATCAGCCGGAAAGGTTACCTCCTCGAGATATTTCGGAGCGGAGGTATCAGCACTGCTGTCGACGGAGACGAGATAGTCTACCGGCGTGCCCCATGCATTTTCAGCACTTTCCGTCCTGCCTGAGGACATCGAATGAAATGCCGAGACTATCGGCTCGTCCTCGTAGGTGAGGATATAGCCGCTGACTTCGCCTGCGGCAGCTTTAATCTTGTTATAATTCACCTCAAAATTTTCGCCGAAGTACTGCTTAGCCTGATTTAGCGTGAAGTAGCCCTGATATTTCGAGGTATCGTTGGAGAAGTCAGCTCCGCAAAGCTCAGGAGTGGGATTTTCAAGCTCTCTCAGCCGCTGCCGCTCTGCATAGGTATGAGCCGCAACCGCCTGAGCCTTGAGTGCCTCAGGCTCAAATGAAGCCGGCATCTCAGCACAGACCGCCCCGATGATATACTCCTCCGCCGGAACCTCGATGACCTCTCCGGTCGAGATATCAAGCACCCTGTAGACTCCGGCAGTGTGCATTTCGGAGCCGCCGGAAGGCTCAGGTGTCGTGCTGATCTCGGGCAAGGAAGCCTCTGCGGCAGCCTTGCCGTCCGAGAAATACGCCGGAACTGCCGGCAGCGCAAGTACCGATGCCGCAAAAAGCAGCATGAATGGCAGGATCTTTTTCATGTAGTATTACTCCTTCTATTTAAATATTCGCCTTAAATTGCATGGGCGGATATCATCCGCCCAGAATGTGACGTAGGAAATCCCCGGGCGCCCGATGAGCGTCCCTATGGGTGACGGTTCGGAAAAAATCGGGACGTCGGGGATGCCGTCCCCTACAGAATGGAAAACGTCATATCCATACGTAAGATGAAAACCCCGTGAAATTACGCTGAATCTATTTGACATGAAATGAAAAGTAGTGTATAATTATTAGTGAATATTTTCATGGAGAGTGATGACGATGGCAACTATGAAAACAAGTGCCGATATTAAAGATTTATGCAAAGAGCTTCAGGAAAATTCTATGATCGATCCAAAGCTTTATGATAAATTTCAGGTAAAGAGAGGTCTGCGCTGCAGTGACGGTACAGGCGTCGTTGCCGGAATTACCAATATATGCAACGTTCACGGCTATGTCCTTAATGAGGGTGAGCTTGAGGCTATCCCGGGTGAGCTTATCTACCGTGGCTACAGCATCACTGACCTCGTCGCTAATGTCGAGGAGGAGGATCGCTATGGCTTCGAGGAGACTGTTTATCTCCTCCTCTTCGGAAAGCTTCCCACTAAGAAGCAGCTCGAGACGTTCAATACCTTCCTTGCGCTTAAGAGAGAGCTTCCCAATGGCTTCGTGGAGGATATGATCCTCAAAGCACCGTCAAAGAATATCATGAACAAGCTCGCACGTTCAGTGCTGGCACTCTATTCCTACGACGAGGACTGCGAGACAAAGGGGCTTGAGACTGAGATGTTTACTGCCCTCAGCCTCATCGCAAAGCTCCCTGTTATCATGGCTAATGCTTATCAGGTGAAGAAAAGACATTTCGATAACGAGAGCATGATCATGCATCCGCTCAACTACGAGGAGAATACTGCCCAGACTATTCTTTCGCTCCTTCGTCCTGACAGAAAGTATACGAAGGACGAGGCTCAGATGCTCGACAGACTCCTTATGCTTCAGGCTGAGCACGGCGGCGGAAATAACTCGACCTTTACCTGCCGAGTGCTTACATCATCGGGTACAGACCCGTATTCAGCATACTCCTCAGCGATCTGCTCGCTTAAAGGCCCACGTCACGGCGGTGCAAACCTTAAGGTGATCAATATGCTCGATAACTTCAAGGCTAATATCAAGAACTGGAACGATGAGGGCGAGGTTGCGGACTATATGCGCCGCACGATCCGAAAGGAAACAAACGACCACTCTGGTCTTATCTACGGAATGGGACACGCTGTATATACTATCTCCGATCCCCGTGCGATAATCCTCAAGAAGAAGGCGTTTGAGCTTGCCGCAGGCAAGGAGATCGAGGCTGAGTTCAGACTCCTCGAGACTATTGAGCGTCTTACTCCCGAGATCTTCAAGCAGGAGAAGGGCAATAACAAGACAATGTGTGCTAATGTTGATATGTACTCCGGACTTGTGTACAGAATGCTCGGAATTCCCGAGGATCTGTTTACTCCGCTGTTTGCAATCGCTCGTATGGCAGGCTGGTCAGCTCACCGTATGGAGGAGATCCTCACCGGAAACAGGATCATCCGTCCTGCGTACAAGGCGATCGCTAAAAGACGTGAGTACGTGAAGATCAACGAGAGATAGATT
The DNA here is from genome assembly GCA_045128995.1 of Ruminococcus sp. GTDB lineage: Bacteria > Bacillota > Clostridia > Oscillospirales > Ruminococcaceae > Ruminococcus. The sequence goes on from JBGVIW010000139.1 coordinate 20,583, forward strand.
TATTTAACCCGTTTGAAATTTCTGTAGAAGGCGGGCGCATAGTAGGGGCTGGCGTCCTCGACAGCCCGCAGTCCGTTTTGTTTTGCGGATTTTCCGTTGGGCGCCCGATGAGTGCCTCTACATGAGGGACGTTGCGGATTACCCCACATTGGGACGTCGGGGACGCCGTCCCCTACAGTGAGGATTCAGGGTAAATTCGGGCGAATACAGTTCGCTCCTACATAAAACCAAAACGAAGGGAGAGCAGCTGCGCTGTGAAAAAGGCTAAAATTGCATCAGTATCAGCGTCAGCATCACTGCTCATGACCTCCCTCAGCGGCTGCTCGTTCGGTACAAGTATCGACAACCTCATGGCTCCGCCAAAGCTCAGCGTCGAGCAGGAACAGATCTATAACGCCCTGACCGATGCCGCAGGCTCGTCGATAAGCCTTAAGTACCCGAAGTCGGGTATGTACCTTTCAGCGTTTATCGTTGAGGATATCGATGGAGACGGCGGCTCAGAGGCTGTCGTTTTCTATGAAAAAACAGGTCTTACCGTCGAGGAAAATACCCTTAGGATAAACATACTCGACCAGTCCGGCGGAAGCTGGAGGTCGGTCTGCGATACTCCTGCCGACGGCGCAGAGATCGAAAAAGTCATGATTTCACGCCTAGGCTCAAACGACAGGGTGAACCTCATCATCGGCAGCAGCCTCATAAATCGCTCGGAGAAAACTGTGACCATTTATAACTACTCCGACGGAGATATAGAAAAAACATTCTCGTCGTCATACTCGTTTATTGACGTGACCGACCTCGATAAGGACGAACAGAATGAGTTTCTCCTCCTCTCCGGCTCAGCGTCGGACGCTCCGGCTGTCGCCGAGTCCTATAAGCTGGACGAGGACGGAATGTACCATAAATACAGCCTCGAGCTGAGCGGGAGCTTCACTGCTTTCGACAGCATCGTCTACGGCGATATCGGCGCAGACAGAACAGGACTCTATATCGACGCCGTCAACGGAACAGGTCTTATCCAGACGGATGTCATCTATATGGACTCCGGCGGACTGCATAAAATTTTTGAAAAACCCGAGGACAGCCTCTCTACGGTAAGAGCCTATGGCTGTAATTCGTATGATATCGACGGCGACGGTATGCTCGAGATTCCGGTGCAGGTCATCTCGCCGGGCTATGAGGAGCTTCCTGAAAGCGAACAGATGAAGCTGACGAATATGCTTGCGCTTGGTGCAAGCGATAAATTGCAGAGGAAGTACTCCTCGTATTTCAGCGTCAGCGATGGATATGTTTTCATATTTCCCGATAAATGGCATGACCATGTTACAGTGAAGCGTGATATCATAAACGATGAGATCGTGATATGCGTCTACGAAAACGGGATCGAGGGCAGAGAGCTTCTGAGGATATGCTGCGCAGAGGATACTGTTACCCGAGAGGACAGGCTCTCGAACGGCTATATGCTGCTCAGTACAAGGGGCGAGATATCATATCTTGCGTCGATCCCAGCCGAAAGCGAAGCAAATGCTCCAGAGGACGGGCTTTCGATTACAGCCGCCGATGCAGCGGTGTGCTTCAGAGTGATAAAGTAATTCAGAGTTCGGAATGCGGAATTATAGTATCGCCTTCGGCGATAGAATTATATGGGACGTTGAGATGCAGTCCCTTGCAAAATCTTAATCCGTCGGAGCAGCCGACACAATTAATTCCGAATTTTACTAATTATATATTGAATTTGGGGAGGGATAACTTCATGAAAAGAATACTTGTGTGCGAGGACGAGGCTACGATAAGAGAATTTGTGGTGATAAACCTCAGGCGTGCCGGATATGACGTGGTTGACGTAGACTGCGGAGAGGCTGCGCTCCAGACCTTCGACAGCGAGCATGGGAACTTCGATATCGTTCTGCTAGATATCATGATGCCCGGCATCGACGGCTTTACCGTCTGCAAAAAGATCCGTGAGAAAAATTCTACCGTCGGCATTATAATGCTAACAGCCCGTACTCAGGAGATCGATAAGGTGAGCGGTCTTATGATCGGTGCGGACGACTACATAACAAAGCCGTTTTCACCCTCGGAGCTTACCGCAAGGGTGGACGCTATCTACCGCAGAGTCTGCATGAGCTTCATCAAAAGCGAAAAGCAGCCTGTTATCGAATCACCGCCGTTCGTGCTTAACCTCAAGAGCCGTACCGTCACTAAAAACGGAAAACCTATCGAGCTTACTCAGGTCGAGTACCAGATACTCGAGTATTTCATGAATAATAAGAATACCGCCCTCGACAGAGCCTCGATCCTTAATCATATCTGGGGCGACGGCTACTATGGCGACGATAAGATCGTCGATGTCAATATAAGACGAATCCGCATGAAGATCGAAGAAGAACCGTCAAGCCCGAAGTATATCATAACTATCTGGGGCTACGGCTATAAATGGAACGATCCGCAATAAGCTGATTACAGACAATGGCTAGAAAAAGTATTACAAAACGATGGCTCATCAATAACCTCGGCGTGACGCTTCTGGTAATGATCGTCATCGAGATGGCTTTCATATATTCCGTCCAGAATTATTACTACAGCTCAGCTAAACAGTACCTCGGATCTAAGATAAATGCCGTTACAAGTATGCTCAGCATCCACTCACAGGACAGCGCCGCAAACTTCTCAGCAGAGATGAGAACGCTCCTCGAAACCTTCAATGAGAAGGATAAGATCGAGCTTATGGCGATAAATTCAAAGGGCAGAGTCGTGCTTACCTCGTCGGGCTTCTCGCCGGAGGACGATATGATCATGCCCGACTATGAGGAGTGCATGAATACCGGAGGCGAAGCATCCTATGTCGGAAAGCTCCGCAGCGGTGAGAAGATAATGGCAGTCTGTGTGCCGATAACAGGCATGAGCAGCGAGTTCAGCTCCATAAGGATGGTTACCTCGCTTACCGAGATCGACAGCACTGTGCGTACATATATCCTCGCAGTAACGCTTATCTGTATACTCGTCCTGATGATAATCGTCATCACCGGAGTTTACTTTGCCGGAACTATCGTAAGACCGATCCGCCAGATAAGCTCTATCGCTATGAAATTCGCCCGAGGTGATTTCTCGGTGAGAATCAAGAATAACAGCGGAGATGAGATCGGTGAGCTATGTACGGCGATAAATCATATGGCTGACGAGCTTTCTGCCGCCGAGACGATGAAAAATGACTTCATCTCCTCTGTTTCGCATGAGCTGAGAACACCGCTCACCGCAATAAAAGGCTGGGCGGAGACTATGATGCTCGACGGCGAGAGCAGCCCCGAGACAATGCGCAAGGGCGTAGGCGTTATCGTTAATGAGACGGAAAGACTCTCGCAGATGGTCGAGGAGCTTCTCGATTTCTCAAGAATGCAGAACGGAAGGCTCTCGCTCCAGATGGAAAATATGGATATCCTCGCCGAGCTTGGCGACGCTGTGCTGATCTACAGCGATAAGGCAAGGCGTGAAAATATAAGAATAATCTACAACGAGCCGGAGATGCTGCCGATAATGCACGGCGATAAAAACAGGATCCGGCAGGTGTTTATAAATATCATCGACAACGCCGTGAAGTATTCCTCGGCAGGCGATACGGTTACGATCACCGCAGAGGAAGCCGGCGGAAAAATAAGAATAACCGTTGCCGATACAGGCTGCGGAATCAAGGAATCTGACCTCGCTAAGGTCAAGATCAAGTTCTATAAGGCTAACCAGACCGTCCGAGGCTCCGGAATCGGACTTGCGATGGCTGATGAGATCGTATCGATGCACGGCGGAACTCTCGATATCAAGAGCCGTGAGGGCGAGGGTACTGCTGTTATGATCACGCTGCCGGCAAAGAGCTGAGGCGGCGCTGTTAACGTTAAAACCGGACACTGTCCGGAGATTGGAGATGTGTGCTGATGAGCAAAGGCAATAACGCTGGTTCACAGGAAAAATTCAAGTCAAAAATCGGAGGTCAGGCTCTTATCGAGGGCATAATGATGCTCGGGCCTACTAAGGGCGCAATGGCGTGCAGACTGCCCGACGGTACGGTAGACCTCGAGACTTGGGATGAGAATAACGGAAAAAAAGCTCCGTGGTATAAGAAATATCCCATCGTAAGAGGCTGCACTAACTTCGTACTCTCGATGAAAAAGGGCTATAAGTATATGATGAAATCCGCCGAAAAGCAGATGACCGAGGAGGAAAAGGCTGAGGAAGAGAACGGCTCGATGTTCTATACCATCTGCATGGCGATCGGTACCGTGCTCGGACTCGCTATTGCAATCGGACTTTTCACGCTTCTGCCGAAGTGGATCGTTGCAAAAGTACCCGTCCTCACTTCGTCCGGAATACTCCGCTCGGCGGCTGAGGGTATCATAAGAATCGCAATTTTCGTGGGCTATATGGCGCTTACCGCCCTGATGAAGGACATCCGCCGTCAGTACGGCTATCACGGCGCAGAGCATAAAACCATCGCCTGCCATGAGGCTCAGCTTCCGCTTACAGTCGAGAACGTCCGCAAACAGACTCGCTTCCATAAGCGCTGCGGAACAAGCTTTATCTTCATCGTTCTCATCGTGAGCATTTTTGCGATGTGCTTTGTCCCGAAGGATCTCATCTGGTGGCAGCGCTCACTCGCAAGCATCGCTCTCCTGCCTTTTGTAGTCGGAATTTCCTATGAGTTCATCCGCATCGCCGGAAATCACGATAACCTTTTCACAAAGATCCTCTCCGCTCCGGGACTTGCTATGCAGCGCATAACTACCCGTGAGCCTGACGACAGCATGATCGAGATCGCTATCGCTGCCCTTACACCATGCATCCCCGAGGATAAGGAAGAGGATAAATGGTAAGCATAACCATCGGTGAGCTTTTTACCAACATTAAGGCTCTCCTCAAAAATGCCGGAACAGAAAGCTACAGATTCGATGCGCAGTGTATCATGGAGCAGGCGTTCGGTACGAGAATGCCCGGTATACTCACAAATTCTGCATCAGCTGTGCCGGAGGATATCCTCAGAAGCGTGCGCAGTATGGTCGAAATGCGCACTAAGGGCTATCCGCTTCAGTATATCCTCGGCGAGTGGGAATTCTATGGCTATCCGTTCAAGGTCGGCGAGGGAGTGCTTATCCCAAGACCCGATACCGAAACGCTCGTGGAGCAGATAATCAGCATCTGCCGTGAGAAAAAACTCGAAGCCCCGAGGATCGCTGACCTTTGCAGCGGAAGCGGATGTATCGCCGTAACGCTCAAGAAGGAGATCCCAAAGGCTCAGGTATTCGCTGTCGAGCTTTCAGATAAGGCACTCCCCTTTCTGCGGGAGAATGCAGAGCTTAATGGCGTGCATATAAATATCATAAAGGGCGATGTCCTGAGCAGTGAGACTGTACGGCAGCTCTCGGAGCTTGATATCATCGTCAGCAATCCGCCATACCTCACTCAGGAGGATATGGCTTCGCTCCAGACAGAGGTCACACATGAGCCTGAAATGGCTCTCGCCGGAGGCTTCGACGGTCTGGATTTCTACAGAAAAATTACACCGCTGTGGAGAGACTCCCTCAGAGACGGAGGAGTCCTTGCGTTTGAGTTCGGCATGGGACAGCATGACGCTGTAGCGTCCATACTCAGCGAAAACGGCTTTGAAAATATTACCCTCAGCCACGATACCGCCGGTATCATAAGAACGGCTGCGGCACAGAAAATTTACGGAGGTAAGCAGTATGGCTAAAAAGGAACTCTCAAAAAAGCCCTCAGTTGTCCGCCAGACAACCGAAGAGGATAAGAAAAGCGCCCTCGACGGCGCCCTCAAGCAGATCGAGAAAAAATACGGCGCAGGTGCGATAATGCGCCTCGGTCAGACGAAAACTCTCAATGTCGACGCTATCCCCACAGGTTCGATGACGCTCGATATGGCGCTCGGAATCGGCGGCGTCCCGAGAGGAAGAATCGTCGAGATATATGGTCCCGAAAGCTCGGGTAAGACTACCGTTGCGCTCCAGATAATCGCTGAGGCTCAGAAAATGGGCGGCGAGGTTGCATTCGTCGATGTTGAGCATGCCCTCGATCCGGTCTATGCTCAGGCTCTCGGCGTGAATATCGATAACCTCCTCGTTTCACAGCCCGACAGCGGTGAACAGGCTCTCGAGATCGCTGAGGCTCTCATCCGCTCAGGTGCTATAGATGTTATCGTTCTCGACTCGATCGCCGCAATGACTACCCGTGCCGAGATCGACGGCGAGATGGGAGATAATCACGTAGGTCAGCTTGCCCGACTTATGTCGCAGGCGATGAGAAAGCTTACTTCGGCTATCTCAAAATCAAACTGCGTGGCGATCTTCATCAACCAGATCCGTGAGAAGATCGGCGTAATGTACGGCAACCCCGAGACTACTCCCGGCGGACGTGCACTCAAATTCTATGCCTCAGTCCGCATCGAGGTTCGCAAGGGCGAAACTATCAAGGATGGTACATCCGTTATCGGCTCGAGAACACGCTGTAAGGTCGTTAAGAATAAGGTCGCTCCGCCTTTCAAGGAGTGCGAATTCGATATCATGTACGGCACAGGTATCTCACGTACGGGTGAGGTGCTCGACCTCGCCGTTGAGCTTGGCGTCGTAAAGAAGGGCGGCTCGTGGTTCAGTTATAACGACCAGAAGCTCGGTCAGGGACGTGATAACGTAAAGGAGATCCTCAAGAACGATCCTGAGCTTATGAAGGAGATCGAGGCTAAGATCCTCGAGCAGAAGGATGCCCTTGCGGCAGCTGTTTCGCCTAAGAAGAGCAAGAAGGATAAGCTCGACGCTGCTGTGAAGGAGGCTGCCGAGGGAGCTGCTGAGGAGCAGCCTTCAGACCTCAATACTGACGACATCCTCGCCGATATCGAGGAGGATTTCGAGGAGTTCACTCCCGCTGAGGAATAATCCATGCGGATAGAATCCATAAGCAAATACAAGGGCGCAGTCTATGAGACTGAGCTGGACGACGGGAGAAAGCTCTATCTCCACGCCGATATCATGGCGGATTTCGGGCTATGCTCCGGTATGGAGCTAGACCGTGCACAGCTCAGGAAGATCGTCTATGCGTCGAATTTCCGGAGAGCCTTTGAATATGCACTCTACCGCCTTGACTATCGGGACTATTCCTACAGAGAGATGTTCACGAAGCTGGTGCAGACCTATAAGAACGAGGCGCTGTGCTATGACGTGATGAAAAAGCTCACAAGGCTCGGAGTCATAAATGATGTGCGCTACGCCGAAAAGCTCGCCCGACGCTATGTCGAGGTGAAGCGCTACGGGATATACCGTGCGAGGCGTGAGATGATGCTTAAAGGTATCGACGGCGATACTGCCGACGGCGCACTCGAAATATATCAGGCTTCTGCTCAGGAGAATATCGGCTGGCTGCTGGAGAGAAAATACAGCCGGCTGCTCACTGACAGCAGCGACAGAAAATCTATAGAAAAGGTCAGGAGCGCACTCGTGCGCAGCGGCTACGGCTTTGATGACGTAAACCGTGCGCTGCGGGAATACTTCGAGTCCGCTGATGACCCACAGGAGGACATATAATGCCTATTAAGGTTGGATTGGTATCGCTTGGCTGCTCGAAGAATCTCGTCGATTCCGAGAGAATGCTCGCCAAGCTCAGAAAAAAGGGATACCAGCTTGTGACAGAGCCGGGACTGGCTGATGTGGCAGTCGTGAATACTTGCGGATTCATCCAGTCGGCAAAAGAGGAGGCTATCGAGACGATAATCGAGCTGGGAAAGCTCAAGAACGACGGCACTCTTAAGAAAATCATCATCACCGGCTGCCTCACCGAGCGCTACCGTGAGGAGGCTGCTGAGCTTTTTCCGGAGGCTGACGCCGTTATCGGAATCGGTAACAATAAGGACATAGTCGATGTTCTCGACCACGTTATTGCCGGAGAAAGATATGTGAATTTTGCCCCGAAGCTCGACGCTGAGCTTACCGGAGAGAGGATAATCTCTACACTTCCGTTTTTCGCTTACCTGAAGATCGCCGAAGGATGCAGCAACTGCTGTACATACTGTGCGATCCCGAAGATCAGAGGAAAATTCCGCAGCGTCCCGATGGAGGACGTTCTCGAGGAGGCAAGGTGGCTTGCGTCAACAGGCGTGAGCGAGCTTATCGTCATCGCTCAGGATTCAACCCGCTACGGCGAGGATCTCTATGGCGAGTCAAAGCTGCCGGAGCTGCTGAAGAAGCTTGCAGAGATCGACGGAATCCGCTGGATCCGTGTGCTTTACTGCTACCCCGAGCGCATAACTGACGAGCTTCTGGACATAATGGCAAGTGAGGAAAAAATTGTAAAGTACCTCGATATCCCGATCCAGCACTGCGACGGCGATATCATAAAGCGTATGAACCGCTGGGGCGACGAGGCTCAGCTCGAGGCGCTGTTTGCAAAGATAAGAGAAAAAGTTCCGGGAATCATCCTCAGAACGACGCTCATCACAGGCTTCCCCGGCGAGACTCAGGAGCAGTTCAACAGTCTTGCTGAATTCGTCCAGAGAGTGAAATTTGACCGTCTCGGCTGCTTTGCATATTCCCGTGAGGACGGCACAAAGGCTTACGATTTCGATAACCAGATCGACGAGGAGACTGCCGCTCACCGTGCGGATATCATCATGGAGCAGCAGATGCTCATAAGCGCCCAGAATAACGAAAAGCTCCTCGGAGCAAGACTTACGGCAGTTGTCGAGGGATTTGACCGCTTCGGCGAGTGCTGGTTCGGAAGAACCGAGCTTGATGCTCCGGATATCGACGGAAAGGTTTTCTTTACGTCAGAAAAGCCGCTCAGCGTGGGCGAATTTGTGACGATTGAAATAACTGATACACTTGATTATGATCTGATCGGAGAGGTGGTTAGAAATGAATCTGCCAAATAAACTTACCCTGCTGAGAGTACTGCTCGTGCCGGTTTTCCTGATATTTATGTACATCAGCGTGCCGTACAGCTACACTATCGCACTGGTAATATTCGCCGTGGCGTCGATAACAGATGCGCTTGACGGACATATCGCAAGAAAAAATCACCTCGTGACAAACTTCGGAAAGTTCCTCGATCCGCTTGCAGACAAGGTGCTTGTAATCGCCGCACTCGCTGTATTTGCAGCAATGCCCGAGGTGAACATGGGAGCTGTTCCGCTTATAATCATCGTCTCACGAGAGTTCATGGTCTCCGGACTCAGGCTCATCGCCGCCGACAGCGGAGTTGTCGTAGCGGCAGGAATCTGGGGAAAGCTCAAAACTGCCTTCACGATGGTGACTATCGTTGCGATACTCGTGTGGCTTGCAGTCGTGAACGACTTCGGAGTTTCAGTCAGCGAGAGCGTGAGCAATGCCGCTGACATCATCACAGCAATTCTCATCTGGATCTCAGTTGCCCTGACCGTGATCTCCGGCGCAGTCTATCTCAAGGGCTACTGGCACCTGATCGATTCCGACAAATAATTCCCCGAGGAGGAGAATATGAAGCGCTGCGCAGGACAGATAAAATATCTTATCGCCATCAAAGAGCTGATGGAGGAGAACGAAACGGTTCGCTGTGTGAATATATCCCGCCATCTCGGAGTTTCCCGTCCGAGCGTGAGCAAGATGCTGAAGTGTCTTGCCGGCTCGGGGCTGGTGCATGAGGAGTTCTGCAACAGCGTGAGGCTCACTGAAAAAGGCAGGGAGGCAGTCGCTGAGATCTACGGCGTGTTCGACGAGGTTTATGTATTTTTCCGGCGGTTTCTGAAGCTTCCGCATGACGAGGCTCATGCACAGGCGGTAGTGTTCATCACAGAATTCCCGCAGGAAACGTGCGAGCGGCTGAGGTCGATCGTAAAGCGTACCGTGAATAATAAAATGAAAAAGGACGGCTGATGCCGTCCTTTCAGTTTGTATAAAAAGCTGTTTTGTATAGCGGTCGAGCACAGTTCGCCACTACAATTTGGCTATACCACGTAATATTTGTGTAGGGGTGGATATTATCCGCCCGAAAATTTAGGTTTATCGGCAATCAAAAAGGACGGCGTACAAGCCGTCCTTTAAAATTATACTTGAAAATTACTTTTTCTTGCCCTTAGCAGCCTTTCTCTCCATCCAACATGACCATGTTACCGGAGCAACAAAGAGTGATGAATAAGTACCAGAGATAAGACCGAACATAAGCGGAACAGAGAAGCTCAGGAGTGAGTCATATCCACTAGCAAAGACAACTATTGTAACTACGAGCATTGTGCCGATAGTTGTAATAGAAGTTCTGATCGAACGAGTAAGCGACTGTGAGCAGCCTGCATTGATGATCTCGTTCATTGAAGCCTTCGGCATAAGCTGGCGGTTCTCACGGATTCTGTCGTAGATAACGATAGTGTTGTTGATCGAGTAACCGAGGATCGTGAGGAGCACGGCAACCATATTTGAGTTGATCTCAAAGCCGAGGAGGATCGAAGCTGTAACTGCAACCACGAGGTCGTGGAGGAGTGCAAGTATAGAGCAGAGACCTGCTGACCATCCGCCGATCTTTCTGAATCTGAAAGCGATGTAGATGATGATAAGAAGTGCCGCAAAGAGTACTGCTACGAGGCACTTGAGGAAGAATTCCTTACCAGTAGTAGGATTTACGTCGTTCGAGTCAGAAAGCTCGATCTCGCTGTCCGGGAAAGCAGCCTGAAGAGCAGCAGTAAGCTCGGACTGTCTGTCAGCGGTAAGTCCCTCGTTTGAAGTAAAGGAAACAGTCACCTGTTTTCCGTCATTTTCGATATTCTCGCCGGTTCTGATGCTTACGGGAGTATTTACAATGCTCTTAACAGCATCCTCAGCCTTTCCAGTATCGATATCGCCGGTGTAGTTATAAGTGATAACCGTACCGCCCTTGAACTCGATAGCGACGTTCACGCCGCGGATAATGATACCCAGCAGGCAGGCAGCGATAACAGCGATAGTAGTGATGAGGATCAGCTTCTTCTTTGAACAGAAGTCACGGATCTTGACATTTGAAACTGCGTTAGTTACCATCTTGCTCATTTAACGTCACCTCCGTAAAGCTTTCTGTTTTTGAAGCACTTGAACTTTGAAAGTGAAGTAACCATGAGTCTTGCAGCGAATACGCCCATGATAAAGTTGAATACTACGCCGGCGAGAAGAGTGATGCCGAATGAGTAAACAACGCCTTCAGTAGTAGCGCCGAATGCGAAGAAGATAGTGTTGTTGAGGATCTTTGAGAAGAAGCTTGACGGAACGCCGAATGCACCGATAAGAACTACTGCAACGATAACGTTTGTGAGGTTTCCGTCGAGAATAGCAGTAAATGCCTTCTTATAGGCAACCTTGATAGAAGCGTCGAGAGTTTTTCCGGAGCGAAGCTCTTCCTTGATACGCTCACCGGTGATGATATTTGCGTCAACGCCGATACCAACGGAGAGGATGATACCTGCGATACCGGGGATCGTGAGAGTAGAGCCGTTCTGGAATCCGAACCATCCTGAAACTACAGCGATACTTCCTGCGATCTGACCCATGAGTGCGATAACAGCAACAACGCCGGGCAGTCTGTAGAGAGCGATCATGTAGATAGCGATGAGGATGAATGCGATGATACCTGCGAGGAGGATAGCATCAAGCGAGCCTTCGCCCATAGTGGGAGAGATGGTCTTAAAGCTTGAAGTCTCCATCTTGAACGGAAGCGCACCAGAGTTGATCTGGTCAGCGAGCTTCTTAGCGGATTCGTATGTAAAGTCGCCAGTGATGATAGCCTGTCCGTCGGTGATAGCAGTATTAACAGACGGAGCAGAGATCATGGTATTGTCCATCCAGATAGAGATGGGAGTATCGGTTCCGGCAAGCTCAGTAGTAGCTGCTGCGAAAGCTGCCTTGCCTGATTCATTGAGAACGAGTCTTACAACGTACTCATACTCGCCGGATTCAGTCATCTGGCTTCCGGGTTCAGCGGAATCGACCTCAGCACCTGAGATAACGATCTCACCTGTTGGGATGTAACTAGTTTCATCCTCGGGATCGACCTCATAATCGGCACCTCTTCTGAAGGTCAGCTCAGCGGTCTCGCCAAGCTCCTTAACAGCCGCCTCCGGGTTGAAGTCAGTTTCTCCTGCCTGCCAGGGGAAACGAACGATAATTCTGTCACTTTTCTGGTCGCTGTAAACTTCATTGTCGTTGATTCCGAGCGTAGTAAGTCTTGTTTTGATTACTTCAGTTGCTGCGTCGAGCTGGTCATCAGTAGCATCAACATCGCCAGCGGGCTTGAAGGTAACGTCGACACCGCCCTGGATATCGATGCCGAGACGAATGTCATCGACGCCCTTGATCCAGGCATTAGTCTTGTCACCGAACTGGTAGTCAAGTCCGAGGATAGATGAAACTGAGAACAGTAAAATCAAAGCAAAGACAATGAAGAAAGTAGCTTTTCCTGTCTTTTTCACGGTCATGCCTCCTAAAAAATTAGTGTCTCATTGACAATTACATTTATTATATAATAAAATCCCAAAAAAGTCAAGCGGTTCATTCATAATTATTGTGATAATTTGCAAAAAATGTTTTCGTTTTGACACGTTTTTGTAAGGGACGGCGTCTCGACGTCCCGAAAGGAGTAATGAACCCAGTAAAGAGACATTTTCCTTCAAAATGTAACATATAATGCGATATAACGAGGAGGGGGGATGGATATGTCAGAGGGAAAGCGGGAGCATTTAATAGCGCTGGCAGGGAATCCAAACGTTGGAAAATCGACGGTATTCAACGCACTCACGGGGCTTGATCAGCACACGGGGAACTGGGCTGGAAAGACGGTAACGACGGCTCAGGGACATTTTGAATATAACGGGCGAAGATTTATTCTAGCGGACATTCCGGGGATGTATTCGCTTCGGGCAGGTTCAGCGGAGGAGCAGTGTGCGAGGGATTTCATCTGCTTCGGCGGAGCTGAGGCAGTCGTCGTCGTATGTGATGCGACGTGTCTTGAGCGAAATCTCAATCTTGTTTTGCAGATCATCGAGGCTGTCCCGAGGACGCTTGTGTGCGTGAATCTGCTTGACGAGGCGAGATCGAAGGGATTGGAAATCGATCTTGATCGTCTCGAGGAGCATCTGGGAGTACCTGTTGCGGGAGTATCGGCTCGCAGCGGCGAGGGACTTGATGGGCTTAAGGCGAAGCTACTGGAGCTTGCTGAGCGTCCTGAATGCGAGACAGATGCGCCTTTTCAGGAGCATCCCGAGGCGATCCCTGCTCTTATCAGGGAGACTGAGCGTCAGCTTGCGCCGCATCTGAAGAAGATCTCTCCGCACCTTGCAGCGATGCGGCTTCTCGAGGGTGACGAAGCGTTTGTGGAGGCGGCGGAAAGGTACGAGGGAACGGAATTTTCACGTCTTGTAGAGCTGCCGGAGGATCATTCTCCGGAGGAGCTTGCTGATGTCGCTGTATGCTCAGTAATACGCCGTGCAGAAGAGATCGCCGCATCGGTCGTGCACAGCACCAGACCTGACCCGTCGAGCCGTGACAGGCGGCTTGACCGGATACTTACCGGATGCCCGGGAATCCCAGTGATGCTGATCATACTTGGCATAGCTCTGTGGCTGACGATAGCCGGAGCAAATATCCCGTCTGAGCTTCTGGGCAAGGCACTTTTCGGCTTGGGAGATGTGATGTCCCATGGACTTGACTGCATAAATGCGCCGCAGTGGCTGAGCGGAGTGCTGATCGACGGCATCTACAGGGTGCTTGCATGGGTCGTATCAGTAATGCTTCCGCCGATGGCGATATTCTTTCCGCTTTTCACACTTCTCGAGGATGCGGGATATCTCCCGAGGGCTGCATTCAACCTCGACGGCTGCTTCAGGAGCTGCGGAGCTTGCGGAAAACAGGCGATAACCATGACGATGGGCTTCGGATGCAACGCCTGCGGAGTTACCGGATGCCGGATAATCGACTCGCCGAGAGAGCGGCTGATAGCGATACTCACCAACAGCTTTGTGCCGTGCAACGGACGTTTTCCTGCGATAATCGCCGTGATCACGATGTATTTTGCCGTTGCAGGAGGAATCGTCGGATCGCTTCTCTCGGCAGTTATGCTGCTGGGAGTTATCGTTGCAGGGGTACTGATGACGCTTGCGGTATCGAAGCTGCTGTCGGTTACGGTACTGAAGGGTGTGCCGTCGTCGTTCACGCTGGAGCTTCCGCCGTACCGCCGTCCGCAGATAGGAAAAGTTATCATCCGGTCGATTCTTGACAGAACAGTATTCGTCCTCGCAAGAGCCTGCATTGCAGCAGCCCCGTGCGGACTTATCATCTGGATACTAGCGAACGTTCATGCCGGCGGAGAGACGCTTCTGGCGCATATTTCAGGCTTTCTCGAGCCGCTGGGACAGCTCATGGGACTTGACGGGGCGATACTGCTTGGATTTCTGCTTGGATTTCCGGCAAACGAGATCGTGATCCCAATCATAATCATGACATATCTTGCCGAAGGAACGCTTGTGGAGATGAGCGATACCGGACAGCTTCTTGAGCTGCTGACAGCCAACGGCTGGACGATGACAACGGCGGTGTGTATGCTGATAATGATCTTGTTTCATTTTCCGTGTGCAACGACGTGCATGACAATTAAAAAAGAAACCGGAAGCCTGCGCTGGACGCTTGCGGGATTTATACTGCCGACGCTCTGCGGAATGCTGCTGTGCATGGCGGTGAATGCGATAGCGATGTAATTGTGAATTCGGAGTTCAGAATGCGGAATTCGGAATTGTGGTATCTCCTTACGGCGAAGGATTTAGATTTCGATCCGTCGGCGCAGCCGACACGATTAATTCCGAATTCCGCATTCCCCTCTTCCTGATGGCAGAGCGGTATCTGCACTGGGGATGAGAATTTGTGCAAAATGCCATAAATTGGACTGGAAATTTGTAAAATACAGCAGATTCTATTGACAATGGATTTTCGATTTGCTATAATTAATTCAATAATGCGGTTTTATGCGCATTTTCCGGTGTTTACTGAGTATTGGCAATCAGAGAAAACCGTGAGCTGTGCTGCCGACGGCGTGCGCCGCTCTCAGGACAAAGATATATAAAGGAGACCTCGAATACAGCCCCTACCTCAGGTGCTGTGTATTGTTATTATGAGTAAAAGAGACCGATATAAAAGATTTATTTCATTCGCCGCAGCAGTAATGCTCCTTGCGGTGCTTACCGGCATCTTCGGCGCTGTGTGGTACAGATACTACAGCGACGAGATCATCCTCCCATTCTACAGGCGAGGAAACTGGGTGCTTATCGCCATCTACGGCGTGATGACGGCGCTTTTCTTCAAGGCGTACGGCGGCTTCAAGCTTGGATACCTCAAAAAGACCGATATGCTCTATTCGCAGACGATATCAATGGTCTGCGTCAATGTTGTTGCATACTTCATGATATGCCTGATCGGACGTGATTTCATGAAGGTAACGCCGATACTGATGATGACGCTTGCGGATTTTGCATTCATCGCCGTGTGGACGTTCGTGACGGCAAAGCTCCACTTCATGATCTATCCGCCGAGACGGCTTATCATCCTATATGGAAGCCATCAGGCGGCGGCACTCGTGCTGAAAATGAGCCAGAGAGTAGATAAGTACATGATCTGCGAGTCCGTCAGCATCACTGAGGAGCGAGAGAAGATCTGCCAGCTTATCCTCAAGTACGAGGGCGTTATTATCTGTGATATCCCTGCTGAGCAGAGAAACGATTACTTAAAGTTCTGCTTTGAAAATTCCATGAGAGCGTATATTGCGCCGAAAATTTCAGATATTATCGTAAGAGGTGCGGATGATATCCGCCTGTTCGATACACCGCTGCTGCTCTGCCGCAACTATGGACTCGACTTCGAGCAGCGCCTCGTGAAGCGTGCTTTCGACATCGTTTTCTCCCTTATCATGCTCATCATCGCTTCACCATTCATGCTTATCTCGGCGATCGCCGTGAAGCTCTGCGACGGCGGGCCGGTGCTGTATAAGCAGAAGAGACTCACCATCGACAACAGGGAATTCGATGTGTACAAGTTCCGCAGCATGATCGTTAATGCCGAAAAGGACGGCGTTCCTCAGCTTGCAAGCGACGAGGACAAGCGTATTACTCCGGTGGGAAAATTCCTGAGAAAGTGCAGGCTCGATGAGCTTCCTCAGCTTCTCAATATCCTTAGGGGAGATATGTCCGTCGTAGGCCCAAGACCTGAGCGTCCGGAGCTTGCTGAGGAGTATAAAAAGGAAATGCCCGAGTTCGGGTTCAGACTAAAGGTAAAGGCTGGTCTTACAGGCTACGCACAGGTGACGGGAGTTTATGATACCTCGCCCTATGACAAGCTCAAAATGGACCTTATGTATATTGAAAACTATTCGCTCCGCATGGATCTTCAGATCATACTTATGACGCTGAAAACCATGCTTTCACCAGGAAAAACAAATGCCGAGACAGAGGAGGGAGTTCTTCTTCCCGAGGACAGGCAGTACAAAAATGAGGAGGACATCTGATCATGAAAACAACAGCAATCATCATGGCTGGCGGCAGAGGCGAACGCTTCTGGCCAAAGAGCCGCAACAGCAGACCAAAGCAGTTCCTTTCGCTGACTAAGGACGGCGAAACTATGATCCAGAAAACTGTGAAGAGACTTCTTCCGCTCGTGGCAGCCGAGGATATCTTCATCGTTACAAATTCAGCGTACATCAGCCTCGTTAACGAGCAGCTTCCGGATATCCCGAAGGAGAATATCCTCGCTGAGCCGTGCGCTAGAAATACCGCTCCCTGCATCGCTTTTGCAGCGGCTGTAGTACAGAAAAAATACGGCGACGCAGTTATGCTCGTTCTTCCCTCTGACCACCTCATCGGCTATGAGGAGCTTTATACCGCTACTCTCAAAAAAGCCGTGAAGCTCAGCCTCGAGGGCAAGAATCTCGTGACCATCGGCATTACGCCCGATTATCCCGAGACAGGCTACGGATACATCAATTTCAGCAGCGAGACTGCTGAGGGCGAGGATGACGCTTATAAGGTAAACCGATTTGTTGAAAAGCCCAATCTCGCTACTGCAAAGGAATATCTTGCATCCGGAAAATACCTCTGGAACAGCGGAATGTTCGTGTGGAAGGCTTCATCTATCATGGCTAACCTCAATGAGTTCATGCCCGATATCTACGAGGGCGCACTCAAGATCGGCGAAGCCTATGGCACCGACAGCTTCAGCGAGGTTCTCGTGAAGGAGTTCACTGCCTTCAGAAGCGAGTCCATCGACTTCGGCATCATGGAAAAAGCTCAGGATATCTACACTCTCCCCGGAAGCTTCGGCTGGGATGACGTTGGAAACTGGCTTGCAGTCGAGCGCATCAACGAGGTCGACAACGATAAGAATTACATCGAGGGCGACGTTATCTCCGTCGGCTCAGAGAGAACTACAATCTGCGGCGGCAAGCGCCTTATTGCGGCTGTCGGCGTGGAGGATATAATCATCGTGGATACCGACGACGCACTGCTCATCTGCTCAAAGAACAGCACTCAGGACGTCAAGAAGGTAATCGCTCAGCTCAAGGACGGCGGAAGAAGCGAGCTGGTTTAATTCAATTCGGAATTCGGAATTCGGAATTCGGGATTATGGTGTCGGCTGATCTGACAGAATTGAATTTTGTAGGGTACGGCACAATAAAGCGCCGCAGGCAACGCAAAAGTCTTTGCTTCGCTTTCCTCAGAAAGCGAGCGAGAGCACGAGGCGAGGAGCCTCGTATTGACCGCAGGTCGATGCGCCAGCAAAAACTAGTCAACCGCACGCCAGTGCCGGTTTGACGGACGCTCTGCTTTTGTATACCTAAGCCGCATATTTCAGGTATACATCAGGCGCCCGATGAGCGCCCCTACAGCAGGAATTTGTTAAATCCGTGGGGAAGGAGTTCGTTAAATCCGTAGGGGCTGGCGTCCCCCGACAGCCCGCAGTGTTCGGAAGCTTTGATTCGGGCGGATGATATCCCCTACACGTTTCCGATCCGCCGCTAAAAGAACACATATAAATAAATATAAGGAGAGACTAAATTGAAGAACGCTCTTATAACAGGAATCACAGGTCAGGATGGCTCATATCTCGCAGAGCTGCTGCTCGAGAAGGGCTATAACGTATACGGAATCTGGAGAAGAAAAAGTACTGTCGATTACGGCAATATCGAACACCTCAAGGATAAGGTGACTCTTATATATGCCGATATGACCGATCCGGTTTCGCTCGTGTCCGCTATGAGAATTTCTCAGGCAGACGAGGTTTATAACCTTGCGGCACAGTCATTCGTTGCTACAAGCTGGGATACTCCTCTCGGCACTGCCGATATCGACGCAGTAGGCGTTACAAATATGCTCGAGGCTATCAGGATAGTTAAGCCCGAGTGCCGCTTCTATCAGGCTTCGACATCTGAGATGTTCGGACTCGTTCAGGCTATTCCACAGTGCGAGACTACTCCCTTCTACCCGAGAAGTCCCTATGGCGTAGCTAAGCTCTATGGCCACTGGATCACTAAAAATTACCGTGAGAGCTATGGAATGTACGCTTGCTCAGGAATCCTCTTCAACCACGAATCCGAGAGAAGAGGTCTCGAGTTCGTTACAAGAAAGATCACCGACGCTGTCGCAAGAATCAAGCTCGGCGTTCAGGAATACATGGAGCTTGGAAATATGGACTCCAAGCGTGACTGGGGTCACTCAAAGGACTACGTGAGAGCTATGTGGCTCATGCTCCAGCAGGAGACTCCCGATGATTACGTTATCGCTACAAATGAGACAAGAACTGTACGTGAGTTCGTTGAGACTGCCTTCAGCCACGTCGGCATGGAAATCGAGTGGCAGGGCGAGGGTGTTGACGAGATCGGTATCGACAAGGCTAGCGGAAAAACTGTTGTAAAGGTAAATCCTAAGTTCTTCCGTCCGGCTGAGGTGGATATCCTCCTCGGAAATCCTGCTAAGGCTGAGGAAAAGCTCGGCTGGAAGCGTGAGATATCCTTCTCTGAGCTTGTTGAGCGCATGGTTAAGAATGACCTTGCTCTCGTTGAAAAGGAAATTAAAATTAATAGCATTATCGGTTGATTCGCCGGTATATAAGCAAGGGCGGATTTTCTATCCGCCCTTTGCGGTATAATCCATGAAAATCAGGGGGTGTCATGATGCGTAATATGGTGAATTATCAGAAAATACAGTGCGATAATTGCGGTTCGGTTGATTTTATTGAATATGCAGATGAAACATTGGTATGTAAGCACTGCCGTACAGGATACAGGAGAATCGAGGCTGAGCAGTCGCTTTATGAGCGAAAGGAATGGTGCAGGGATGCTGAGCACTGGAGAAAACTGGAGAATTTCGGAATGGCTGAGGAAGTGTACAGAAAGCTGAGCCAGAAGTATCCCCGCAACTATGCAGGGTGGTATGGTCTTACGGCACTGGTGGATTGGAGTCTCTGGTTTTATAAGCAGGATCCCGATGAAAAAAATCCACCTCTTCCGGATTACTGTACAATAGCGCTCGAAACTGCACATGATCCGCAGCTGTATGCTGAAATGAACTCCTATTTTGCTGAAATGCGTGGAAAGCATCAGAAGCCTGCACAGGAGGCTCGCCGTAATTATGAAAATACAATAAAAGCTTATGATGGAGCTATAGAAAAAGGTAAAGAAACCGTTAATGCTTACAACGATAAGATCGGTGAGCTTAATTCTTCAAATAGGATGCCATCACAGACTGGTCACGGCAAATTTTTTGCCGGATTTGGCGTAATAATAGCTTTGGCAGTCATAATTTTTTCTATTATTTCATTTAAATCCTGTGCTGAAAGATGGGATGCTGATCGGATGAATTTTGATGATGGTGCGGCATTCAATGAATATCTGATACGCTGCGGACTGCTTATTGCCGCAATATTAGCAGCGTGGATAGTTCTCAAGGGAATAGCCAGAATGTTTTCAAATTCAGGATATCGCCGCAGTGTTAAAAAGTATGAAAATACCAATAAGAAGATAGGCGAATATAGAAGCGTTCAGTTTGATCAGGAAAAAGTAAACAGCGCTAATATGGAAAATAAAAGAAAAATACTTGATGAGCATAATAAGCTGATGAACAAGGAAATAATTATTAAAACAAACAAGCTCAATATACATCAGTAAAAGTATATTTCTGCATCTTGCAAAGGAGAATACAATGCACATATCATTCGACGCAGTGCCGCTTGTGGCTGACAAAAAAACAGGAATAGGCTGGTGCGAAGCCGGACAGACTACTGCCCTCGCAAGACTGCATCCGGAGCATACTTACAGCTATAACTTTTTTTCACGAAAAGATGATCATATAAAGCTCGAGCGACTCGAGCCGTTCATGGAGAATATAAAGCCGCAGATCGCCCATTTTTCGGGATATATCTACCGTGCGGCATCGAATTTTCTGCCGATACCATATAAGAAATTCTTCGGCAGGGAGGCTGGGATAACCCACTTTTTCAACTACATCGTTCCGCCCGGAGTCCATGGAAAAACCGTCGTGACTGTCCACGATATGGTCTATAAGGCTTTTCCCGAAACGGTGAGGGCGAGGACTAAATATATGCTCGATACAGGGCTTAAGCGTTCGATGAAGAGAGCTGACATCATCGTTACCGATTCAGAATTCTCGAGGTCGGAGATACTGAAATATTTCCCGAAGCACGAGGATAAGCTGAGAGTCGTGCCGTGCGGAGTTGATATGGAGAAATTCCACCCATGCGAGGACGCTTCGCTCATCGAAAAGGCAAAGAAATTCCTCGGGATCGAGGGCGAGTACTTCGTCTATCTCGGAACGATCGAGCCGAGAAAGAACCTCGAAAGACTCATCGAGGCGTACCATATCGTCTCCCAGCGTGACGAAAACGCTCCGAAGCTGGTGCTTGCCGGCGGAAAGGGATGGCTATATGACAGCATTTTTGCCCGTGTAAAGGAGCTAAAACTCGAGGAGAGGGTGCTCTTTACCCAGTACGTTCCGTCGGACTTTCTTGCGCCGCTTATGTGCGGAGCAGTCGCATTTGTGTTCCCGTCGATCTACGAGGGCTTCGGAATGCCGCCGCTCGAGGCGATGGCTTGCGGAGTACCGGTGCTAAGCTCAGGCGCAGCCTCACTTCCCGAGGTTACAGGCGACTGTGCAGTTGAGTGCGATCCCTACTCGCCCGAGAGCATTGCTGAGGGTATGACTAAGCTTTATACAGATGAAGCACTCCGCCGAGAGCTTAGCGAAAAGGGACTCGAGCGTGCCCGCAGCTTTACATGGGAACGCTCAGCGGAGATATTATATTCAGTCTACAAGGAGCTTTTCTGATGAGCGCAAAAAAACTGAAGATACTACAGGTGAACAAGGCATATTTCCCGCACGTAGGCGGGATCGAGAGCGTTATAAAGCAGTACGCCGAGGAACTTTCTTCGGACTGCGGAGCAAAGACGAGCGTGCTTTGCTGCCGTGACGGCAGAGGAAAAACTGTCCGTGATACAGTAAACGGAGTGAAGGTCACACGCTGCGGAAGTCTTGGAACATATTTTTCATGTCCGCTATCGCTGTCGTTTCTGTGGAAGTTCAGGAAAATGGCGAAAAAATCAGATGCAGTCCACATCCACCTGCCGTTTCCGCTGGGCGACCTTGCACTGCTGCTGTCGGGGTATAAGGGCAGAGTCGTGGTGAGCTGGCACAGCGATATCGTCAAGCAGAAAAAACTCATGACGCTCATGAAGCCGCTAATCACCCATACCCTCAGACGTGCGGATGCAATAATCTGCGCCACCGAGGGTCATATAAACGGCTCGGACTTTTTGCCGCAGTTCAGGGAAAAATGCCACGTCGTGCCGTATGGGATAATCCCCGAGGATTACCTTTGCGTAAAACGCAGCCCCATCCTCAGCACGATGTGCAGCGATAAGGACAGCGTGAAGGTGTTCTTCACCGGCAGACTTGTTTACTATAAGGGCGTGGAGGTGCTGCTGAAGGCTTTCACAAAGGTAAAGGGATGCGAGCTTTTCATCGCCGGAACAGGCGAGCTTGAGGCGGAGCTGAAGGCGTATGCGCAGAGTGCTGGAATCGCCAAAAAAGTCCATTTTCTGGGATATCTCCCAGAGGAGCAGCTTAGACAGGCTTACGCCGACTGCGATATTTTCGTGCTTCCGTCAGTTGTAAAGAGCGAGGCGTTCGGCATAGTCCAGCTCGAGGCGATGGTCTACGGAAAGCCGGTCATCAATACCTCACTGCCGTCGGGAGTTCCGCACGTCAGCCTTCACGGCGTGACAGGACTTACCGTGCCGCCGTCGGATGAAAAAGCCCTTGCGAGGGCGATAAATACCCTTGCGGCAGATAAGGCGCTTCGTGAGAGCTATGGAAAAAATGCCGCAGAGCGTGTGAAAAAGTCCTTCAGCGAGAAGGATATCATCCGCCGGATATATGCAAAGTACCGTAATACGGAGGAAAAATAAATGAGATCACTTATAATCGGCGGCGCAGGATTTGTCGGCGGCTACCTTATAGCGGAGCTTGCCGGCAAAGGTGATGAGGTTCATGCGACCTGCCTGCCGTCAGAGAAAATAGATGGAGCATCATGCACCGTGCATACGCTCGATATCCTCGAAAAGGACGCTGTTACGGCGCTCCTCAACGAGGTAAAGCCCGATGTGATATTTCACCTTGCGGCGCAGAGCTCAGTTGCTGTATCGTGGAAAAAGCCCCAGCTTACGGCTGATATCAACATCAAGGGTACGATAAATGTCCTCGAGGCAGTGCGTGGATCGGAAGTTCCGGGAGCAAGGATCCTCCTCATCGGCTCAGGCGAGGAGTACGGCTTTATCCGAGAGGGCGCTTGCCCCATAAGCGAGAGCGAGCCGCTTAATCCGGGAAATATCTACGCCGCTACTAAAGCCTGTCAGGGAATGATCGGGGAAATATATTTCCAGGCGTATAAAATGGATATCATAATGATAAGAGCTTTCAACCATTCGGGTCCCGGACAGCTCCCGATGTTCGTTATTTC
The DNA here is from genome assembly GCA_045128995.1 of Ruminococcus sp. GTDB lineage: Bacteria > Bacillota > Clostridia > Oscillospirales > Ruminococcaceae > Ruminococcus. Next base: position 43,628 of record JBGVIW010000139.1, read on the forward strand.
CGATTTCTGCCGCCAGATTTCCGAGATCGAAAAGGGTAGGCGTGAGCCGGAAATGAAGGTGGGAAATCTCTCGGCAATGAGGGATTTTACCGATGTGCGTGACGTAGTAAGGGCGTACCGTTTGCTTAGCGAAAAGGGCGTGAGCGGTCAGGTCTATAATGTTGGCAGAGGCAGGGCTGTTGCGGTGCAGGAGATACTCGATATGGCACTGTCGATGGCAAAGTGCAGCATCACTGTCAGCCGTGATCCGTCACGAATGAGGGCGTCGGATATACCGATAATCGAGCCGGATGTGACAAGGATCAACTCCGATACCGGCTGGACAGCAGAGATCACGATGGAGCAGACCATAAGGGATACGCTGGAGTACTGGAGAGATCAGGAATAGCGCCGCAGGCAGAATGGGGTTCTGCGAAAATTCGGGTGCACGGAATGTGCCACTACATCGGGATGTCGGGGACGACCAACGGAATTGCCCTTGGGTGCGTCGACCTCTATGATATTTCAAATCCGTCGGCTCAGCCGACACAATCAATTCTGCATTCCGAATTTCGCATTCCGAATTCAAAAGCGCCCATACATAAACCGGCAAATCATATTAAATATAACCAGAGGAGGAAAAATAATGTCAGAGCTTAAGCTAACGAATGAAAAAATGAAAACCTATTGCAGCGAGGATAATAAAGGCGCATTCAAGACCTCGGCACGCCTTGAGGCGTTTGGTGAGAACCAGAACGGCGTGAATGAGCTGCTTGCGGCAAATATAAATGACCTCATCAAGCGTGTCTGCGCTCTCGAGGAGCAGCAGCTGAGAAATAACGAGATCATGAAGAAGGTAGCTAATGAGCTTGCATCGCTGCGTGGCGAGATCGATCGTCTTAAGCTCACGGCAAAGCTCAATACCGGAGCGGTAAAGCGACTCGACGACTCTATCCGCTTGCTCAGATCCGGTACTCCTGCTGGAAGCGACGAGAGTGAAAATGTATGAATTCTGATAATAAAACAACTATATTTTACTTGACTTTGTACAAGAATAGTTATATAATAAATTCGGAAGTTCTTCATGCGCAGCGTTGGCTGCGGAGAAAGAAAAGATTCAGATGACGGAGATTATGCGCTGGCATCGTCTCCGTTTTTTAATGTGAGAGAAGGTGTTAAAATATGAACAACCTTGCTGAAAAGCTTATGGAGGAGCTTGAGTGCCGGACGGCGTTTACGATCCCGATCTTCGGAGGTATACCAGTTCCGGAGTCGGCAGTGATAAGCTGGGTGATAATCGCAGTGCTCGTGCTTTTGTCGATATTCTTCACCCGAAGGCTTAAAAAGGTGCCCGTCGGAAAACAGTGCCTGATCGAGATCGGCATAAACTGGCTCAATAACTTTTTCCTCGAGACGATAGGCCCGAAGGGAAAAAAATATCTCCCGATACTTGAGACGCTTATCATCTACATCGGATTCTCAAATATCATAGGCATTTTCGGACTAAGACCGCCCACAAAGGATCTCGGAGTTACGATGACGCTTGCGATAATCGCAATAATACTCATCCAGTATGCGTCGATCCGTGAAAAGGGCACGAGAGGCTGGCTGAGAAGCTTCAAAAAGCCGATGGCGATAATGCTGCCGATAAACGTGCTCGAGCTTGTGATAAAGCCGCTGTCGCTCTGTATGCGACTCTTCGGAAACGTACTCGGAGCATTCGTCGTAATGGAGCTTATAAAGCTCTGTATTCCGGTAGGAGTACCGCTTGTGTTCGGACTCTACTTCGACCTTTTCGACGGAATAATCCAGGCGTATGTATTCGTGTTCCTCACGTCGATGTACCTCTCTGAGGTTCTCGAGGATGAGTAAGAGGCGTGAACCTCCGGAATAATGCCGGAACGGTGACGCATAAACAATAAAATCAACAAAATAATAATTTTTCAGGAGGATCATTACTATGGGAACAATTGCACTTGGCGCAGCAATCGCTGTACTGACAGGAATCGGCGCAGGAATCGGTATCGGTATCGCAACCTCAAAGGCTACAGAGGCTATCGCCCGCCAGCCTGAGGCTCAGGGTCATATCAGCAAAGCTCTTCTTCTCGGATGTGCCCTTGCCGAGGCAACAGCTATCTATGGCTTCGTAATCGCACTTCTCATCATCCTCTTCCTCGGATAAAAACAGGAGGAAAAAGATATGCTGGATATTGGTGCATGGAATTTTATCTGGTCAGTTATAAACGTTGCACTTCTGTTTATACTGCTGAAGATATTCCTGTTCAAGCCGATCAATCGCATCATGGAGGAGCGAACAAATGCCATCCAGAGCGATATCGATGCGGCTGAGAAATCAAAAGAGGAGGCTGAGGCTCTTAAAGAAGAGTACGAAAAGTCCCTCGAAAATGCAAAATCTGAGGCTCAGCAGATACTCATCAGAGCACGTGAGGAGGCAGTCTCTGCAAAGCAGGATATCCTGCGTGACTCCGAGGCTCAGGCTAAACAGCTCATCGACAGCGCAAATAAGGCTATCGAAAATGAGCGCAGAAAGGCTATGCATCAGGCTCAGAACCAGATCGCTGACCTTGCGATAGCAGCTGCTTCAAAAATTATCGGCGAGAATATGGACGACGAGAAGAACAGAAGACTCGTGGACGATTTTCTTGCAGAAGAGGGTGCGTTGAATAATGACAGTCGGATATAAGGAATATATCAGACTTCTCGACAAAAAGGAAGTCTCCGCCGATATGATAACTGAGGCGAAAAGGATATTCTATACCTGCGATGACCTCACCGGTACGCTCACAAGCCTTGCGGTGACCGACGAGGAGAAGCATAATATCATCGAAAAGCTCTTCCCGAAGAAGCTCCAGCCGTTTATGAAAAGCGTCTGCGACGGCGGAGATATAAACCGACTGACGGATATTTTTGATGAGTATAACGATCTTTGCCTCGAGCGAAAGGGAAGCATCCGTGCGGTGGTGCGCTATGTGACCGAGCTTACCGGCGATCAGCGTGAGGAGCTTAAATCGCTTATCAAGGACAAATTCGGTACGAAGGACGTTGAGATCGAATACCGCAGAGATCCCGATATCATCGGCGGATTTATCCTCAATGCGGGAGATTTCGAGTACGACCGAAGCTACCGCACAAGCCTCAGGGCAATGGAAAACAGCTTCAGAAGGAAGCTTTCCCAGCCGGAAAATCAGATGAAAAGCGTCTATCAGGCAAGAGATATCATCTCAGTCCTGCGCAGTGAGGTCGATGATTTCGACCGCCGCTCAGGTATCAGCGAGACGGGATATGTTGTAAGAATGGGCGATGGAATCGCTCTCGTAAGCGGCATGAACCATGTAATGTACGGCGAGCTTGTCGAGTTTGATACCGGAATAAGAGGAATCGTCCAGAATATCGAGACAAAGGCTGTGGGAGTAGTGCTTCTCGGCGACGACCACGGAATTACTGAAGGCTCAAACGTCGTGCGTACAGGAAAACGTGCGGGAGTCGGCGTGAGCGACGAGCTTCTCGGACGAGTGGTGGATGCGCTTGGTGCGCCCATCGACGGACTCAGCGACATCCGTGCCGAGGACTACTTCCCCATCGAGCGTGAAGCGCCCGGAGTCGTGGACAGAAAGTCGGTCTCCGTTCCGCTCCAGACGGGAATCCTTGCAATAGATTCAATGTTCCCCATCGGAAGAGGTCAGCGTGAGCTTATAATCGGCGACCGCCAGACGGGTAAGACCTCGATCGCTGTGGATACTATCATAAATCAGAAGGGTCAGGATGTGGTCTGCGTATATGTTGCGATCGGACAGAAGTCCTCGACTGTGGCAAAGGTCGTGAATACGCTGAAAAGCTGCGGAGCGATGGATTATACCGTCGTAGTTTCCGCATCAGCAAGCGAGCCTGCACCGTTCCAGTACATCGCCCCATATTCTGGTACGGCGATGGCGGAATATTTTATGTCAAAAGGAAAGGATGTTCTTATTGTCTACGACGATCTCTCAAAGCACGCCGTTGCTTATCGTGCAATGTCGCTGCTGCTCCACAGACCGCCGGGACGTGAGGCTTATCCGGGAGACGTTTTCTATCTCCATTCAAGACTTCTCGAGCGATCCTGCCGCCTCAGCGACGAGTTCGGCGGAGGTTCACTTACAGCGCTGCCGATAATCGAGACTCTCGCCGGCGATGTATCAGCATATATCCCGACGAACGTAATTTCCATCACCGACGGTCAGATCTACCTCGAGAGCGAGCTTTTCTTCGCCGGAATCAGACCTGCGGTAAACGTCGGACTTTCCGTCTCACGAGTAGGCGGAGCTGCCCAGACAAAGGCAATGAAAAAAGTCTCCGGAACACTCAGAATCGAGCTTGCACAGTTCAAGGAGATGGAAATCTTCACGCAGTTCTCGTCAGAGCTTGATCCGGCAACTGCCGATATGCTCGACCATGGACATATTCTCACTGAGCTGCTCAAGCAGCCGCTCTATCACCCGATCCCCCACTATGAACAGGTGATCCTCCTCTACTCCGCAACGCATGGCTTCATGAAGGGACTCTCCGTCAAGGAGGTCAGCGGCTATCGCCAGAGCCTTATGGACTATATGCGGACTCAGGGAACGGATATCATCAGGGCAATCGAGACGACAAAAAAACTCGACGAGAACATCTGCCTGAGGCTCGAGAGTATTCTCGCTGAGTTCAAAAAGAAGATACAGGGGTGACGAAAAATGCCCAGCATGAGAGAGATCCGTGAGCGTATCGAAAGCATCCAGCAGATACTGAAGATCACGAACGCTATGTACCTCATTTCGTCGTCAAAGCTGAAAAAGGCACGAAAGGCTCACGATAATACAAGCCCCTATTTTGAGAAGCTCCAGCAGACGCTGGAGCATATCCTCGAGCATACGCCGCATACACGCCAGATGTACTTCGACCGGCGAAGCGATATACCTGCCGAAAAGCGAAAGAAAGGGTATATCATCATAACCGCCGACAAGGGACTCTGCGGAAGCTATAACCACAATATCCTCAGGCATGCTGAGGAGGAGCTGAAAAAGGCGTTCGACAACAACTGCTATCTGTTCGTACTCGGACAGGTCGGCAGACTCTATTTCACTCGCCGCAATAATGATATCGACCACTCGTCGATCGACGGAGAATTCCTCTATACAACGCAGAATCCCACGCTTTACAGGGCAAGGGAGATCGCAGAGATCGTGCTTGAAAAGTTTGAAAAGCGTGAGCTTGATGAGGTGTATCTTATCTACACGGACATGGACGGAAGCGAATTTGTACCGAAAACGGTGCGGATGCTGCCGTTTGAGCGCAGGCACTTCGGACTGGACAAGGACGGCGTGCTGAGGAAGCTGCCGAAGGCATCGTTCCTGCCGTCGCCGGAGGTAGTAATGGACTACCTGATCCCGAACTATGCAAAGGGATTGATTTATGGCGCAATGGTCGAGGCGTTCTGCTGTGAGCAGCAGGCTAGGATGACGGCGATGGATGCGGCAACGAACAGTGCGAAGGACATGATAAGGGAGATGTCGCTGATGTACAACAGGGCACGTCAGGCGGCGATTACCCAGGAAATAACAGAAGTAGCAGCCGGAGCGAGAGCGCTGGAGAAGAGGGAGTAAAGTACTACCGCACAAAAAGCATAAAGTTTTTTTGCGCCGCAGGCAGATAGGGATTCCAAAGGGTGTTCCACCCTTTGGCAGGGTCAAGGGACAGAGTCCCTTGCAGAGCGCCCTGAGGATGGAGAGTTTCGCTGTCTGCGGACAGCGACCAAAGGTGATTCCCCACTGTGTGGGGAAATGTCAGCGTAGCTGACAAAGGGGACGGGCTCGTTGAGCCTGCTTTTGGAATCCGCAAGCCTTTTGAAAAAGGCTTGACCGAAAACTTTGTGCTTTGTTTCACGCATTGCCCAACTACACTTCCAGAAGGAGTTGCAATAAAATGAATAATGGCAGAATCGTTCAGATCATCGGACCTGTCGTCGATGTCGAATTCCCGGAAGGTAAGCTTCCGATGATAAAAGATGCCCTCACCGTCTCGGTCGACGGCAAAATCCGTGTGATGGAGGCTGCCCAGCATATGGGCAACCATATCGTCCGCTGTATCATGCTCGCCTCAAGCGAGGGCCTCGCTAAGGAAATGGAGGTCACCGCTACCGGTTCCTGCATAAAAGTCCCCGTCGGCGAGGCTACCCTCGGCAGAATGTTTAACGTTCTCGGCGAGCCGATCGATAAAAAGGGCGAGGTCGATGCTCCTGAAAAATGGGACATCCACCGCAAACCGCCGTCTTTCCGTGAGCAGAGTCCTGTCGTCGAGATCTTCGAGACGGGCATCAAGGTGATCGACCTCCTTGCACCGTACGCCAAGGGCGGTAAGATCGGTCTTTTTGGCGGTGCCGGCGTAGGAAAAACTGTCCTCATTCAGGAGCTTATCCGCAATATCGCCACCGAGCACGGCGGATATTCCATCTTCACTGGCGTGGGCGAGCGCTCACGAGAGGGAAACGACCTCTGGATGGAGATGCAGGAGTCCGGCGTTATCAGTAAAACCGCACTCGTTTTCGGTCAGATGAACGAACCGCCCGGCTCGAGAATGAGAGTCGCCCAGACCGGACTTACAATGGCGGAGTACTTCCGTGACTGTGAGCATAAGGACGTGCTGCTGTTCATCGACAACATCTTCCGCTACGTTCAGGCAGGCTCAGAGGTATCGGCACTGCTGGGAAGAATGCCGTCGGCGGTAGGCTATCAGCCGACGCTTGCGACAGAGGTCGGCGAGCTTCAGGAACGCATCACCTCGACTCAGGACGGCTCTATCACGTCAGTTCAGGCGGTCTATGTACCGGCGGATGACCTTACCGATCCGGCACCGGCGATAACCTTTGCGCACCTCGACGCAACAACAGTGCTCTCGAGAAAGATCGTCGAGCAGGGAATCTATCCTGCCGTAGATCCGCTTGAGTCGAACTCGAGGATCCTCGAGCCGGACGTTGTCGGCGAGGAGCATTACTACGTCGCACGCCGCACTCAGGAGCTGCTCCAGAAGTACAAGGAGCTTCAGGATATCATCGCAATACTGGGCATGGAGGAGCTTGACGAGGAGGATAAAATTGCCGTATACAGGGCAAGAAAGATCCAGAAATTCCTGTCACAGCCGTTCAACGTGGCGGAGGTTTTTACTGGGTTGAAGGGAAAATATGTTCCGCTGAAAGAGACGATCCGTGGCTTCAAGGCGATAATCGAGGGCGAGATGGACGACTATCCGGAGTCGGCGTTCCTGATGGCAGGCACGATCGACGACGTTATCGAGAAGGCAAAGCAGCTTGAAGCTGAGACAGTCTGAGGAGGAGTCAGTATATTATGACGAAATCCTTTCATCTTGATATAATAGCAAGCGACAGGGTATTTTATTCCGGCGACTGCGCACATCTGGTAGTGGAGGCGCTTGATGGAAAGCTTGGAATACTGCCGGGACACGAGGCTCTTGTAACAGCGCTGCCGACGGGCGAGCTGAAGTATCTCGTGGACGGAAAATGGCGCTATGCAGCGATATCCGAGGGCTTCATGGAGGTCATGCCGGAGTATGCGACGATCATCACTGATACGTGCGAGCTGCCGGAGGAGATCGACGTGATCCGAGCAGAGGAGGCTCGAAAGCGTGCCGAGGAGAAGCTTCGCAGCCGGCAGAGCATCATGGAATATTACCACACGCAGGCGGCATTGAACAAGGCGATAAACCGTCTTAAGGTCTCGCAGAAGCATTTTAAATAGAAAAAAGCATAAAAAGCATAAAGTTTTTTGCGCCGCTTTTCTTCAGAAAAGCGGTCGAGAGCACGAGGCGAGAAGCCTCGTAAGCATTGCCAAAGCAATGCTTGCGCCAGCATAAACCAGTCAAACGAGCGAAGCAAAGTTTGACGGGCGGTTTTCTCATGTAGCACTAAGCCGTGCATCTGGATGCTTTACACTGGGACGGCTTCGCCGCCGGATGCAGTAAAAGAAAATGATCCGTCAGGCATTGCGCTTTCGGGCGCTTGCCTGACTGCTTTTTGCTGGCGCATCGACCGTTGGTCGATAGGGGCTTCTCGCCCCTGTAACCCCCGACCGCCTTTCTGAGGAAAGGCGGCGCCAAAGACTTTTGTATTTTTTTGCGGCGCATACACATACAAAAACCCGGAGCACCTGAAATGCTCCGGGTCGTTTTTTATCCAAAGAAATCTGTCTTGTATATCAGCCACGCAAGCTCGATCACGCCAAGTCCAAGGAAAATCAGCATCGTTCTCATGCCGGGCTTCTTTACCTTAAATCTCGTAATAAATGCGATGGCAATGATCAGCATCGCCGTGCCGTAAACATTCGGGAAAATATCCCTGCCGATATCACCTCTGAAGCTGTAAAGCAGCGGAAGAATCAGCGAAACACTCGTCACAGGCAGTCCCTCATAGACCTTTCTCACGTCAGTCGTAGTCTTCTGCCTGTCCTCCTCAGCAACGTTGAAGTACGCAAGGCGGATCAGTGCGCAGAGCGGAAATGCCGCAAGAATCGGGAAATCAGCCCAGCTCTTCATGCCAACTGCATAGCCGATGACCGAAGGAAGCACTCCGAAGCAGACGAGGTCGCAGAGCGAGTCGATCTGGATTCCGAACTTCTTCTCGGACTCAGTACGCTCACGGGTACGAGCGATTTTTCCGTCAAACATATCGCAAAGACCAGCAAACATGAGGCAGATCACGGCATATTCCGGATGCGAACCGTCGCCGTAGATGCCAAGAGCGAAGAAAATTCCCAGTATACCGGCGATAAAGCCGATATATGTAAGAACAACAGTATAATTATAGTAACCGATCATGAATAATCCCTCAAAATTGAAAAATTTGGCGCAGCCGCACAGCAAGTGTGCGGAATATACGCATAAATCATATTATATCACAACTCGGTGTGAGTTTCAAGTAGTTATTTGCTTTTTTTACGTTTTTGTGAAGATTTTTTTGTTTTTGGAGCATTTTTTGACGCAGTTTTCTCACGAGCGGCACGCATACGCTCCTGGCGAGCCTTTTTATCGGCAGCCTTGCGGTAGGCTTCGTCGTAGAGATACTCCTGAGAATTGAGCAGTTCGTCGCCGTCAGCAGGCTGAACGTGGGTATAGCTTCCGTCGCTGAGCATAACTCTTGCCTTGACATTATCCTGCATGAAAAGGTCGAACATTTTGCTTAGGCGTTTTTTGAGTTTCGGGTCAAGCACCGGAGCTGCAACCTCGACACGATTCACGGTATTTCTGGTCATATAGTCAGCTGAGCTGATGTAGATCTCACGCTCATCGTTATCCTCGCCGAAGATATAGATACGGCTGTGCTCGAGGAAGCGTCCGACGATACTGCGGACAGTGACGTTATGGGTATAGCCCTCGACACCGGCGATAAGGCAGCAGATTCCTCTTACAACGAGGTCGACCTTCACTCCAGCCTGAGAAGCCTCGACGAGCTTCATGATGATAGTCTTGTCGGTGAGCGAGTTGATTTTTGCCGCAATATAGCCATTTCCGCCGTTTCGGGCGATCTCGATCTGCCTGTCCATCTTCTCGAGGATGGGGTTGCGCAGGCAAAGCGGAGCGATGAGGAGCTGTTTAGTTTCCTCGACGAAAGTTCCGGAGCAGAGCGCATCGAAGCATTTTTCGGCATCCTCAGCGATCTCACGGTTCGAGGTGATAAGGGCGAGGTCAGTATAAAGGCGTGCAGTTTTCTCGTTATAGTTACCGGTGCCGATCTGAGTGATGTACTCAAAAGTACCGCCGGGAGCTTTTCGGGTAATGAGGAGGAGTTTTGAGTGTGCCTTATAGTCCTTGGGGCCGTAGATGACCTTACAGCCAGCCTGCTGGAGGACTTTTGACCAGCCGATATTATTTGCCTCATCGAAGCGGGCACGAAGCTCGATCATGACAAGAACATCCTTTCCGTTATCGGCAGCAGCGCAGAGCGCATGGATGACCTTACTGGAGCGAGCGAGGCGGTAAAGGGTGATCTTGATGGAGGTGACCTTCGGGTCGTCGGCAGCCTCGTTAAGGAGGCGGATGAATGAAGAATCCATTGACTCGAAGGGGTAGTTCAGCAGAACATCCTTAGAT